>NZ_CP146609.1:2872053-3194330 GCF_037094465.1 Pseudodesulfovibrio sp. 5S69
TGCCCAGCGGCATCATGTTCATCCGGCAGGTATTCACCCTGTTCGCGCTCATCGGCACGGCCGTCTACCTTGATCCCTACCTGGCTCTCTGGAGCCTGCTGGTCATGCCGATCGCCATCTACCCGTTCTTCTACTTCGGGCAGAAAATCCGCAAATACGGCCGCAGGATGCAGCACGAGTTCTCCGACATCAACGTCGTGCTCGAAGAAAACTTTTCCGGCATCAAGGTCATCAAGGCCTTTGCCAACGAGATCCGGGAGGAGTTCCGTTTCAAGAAGGAGAACGACAGTTTCACCAGGCTGCTCGTGCGTCGCACATTGTACTCCGAAGGCTCCTCCAGGATCATGGACATCATCGCCGCGGTGGCCGGCGCCACCGTCATGTGGGTCGGCGGCAACCAGGTCCTCAAGGGAACCATGACCCCCGGTGATCTGACCGCGTTCCTGCTCTGCCTCGTGCAGTTGTACGATCCGATCAAAAAACTCAACGCCTCCAACCACGACATCCAGGGCGGCCTGGCCGGGGCCGAGCGCGTGTTCGACATCCTCGACTCGCCGGACATCACCGTGGAGGATGACGGGAAGACCGTGTTCGACGGCGATCTCAAGGAGCTCTCCTTCAAGAACGTCTCCTTCACCTATCCCAACTCGGACGTCCCCGCAGTGGACGATTTCTCCCTGGACATCCAGGCCGGGCAACGCGTGGCCATCGTCGGTCGCAGCGGCTCGGGCAAGACGACCCTGGTCAATCTCCTGCCACGCTTCTATTCGCCGCAGTCGGGGAGCATCACCATCAACGGCGTCCCCTTGGATGAGTTTACCCTCGAGTCGCTCCGCATCAACCTCGGCCTGGTCTCCCAGGATACCTTCCTGTTCAACGTTACGGTGGCCGAAAACATCGCCTATTCGCACAAGGAATTCCGCATTGAGGACGTCGAGGAGGCGGCCCGCGCGGCGTTCGCCCATGATTTCATCATGGAGATGCCCAACGGTTACGAAACCGTGGTGGGCGAAGGCGGCGTCAAGATCTCCGGCGGCCAGAAGCAGCGCCTGACCATCGCCCGCGCCATCATGAAGGACCCGAGCCTGCTCATCCTGGACGAGGCCACCAGCGCCCTGGACACCGAGTCCGAACGCATCGTGCAGCAGGCGCTGGAGAACCTCATGGTCGGCAGGACGTCCATTGTCATCGCCCACCGGCTGTCGACCATCCTGAACGCGGACGTCATCGTGGTCATGCACGACGGCAAAATCGTCGCCAAGGGCACGCACAAGGAACTACTGCAGGTCAGCCCGATTTATGAACGTCTCTACAAGACCCAATTCGAAGACTCGACCATGGACCCGACGCTCTCCTGAAACGGGGACGTCGAATGAGTCGAGGCTGTTTGTTCCCTGAACCCCGCACCGATTCCAAGATTCTTGACGGAACTCGGCAACTCATGAAAAATTGGGGTGTTTTTTCATAAGGCATCCCGCGAAGGAGCGCGTACATGATCAATAATATGGTAACCATTGTTATCCCCACGCATGAGCGTCACCACCTTCTGGAGAAAAGGGTCCTCCCGTATTATTTGCAGTTCGACGTCCCGATCCTCGTTGTCGATTCGAGTCAGGAGCCGCACCAGCCCTCCGTCGAAAATCCGGCCATCGACTACATCCACTGCCCGGGCGAGCCGATCCCGCACAAGCTGAAGGGACCGATCCTGGACCATGTCCATACTCCATACATGTTCACGAATGCCGACGACACGCTCCACTCAATGAAAGGCGTACAGACCTGCATTGAGTACCTGGAGGCAAACCCGGACTATTCCACTGCGCTCGGCCTGCTCTTCCAATGCTACCACAACGACCGGTCCAGGGTGGGCGCCAACAACTTCGACCTCTACTCCCTCCCAGTGGATTCCGACCGGGCCGAAGAACGCCTCCTGCAGGACTTCGCCAACTTCGACTCGGTGTTCTACGCGGTGACCAGGACCGACTGCTGGCAAAACACCATGCGCAGGCTGCCGCCGGAGATAGTCAACTATTACCTTATGGAAACATACGTGGTCATGATGGCCCTCATCCACGGGAAACGGGCCAAGCTGCCGATCATGTACTCCGCCACCGAGGCGGGGCCGTCCATCAACGATCAGGACCTCAGGTACCATTGCAGCCCGTTCAAGCTGGCGACCGAGGCCCGCTACGCAGTGGAAGTGGCAGCGGTGAAACAGGCGGCCGTGGCGTACCTGCAGGATAAATCCGGCATTTCCGAGGCCCGCTCCCGCCTCTATGTGGACGGCGCCCTGGCCCTGTACTGGCTCCAGGACAAACCGATCAAGAGCCTGAAAGACCGGATCGGGAACGAATGGAATACCTTTCTCGGCAAGACGTTTTGCAAGAAGAAGTACAAGCGCCTGAAAGCCGAGCGGCGCGCCGCGGCGCTCGAACGGCAAAAACGCGACACGGAACGATCCTTCGAGCTCATAGGCGAGGAAGGCCGCCTGGAATACGAGCAACTGATGGAACGGGTACGGAACTCTTAGAGGAAGACACATGCGCATACTCGTGACCGGAGCAACGGGATTCATCGGGAACCACCTCGTCCCCGCACTGCTTGCCAGGGGCGTCCGGGTGATCGCGACCACCCGGCACATGGATGCCGCCGCGGCCCTGCCCTGGGCTCCGGACGTCTCCTGGCGGGAACTGGACGTTTTTTCCCCGCCCCCCTCGCCCTTCGAAGCCCTGGGGGCCCCGGACCGCATGGTCCATCTTGCCTGGCACGGCCTGCCCAACTACAAGGACTCCTTCCATCTCGACAAAAACCTGCCCGCGGACACCTTTTTCCTGAGCGAGATGATCAGAGGCGGCCTGAAACATCTGCTCGTGGTTGGCACGTGCTTCGAGTACGGCCTGCAGGAGGGCGAACTGTCCGAGACCATGGCCGTCCGGCCCAATACAGTCTACGGCAGGGCCAAGCATTTGCTCCAAGAACGAATTTGCAACGTGGCCGAAGAATGCGGGACCGTATTCCAATGGGCCAGGCTGTTCTACACCTACGGCAAAGGGCAAAATCCGAACTCGCTTTTCGCCCAGCTCCAGGCGGCGATTGACAACGGGGAAAAAACGTTCAACATGTCGGGCGGCCAGCAGATCAGGGACTATCTCCCTGTCGAGGAACTGGCCGAGGCCCTGGCTTCGATTGTATTGCAGACTAAAATTACGGGCATAATAAACGTTTGCAGCGGCCGGAACCTGACCGTGCAGAATCTCGTGGAAGCGTATATACGGGAACGAAAGGCGACCATGGCCCTCAACCTCGGCCATTATCCCTATCCGGATTACGAGCCGTTCAAGTTCTGGGGGAGCACTCGGAAACTCGAGCGGGCCCGGAAAATTTGAACGGCCTCCTTCACCCCTGGTTTGCCAAAACTCTTCAGGAAAGATAAATGGATGCCATTAAGGCTGCGGAACGGGGAAACCGCATGGGCACACAGGGCGTGAACAGCCGGGCCCAAAAAACGGCCCGGACGTTGCGGCGCAATCCCTACGCAGCCGTTACTCCCCTATCCGGGCAGACCCGTCATCCGGCATCCGCAGGACGCAATCGAGTTGAACGCGTCATGACCGTCGACGGAAAAACGCCGATCGGCATGACGCCCGGCGGCCGCCTCGAGTGCGCCGGGAATTAACCAAAGGACACCTCATGGAAGTCATTATATTGTGCGGAGGGCTTGGAACCAGACTCAGGGAAGAGACCGAATTCCGGCCCAAACCCATGGTGAACATAGGCTCCAGGCCGATTCTGTGGCACATCATGAAGACCTACGCCCACTACGGGCACACGGATTTCCTGCTCCCCCTCGGGTACAAGGGCGAAATGATCCGGGACTACTTCGTCAACTACGAGTGGATGAACAACGACATCACGCTCGAACTGGGAAACCGGGCGAACGTCTGCATGCACGGCTGCCACGAGGAGACCGACTGGCGCATAACCATGTCGAACACCGGCCAGCACACCCTCAAGGGCGGGCGCATCAAGCGGGTGGAGAAATACGTCAAGGGCGACACCTTCATGCTGACCTACGGCGACGGCGTGGCCAACATCGACATCAACGCGCTGCTCGACTTCCACCATTCCCACGGAAAGATCGTCACCGTCTCCGGCGTCAACCCGGCCCAGCGCTTCGGCGAGCTCAAGACCGACGGGGACCGCGTGCTGGCCTTTCAGGAAAAGCCCGTGCACACCACCTGCGAATTGATCAACGGCGGCTACTTCGTGTTCGACCGAAAAATCTTCGACTACCTGACCCCGGACGAGGACTGCGATCTCGAATACGGACCGCTGGAGAAACTCGCCGCCAAGGGGGAGTTGATGGTCTACCGCCACGAGGGATTCTGGGCCTGCATGGACACCCTCCGGGATACGGAGCACCTGAACAGGCTCTGGGATCAGAACAAGGCCGAGTGGAAGGTCTGGTAAGGGCATGCTGCGCGAATTTTACAAGGGCAAACGCGTCTTCCTGACGGGCGACACCGGCTTCAAGGGGGCCTGGCTCTCCCTGTGGCTGACGCGCCTGGGCGCCGAGGTGGGCACCTACTCGCTGGCGCCGCACACGACGCCGTCCCTGCACGAACTGGCCGGCGTGGCGTCCCGGGTCCAGCGCCTGGGCGGCGACATCCGGCAGCCCGCTCCCCTGGCAAAAGCCATGCGCGATTTCCGGCCGGACATCGTCGTCCACATGGCTGCGCAGTCCCTGGTCCGCCCTTCCTACGAGGACCCGCTCACGACCTTCGAGACCAACGTCATGGGCACGGCCAACCTGCTGGACGCCGTCCGCGGGACCGATTCGGTCCGGGCCGTGATCAACGTAACCAGCGACAAATGCTACGAGAACAGGGAATGGATCTGGGGCTACCGCGAAAACGATCCCATGGGCGGACACGACCCCTATTCCGCCAGCAAGGGGTGCGCGGAGCTGGTCGCGGCCTCCTACATCAAAAGCTATTTCAGCAGCGGCCGGGCCGCCGTGGCGTCGGTCAGGGCGGGCAACGTCATCGGCGGCGGCGACTTCGCGAAAGACCGGCTCATACCGGACATGGTCCGGGCCTTCTCGCGCGGGGAAGCGGTCAAGATCCGCTCGCCGCGCGCCACCCGGCCGTGGCAGCACGTCCTGGAACCCTGCACGGATACCTCATGCTCGCCAAAAGGCTCGCAGAGGACGGCCACGCCTTCGAGGGCGGCTGGAACTTCGGCCCGGCCGACGAGTCCACCCGCACTGTGGGCGAAGTGGTTGCGAGATTCAGCGAGAAATGGGGTGACGGAGCCCGGTACGAGCTGGATGAAGGGGACCACCCGCACGAGGCGGGCCTGCTCAAGCTCGACTGCTCCAAGGCCGCCAGAGTACTGGAGTGGAGCCCAAAAATGGATTTCTTCACGGCATTGGACCGGACCGCCTCCTGGTACAAGGCGTGGTCCGAGGGTGCCGACTGCACGTCGCTGACCCTGGAACAGATTGAAGCTTACGAAAGCCTGTGATGAAAAAACACGACACCGGACTCGAAGGGCTCTACGTCTTGGAATCGGAACCCGTGGGCGACCACCGGGGGATCTTCGCCCGCCTGTTCTGCGCGAAGGAACTGGCCGGAATAGGCCTGGACAAGCCCATCAGGCAGATCAACCTCTCCCGCACCACGGCCAGGGGCGCCCTACGCGGGATGCATTTCCAGAACCCGCCCTTCGCCGAAATCAAGATCGTGCGCTGCATCCGGGGGGCGTGTTTCGACGTGGCCGTCGACCTCCGCCCCAAGTCCCCTTCCTACCTCAAGTGGCACAGCGAAATATTGACTCCCGACAATTTCAAGGCCATGTACATACCCGAAGGGTACGCCCACGGCTTCCAAGCGCTCGAACCGGACACCGAACTCCTCTACTGCCATACGGAATACTACGCCCCGGGGGCCGAGGGCGGCGTCCGCTACGACGATCCCGCCCTGGCCATCGCTTGGCCGCTGCCCGTGGCAGACCTGTCGGCCCGCGACGGCCAATTCGAATACATAACCACATAACCCGTAAATCCTTGAGGGGATATAATGCATCCGACCAAAAGCCTGCTGAAAAGACTCTACGCCGTCACCTCGGCGCTCTCGTCCCACTCCGACGAGCGGGTATTCATCGCCTGCTTCCCGAAGAGCGGGTCCACGTTTTTGCGCAACGTCATGGCCGAGATCACGGGATACAAGACCGAAGAGGTCTGCGTGGGCGTCAAGAACGACGAGCAGGGCATCTATCTGCCGGCCCTGATCGACCAGGCCTTCAACGGCATCTCCAGCCGCATGCACATGAAGGCCAAGGACCAGAACATCGAAATCCTGCAAAAATGCGGAATACGGCCTGTCGTGCTGGTGCGCAACATCTTCGACATCGTGGTCAGCCTGCGCGACCACTGCCACCGCACGCCCATCTTCGCCATGGTCCAGATGAAGGACGCCTACGCCAAACTGTCCCCGGAAAAACAGTTGGACGCCATCATCGACATGCTCGTGCCCTGGTACATCGAGTTCTACGCGTCCTGGTACCGGGCCAGGGAGAGCAACGCGGTGGACCTCTACTGGACCAGCTACGAGGAAGTCATGTCCGACAAGCCCAAGGCCGTCAGGGACATCTGCGGCTTCTACGGCATAAAGACCTCGGACGAGGAGATCGACAGGGCCATCAAGACCATCGAGGGAGACAGGAAGCGGTCGAACTTCAACGTCGGCAAGACCGGGCGGGGCAAGGAAAACCTCACCCCGGAGCAAATCAGGAAGATCACCGGCATGGCGGGCTACTTCGAGGACATCGACTTCTCCTCCATGGGAGTGGTCCGCTAGCCATGAACTGCCGCCACTGCCATACGCCGCTCAAGGACGTGTTCATCGACCTCGTGAACCAGCCGCCGTCCAACTCCTTTCTGAAGCAATCGCAACTGGACGATCCGGAAACCTATTTCCCGCTCAAGCTCTACGTCTGCTCCGAGTGCTTCCTCGTGCAGGTGGACGAATACAAGAATTCCCAAGAGATATTCTCGGACGACTACGTCTACTTCTCCTCCTTTTCCAGCTCCTGGGTGGAGCACGCCAGGCGATACGTGGACATGGCGGAAGAGCGCTTAGGCCTGGACCGCGATTCCATGGTCATGGAGATCGCCTCCAACGACGGCTACCTTCTGCAATGGTTCGTGAAAAAGGGCATCCCCTGCCTGGGCATCGAACCCACCGGCGGGACGGCCGACGCCGCCGAAAAGATCGGCGTCCCCACCCGGCGCGAATTCTTCGGGACCGACCTGGCCCGCAGGCTCAAGGCCGAGGGGAACCGGCCCGACCTGCTGCTGGGCAACAACGTGCTCGCCCATGTCCCGGACATCAACGACTTCGTCCAGGGGCTGGAGATCGCGCTGAAAAAAGGCGGGACCATCACCATGGAATTCCCCCACCTCATGCGGTTGATGGACCAGAACCAGTTCGACACCATCTACCACGAGCACTTTTCCTATCTCTCCCTGACCACGGTGGACAGGATATTCCGGGAGAGCGGGTTGACGATCTTCGACGTCGAGGAACTGCCCACCCACGGCGGCTCGCTCAGGATATTCGCCCGCCACGCCGACGAAACGGACCGTCCCGTCCTGCCCTCCGTCTCCGGTCTGCTGCAAACGGAGGAGGAGAAGGGCATGAAGACGATCGCCCACTACACCGGCTTCCAGGCCAGGGCCGACGCGGTCAAGGCCGATCTGCTCGAATTCCTCATCCGGCAGAAGCGGGACGGGAAACAGGTGGCCGCCTACGGGGCCGCCGCCAAGGGCAACACCCTGCTCAACTACTGCGGCATAAAGAACGACCTGATATCCTTCTGCGTCGACGCCTCCCCGCACAAGCAGGACCTGTTCCTGCCCGGGAGCCACATCCCCGTGCTGCACCCCAAGGCCCTACGGGAGAGACGGCCCGACTACATCCTCATCCTCCCGTGGAACATCCAGAAGGAAATCATGCAGGAGCACGCCTACGTCTCCGAATGGAACGGCCGTTTCGTCACGGCCATCCCCCGGCTGACGGTCCATTAGCCCGGAACCGACCCTGCCCAACCGCCGCAGGTCGGCCGCCACCCGGACTGCGGGCTTGTGCCCCGCGAAAAATGGGTGCATACCTCCAGCGAACCGATCACGGAAGGTTTACAGCCTTTCCAGAACCGATTTGACCGCAATGAAAGATATTTCCAATCTACATCCGAAAAAAATCCTGGTCTGCCAGCTCAGGCAGATCGGCGACGTGCTTCTGGCCACGCCGTCCATCCAGCTCCTGAAGGAACGCTTTCCGGACGCGGAGATACATCTGCTCACCGAAAAGAAGTGCCTCCCCGTGGTGGAGAACAACCCGCACCTTTCCCACATCTGGGCCATCGACAAGAAAAAGCTCAAAAACCCCTTCCTGGCCCTGCTCTGGTACCGCAAGGTCGGTCGCGGCGGCTACGATCTGATCGTGGACTTCCAGCGGCTGCCCCGCTGCCGGTACGTGATCATGTTCTCGGGGGCAAAGGTCAAGCTGACCCAGCACACCGCCTGGTACAACCGCTTCTTCTACACCCACTTCAGCGACGTGATCTACGGCTACGCGGCCATGTTCAAGGCGTCCATCCTGCGCCCGCTGGGCATCAACTGGGATGGCGAACTGCCCAAAATCTACCTGACCGACGAGGAACGGGCCTGGGCCGACGAATTCATCCGGGCCGAGGGCATGGAGGAAAACCGCTTCGTGACCATCGACCCGTCCCATCGGCGGATCACCCGCAAATGGCCCGAACGCCACTTCGCCGGGCTGATCAAGCTGATGCGCAAGCGGCACCCCGAACTCAAGTTCTTCATCCTCTACGGCCCCGGCGAGATCGAGGTGGCCCGCAAGGTGGCCGAACTGGCGGGCGAAGGCGCGGTCATCTCCGAACACATGCTCACCCTGCGCGAGATGGCCGCCATCCAGGAAAAAGCCGCCCTGCACGTGGGCAACTGCTCGGCCCCCAGGCACTTCGCCGTGGCCGTGGACACCCCGTCCCTGGCCATCCACGGAGCCACCGGGTTCGGCTGGTGCCCCAAGTCCGAGCGCCATTCCAGCGTGGACAAGGGGCTGCCCTGCCGCTCCTGCAACAAGAACTCCTGCGAGACCCTGGAGTGCCTGGAGACCTTCCTCCCCGAGGAATGCCTGGACGAGGCCCTGCGCCTGCTCGCCTTCAAACTGCAGTAGGCCCCGGGCCGCCCCGCCTTGCCATAGGCATGGACAGGATATATACAGTGAAGCATCATCATTCGCCATTTTCACGGCCAACGCCGTTGGAGCACCATGCATCTCAATAACAAAAGAATTCTGGTCACCGGGTCGGACGGTTTCATCGGCTCGCACCTGGTGGAACACCTGGTCCGCCAGGGATATTCGGTCCGCGCATTCGTCCTGTACAACTCCTTCAACTCCTGGGGCTGGCTCGACGAATCGCCCAAGGAGATCCGGGATTCCCTGGAGATCTTCGCGGGCGACATCCGCGACCCCAACGGGGTGCGCGAGGCCATGAAGGGCTGCGACGTGGTCCTGCACCTGGCCGCGCTCATCGCCATTCCCTACTCCTACCACTCCCCGGACACCTACGTGGACACCAACGTCAAGGGCACCCTGAACATCGTCCAGGCGGCCCGCGACCTGGGCGTTGAACGGTGCGTGGTCACCTCCACCAGCGAGGTCTACGGCACGGCGCAGTTCGTGCCCATCACCGAGGATCACCCGCTCCAGGGCCAGTCGCCCTACTCGGCCACCAAGATCGGGGCGGACCAGATCGCCATGAGCTTCCACAACGCCTTCGAGACCCCGGTGTCCATCATCCGGCCTTTCAACACCTACGGCCCCCGCCAGTCCGCCCGCGCGGTCATCCCCACGGTCATCACCCAGATCGGGAACGGGGCCGAACGGATCAAGCTCGGGGCCCTGACCCCCACCCGGGACTTCAACTTCGTCTCCGACACGGTGCGCGGCTTCGAGGCCGTGGCCGCGTCCGATGCCTGCGTGGGCGAGGTGGTCAACGTGGGCAGCGGGTTCGAGGTCTCGATCGGCGACACGGCCGCGGCCATCGCCGAGGTCATGGGCGCGGACATCGAAATCGTCTGCGAACAGGAGCGCATCCGCCCGGCCAAAAGCGAGGTGGAGCGGCTGTTCGCGGGCAACGAGAAGGCCAAACGGCTGTGCGGCTGGGAACCGGAATTCGGCGGGCTCGACGGCTTCAAGCGGGGCCTTGCGCTGACCGCCGAGTGGTTCGCGGACCCGGACAACCTGCGGCGCTACAAGGCCGACATCTACAACATCTAGGACGGATCGTGGACGCCATCATCCAATTCATACGGCAGCTCTACGGCGAGCCGGAGGCCTTCATTCTCCTGCACGCCCCGGTCTTCACCGGACGGGAAAAGGAATACCTGACACACTGCATCGACACCACTTTCGTGTCCAGCGTGGGCGAATACGTGACCCGGTTCGAGGATATGACCCGCGACTTCACCGGCGCGAAAAGGGCCGTGGCCGTGGTCAACGGCACCTGCGGCCTGACGGCCGCGCTGGAATTGGTAGGCGTGGGGCACGGCGACTTGGTCCTGACCCAGGGGCTGACCTTCGTGGCCACGGCCAACGCCATCTCCAACACCGGCGCGATCCCCATTTTCATCGACTCGGACCCCGACACCCTGGGCATGAGCCCCGATGCGCTCGTGGCCTGGCTCGATGCCCACCCTGAGGAGGTTCCGCGGATCAAGGCATGTGTGCCGGTCCACATTCTGGGCCACGCCTGCCGCATCCGCGAGATCTGCGACATCTGCGAGCAGCACTCCATCCCCGTGGTGGAGGACGCTGCGGAGGGATTGGGCTCCTTCCTGGACGGGCGACACCTGGGCACCTTCGGCAAACTCGGCGTGCTCAGCTACAACGGCAACAAAACCATCACCACCGGCGGCGGAGGCATGATCCTGGCGGGCGACGAGGAGCTGGGCGGACACGTCAAGCACATGACCGCCACGGCCAAGGTCCCGCACCGCTGGGAGTTCCGCCACGACGCCGTGGCCTGGAACTACCGCATGCCCAACATCAACGCGGCGCTCGGCTGTGCGCAGATGGAGAAGCTCGACGAGATTTTGGCCGACAAACGGGCCGTGGCCGCCGCCTACCGCGACTTTTTCGCGAGCGTGGACGGCATCGACTACGTGGACGCCCCCGAGGGCTGCCTGTCCAACTACTGGCTGAATACCGTGCTCTTCGAGGACCGCGCACGGCGCGACGAATTCCTGGCCCGGTCCAACGACGCGGGCGTCATGACCCGGCCTCTGTGGGCGCTCATGGCCGACCTGCCCATGTACGCGAACCACGAAAACGACGGCCTGAAAAATGCCCGAGAACTGGCCGAGCGGGCCGTGAACCTGCCCAGCGGGCCGAGGCTCAAACCGTGACCATGCAGCGCGAACCAATCTTCATCATCGCCGAGGCGGGCGTGAACCATAACGGCGACATGGAACTGGCCAGAAGGCTCATCGACCTGGCCGCCGAGGCCGGGGCCGACGCGGTCAAGTTCCAGACCTTCCGGGCCGAGGAGATCGTCACCGGGTCCGCGCAGAAAGCCGAGTACCAGAAAGAAACGTCCGGCGCCGAGGAGTCCCAGTTCGAGATGCTCAAGAAGCTCGAACTCGACGTGGACGCCCACGCCCTGCTCATGGACCACTGCCGGACGCGCGGCATCGCCTTCCTGTCCACGCCCTTTGATGGGGACAGCCTGGACATGCTCATCGAGATGGGTGTGCCGGTGGTCAAGATCCCGTCCGGCGAGATCACCAATCTGCCGTACATGCGCAAGATCGGTTCCAAAGGGCTGCCGGTCATCCTGTCCACGGGCATGGCCACCCTGGACGAGGTACGCGACGCCGTGGCCGTCCTGACCAGCTCGGGTACCCCGGCAGCACGGATCACCGTGCTCCACTGCAACACGCAGTACCCGACTCCCATGGCCGACGCCAACCTGCGGGCCATGGCCACCCTGGCCGAGACCCTGCCCGAATGCCGCGTGGGCTATTCGGATCATACGTCGGGCATCACCTGCGCCGTGGCCGCGGCCGCCATGGGCGCGACGGTCATCGAAAAGCATTTCACCCTGGACAAGACCCTGCCCGGTCCGGACCACGCAGCCTCCATGGACCCCATCGAGCTGGCCGACATGGTCCGGTCCGTGCGCGAGGTGGAGCTGGCCTTGGGCGACGGCGTGAAGCAGCCGAGCGGATCCGAACGGTCCAACATCGACATCGCGCGGCGGTTCCTGGTGGCGGCCGCGCCCATCAAGACGGGCGAACCGTTCTCTGAGGCCAACGTGGCCGCCCGGCGCACCGGCTGCGGCGGCATCTCGCCCATGCGCTGGGACGAAGTCATGGGCTTGCCCGCAAAAAAGGATTTCCAACCCGGCGAGGGCATCGAGCTGTGAGAATCTGCGTCTTCACCGGTACCCGGGCAGAATACGGGCTGCTCACCCCGCTCCTGAAGCGGCTTGAAGCGGACCCGGACGTGGAGCCGACCCTGCTCGTCACGGGCTCCCACCTGTCCGAACGCCACGGCCATACCGTGGACGCCATCCGTGCCGACGGCTTCGCCATCGGGGCCGAGGTTCCCCTGCCGCTCACCGACGACTCCCGCCTGGGCGTGGCCCTGGCCATGGGCGAGGCGGTGTCCGGCTGCGCCCGCGCCCTGGATGTGCTCGCGCCGGACCTGCTGGTGCTCCTGGGCGACCGCTGGGAGTGCTTGGCCTGCGCCACGGCCGCGAACCTGCTGGGCGTACCCGTGGCCCACATCCACGGCGGCGAAACCACCGAAGGGGCCGTGGACGAGCAATTCCGGCACGCCATCACCAAGTTGGCCCGGCTCCACTTCACCTCCTGCGAGCCCTACCGCAAACGGGTCATCCAGATGGGCGAGGTCCCGGACAGGGTCTTCAACGTGGGCGCGCTCGGCGTGGAGAACGTCAAGACCGCGGCCCTCATGGACCGTACGGCCCTGGAAGCAGACCTCGGCTTTTCCCTGAGCGAAAAATTTCTCCTGGTTACCTACCACCCGGCCACCCTGGCCGAGGACGGCGCGGCCGAGACCGAAGGATTCTTCGCCGGGCTTGAGACCGTGCTGGCCGAAGACAAATCCCTGAAAGCGGTGATCACCGGGGCCAACGCCGACCCCGGCGGCTCACTGGTGGATGCCCGCGCCGCCCGGCTGCACGACACATTTCCCGAGCGCACCCTGGTCACCCCGTCCCTGGGCCTGATCCGCTATCTGTCGGCCATGCGCCTGTGCGCGGCCGTGGCGGGCAACTCCTCCTCCGGCATCCTGGAGGCCCCAAGCTTCAACGTGCCCACGGTCAACGCGGGCGACCGCCAGAAAGGGCGCGAGCGGGCAGCCTCGGTTTTCGACTGTGCGCCCGACGCCGGCGCCGTGGCCCGGACCCTGCGCCGCGCCCTGTCGCCCCAAGGGGCGGACATTGCCAAGCAGGCCCGGAACCCGTATGAAAAGCACGGCACCAGCCGGCGCATGCTGGACATTCTGAAACATGGCGCGCCCAAAGGGCCCAAACCCTTCTTCGACATCGACTACCGCCTGTCCAAGGACTAGAGGTACCTATGAATACATGGAAAAATGCCGTCATCCCGCTCACTGCCACCATCCGGGACGCGGCCGAGACCCTGAACCGCATCAACCTGCAGATCGTTCTGCTGACCGAGGCGGACGGCAGGCTCAAGGGGGTCATCACCGACGGCGACATCCGGCGCGGCCTGCTGGCCGGCAAGACCCTGGAGTCCCCGGCCGTCGAGATCATGGAGACCAAATTCTTCTCGGCCAGGCCGAACGAGGACCAGGCGGCTCTGCTGGCGACCATGCGCGAGCGGGAGATCCGCCAGGTGCCGCTCCTGGACAGGGACGGCCGGGTGGTAGGGCTGCGTACCCTGCTCGACGTCATCACCCCGGAGCGCCGCGACAACTGGGTGGTGCTCATGGCGGGCGGCCTGGGACAGCGGCTGCGCCCTCTGACCGAGGACTGCCCCAAGCCGCTCCTGAACGTGGGCAACAAGCCCCTGCTCAAGACCATCCTGGACCAGTTCGCGGAATACGGCTTCAACAAGTTCTACATCTCGGTCAACTACCGCGCGGACATGGTCGAGGAATACTTCGGCGACGGCTCCAAACACGGAGTGGAGATCCGCTACCTGCGCGAGGACAAGCAGCTCGGCACGGCCGGGGCCGTGGGGCTCATCCCCGAGAAACCTGACGCGCCCGTCTTCGTCATGAACGGCGACCTGCTGACCAAGGTGGACTTCCCCGGCATGCTTGCCTTCCACCGCGAACAGGCGGCCAAGGCGACCATGGCCGTGCGCCGCTTCGACATCCAGGTGCCCTACGGCGTGGTCAAGGTGAAGGATCACCGCATCACCAAGCTGGAAGAAAAGCCGACCCACAAGTTCTTCGTCAACGCGGGCATCTATGTGCTCGAACCGGATGTTGCCGCCGCCATCCCGCAAAACGAATACCTGGACATGCCCACCCTGTTTGGCAGGCTCATGGACCGGGGCGAGACCACGGCGGCCTTCCCCATCCACGAGTACTGGATGGACATCGGCCGCAAACAGGATTTCGACCAGGCCAACTGCGACTACGAAATGCATTTCCACATGCGGGAAGAAGGCTGTTAAATCATGCACGCTCTGATCATCGGCTACGGCTCCATCGGTGCCCGCCACGCGCGCCTGCTCAAGTCCATGGGCCACGAGGTGGCCTGCGTCACCCGAAACCGAGAGTGCCCTTTCCCGGCCTTCCCGAACATTCAAGCGGCCCTTGAGGAAACCGCCCCCTGGCTGGCCGTGGTCTGCACGGCCACGGTGGAGCATGCGGCCGGTCTCAAGACGCTGCTCAAGGCCGGGTTCACGGGCCGCATCCTGGTGGAGAAACCGCTCTTCGAGCGCATCCGCGAGCTCGATCCCGCACCCGGCGACAACGTCTTTGTGGCCTACAACCTGCGCTTCCACCCCATGGTCACCCGGACCCGCGAGCTGCTCGCCGGGCACAGGGTTCTGAACGCAAGGTTCGCCGTGGGCCAGTATCTGCCGGACTGGCGACCCGGCCGGGACTACACCAAGAGCTACTCGGCCAGCCGGGCCCTGGGCGGCGGTGTGCTGCGCGACCTGTCCCACGAGCTGGATTTGGCCCAGTTTCTCCTGGGCGACTGGAAACGGGCCACGGCCTTGGGCGGCCACTACAGCGATCTCAAGATCGATTCGGACGACCAGTTCGCCGTGCTCATGGAGACGGAACGCTGCCCCATGGTCGGCGTGCACATGGACTATCTCAGCCGGGCCAGCCACCGCGGCTTCGACATCACCTGTGCGGACATGACCCTGCGGGCCGACTTTCTGGCGGGCATGCTCACCGTGAACGGAACCATGGAGGAGTTCCCGGTGGACCGGGACATCACCTACCGCCGAGAGCTGGAGGCCATGGCCGTGGGCGACCCCACGCCGTGCACCTATGAACAGGGCCTGGCCTTGGTCGCGCTGATCGAGACCCTGGAGCGGTGCGCCGAGCAACAGGTGTGGGAGTCCGCGTCATGAAGCGTTACGGATTCATTTTCGCCCGGGGCGGCTCCAAGGGCGTGCCCGGCAAGAACATCCGCCCCCTGAACGGAGTACCGCTCATCGGCCACGCCATCCGCGCGGGCCGGGACAGCGGGCTTCTCGACCGGATCATCGTGTCCACCGACGACCCGAAGATCGCGGCCGTGGCCGAGGAATACGGGGCCGAGGTCCCGTTCATGCGCCCGGCCGAGCTGGCCCGCGACGATGCGCCCGAGTGGCTGGCCTGGCGGCACGCTGTGGACGCGATGGAGGCCGAAGACGCCTTCGACCTGTTCGTCTCCCTGCCCTGCACCGCGCCCCTGCGCAGCGCAAAGGACGTGCGCGACTGCATCGAGCTGTTCGAACGGGGCGGCTGCGACATGGTGGTCACGGCCAGGCCCGCCGAGCGCCATCCCTCCTTCAATATGGTCACCATGAGCGATGATGGATACGCGGCCATAGCCATGCCGCCCGGCGAGCGCATCACCCGCCGCCAGGACGCACCGCCGATCTTCGACCTGACCACGGTCTGCTACGTAACCACACCGAATTTCATCCGAAGACACGAAGGGGTATTCCAGGGAAGGGTCAAGGCGGTCATCATTCCGCCCGAACGCGCCCTGGACATCGACACAGAACAGGACTTCGCCTTTGCCGAATTTCTGATGGAGCGGAACCAATGAAGAGCATCAAGGAACTTATGGACCTGACCGGCCGGACCGCCCTGGTCACGGGCGGGGCCGGGCACATCGGCCAGGCCTTTTGCGACACCCTGGCCGAGGCCGGGGCGAACGTCGCCGTACTGGACGTGGACTCGGACCGCGTGGAAGACACCGCCGTGCGCGTGGCCGAGGAATGGTCGGTCGAGACCATGGGGCTGACCCTTGATCTGGCCGACGAGAAGGCCGTGGTCGCGGCCCCCGGCAAAGTGGCCGAAGCGCTCGGCTCCCTGGACATCCTGGTCAACTGCGCCGCCTTTGTGGGCACCTCCAAGCTGACCGGCTGGGTGGTTCCCTTCGAGGAGCAGTCCGTGGACACCTGGCGCGCGGCCCTGGAGACCAACCTGACCGCGCCGTTCGCCCTGATCCAGGCGGCCACCCCGCTGCTTCGCCGGTCCGGGCACGGCAGTGTCGTCAACATCGGCTCCACCTACGGCGTGGTCGGCCCGGACATGTCCCTGTACGACGACACCAAGATGGGCAACCCGGCGGCCTACGGTGCCTCCAAGGGCGGCCTGATCCAGCTGACCCGCTGGCTGTCCACGGTGCTGGCCCCGGAAGTGCGGGTCAACTCCATCTGCCCGGGCGGCGTGGCCCGCGGCCAGGACCCGAAATTCATCAAACGCTACGAGGCCAAAACCCCCATGGGCCGCATGGCCACCGAAGAGGACATGAAGGGCGCCCTGCTCTTCCTCGCCAGCGACCTGTCCGCCTACGTCACCGGCCAGAACCTGCTTGTTGACGGCGGCTGGACCGCTTGGTAAAGGACTCCACCATGAATTATCGTGTTATCCCACGCCTGGACATCAAAGGCCCGAATCTTGTAAAGGGTATTCATTTTGAGGGGTTGCGAGTCCTGGGAAAACCCGAGGATTTTGCCCAGCTCTACTATGAGCAAGGGGCGGATGAGCTCTTCTTCCAAGACGCGGTGGCCAGCCTGTACGATCGCAACAGCCTGCACGCCATCGTCGCAAAGACCTCTTCCCAAATTTTCATTCCACTGTGCGTGGGGGGCGGCCTCCGCTCCGTGGACGATATCCGCGAGGTCCTACGGGCGGGGGCGGACAAAATCGCGGTCAACACAGCAGCCATCAAGCGGCCCGAGCTTATCCGTGAGGCTTCGATCGCTTTCGGTTCCTCGACCATCGTGGTTTCCATCGAGGCCATCCGGCAGGACAACGGGAGATGGGAGGCACTCATCGAATACGGACGGGAGACCACCGGCGTGGATGCCGTGGATTGGGCTCGTCGGGCGGCCGATCTGGGTGCCGGGGAGTTGATGGTCACGAGCATTGATCAGGAAGGTACCGGCAAGGGCTTCGACCTCGAACTGATCCGGGCCATCTCCGAAAGTGTGTCCATTCCGGTCATAGCCGGAGGCGGATGCGGCACCCCCGAGGACGCGGCCAAGGCCATCAGCGAAGGCCGGGCCGACGCCGTGTCCATAGCGGCTGCCTTACATTACAGAGCCATGGACGAACTGTCCTCCAAATCCGTATCCCATGAATACGAACAGGAAGGGAACATCGAATTTCTCAAGACCGGCCGCCGCTTCACCAAGGTACAGCCATGCACCATCGGCGAGATCAAGACAACGATACGAAAACAAGGCATTCCGTGCCGGATGAAGGCGGACAATGCATAACATGGACGTGGCCATCATCGATTACGGCCTGGGCAACCTCTTTTCCATCAAGCACGCCTGCGAGCACGTCGGCCTCTCCGTGGAGATCACCAACGACCCTCAGGATGTGGTCAACGCAAAATCGGTGATCCTGCCCGGCGTGGGCGCGTTCGGCGACGCCATGGACGCGCTGAATCGGCTCGACCTGGTTTCACCGATAAAGGACGTGGCCGAAAAAGGCACTCCCCTGCTCGGCATCTGCCTCGGGCAGCAACTCCTGTTCTCCAGCAGCGAGGAATTCGGTGCCCACAAGGGGCTAGACATCCTTTCCGGCAACGTCTGCTACTTCCCCGTGCAGGAAATCGACGGGCGGACCTACAAGGTGCCCCAGGTAGGTTGGAACGCCATCCGGCCGCCGGACTGCGATCCGGATGCATGGAACGGCACGCTGCTCGAAGACGTCACACCTGGGACGGATATGTACTTTGTCCATTCCTGCTACGTTGTCCCTGATTCGGACAATGTGATCCTGAGCATGACGCAGTACGGAGAAATCACTTTCTGCTCAGGCAGCCGCAAGGGAAACATCACGGCCTTCCAGTTTCACCCCGAACGCAGTGGAAGCGAAGGCCTCGCCATCTATAGCAATTTTGCAAAACTCATCCATTCTTCGGAGGCACAATAAATGACCCAACCCAAAACCCTTTTCGGCCTGCCCGAAGAAGTCCGCTTCTGCAAGAAATGCGTCATGTCCAACCAGCGCCCCTCCTCCTACCCGGAGTTCAAGCACACCAAGGACCGCATAACCCCCACCCTGCACATCGACGAGGACGGCGTGTGCGACGCATGCCGTTACAATGAGCAGAAAAAGGGCGAGATCGACTGGAAGGCGCGCGAGGAACAACTGCTCCAGTTGTGCGACAAGCACCGTCGCAACGACGGCGGCTACGACTGCATCGTGCCCGGCAGCGGCGGCAAGGACAGCGCCCTGGCCGCCCACGTCCTCAAATACAAATACGGGATGAATCCCCTGACCGTGACCTGGCCGCCGATCATGTACACGGACTACGGGTACCGCAACTTCCGCAACTGGATCGAGGTCGGGGGGTTCGACAACCTGACCTTCAACCAGAACGGCCGGGCCCACAAGCTGCTGACCAAGCTGGCTATCGAGAACCTATTTCACCCGTTCCAGACCTTCATCCTCGGCCAGAAGAATCTGGCCCCCAAGATTGCCCTGGAATACAATATCCCGCTGATCTTCTACGGGGAGCCAGAAGCCGAGTACGGCAACCCCATTGCGGAGACTTCAAGCTCCCTGCGCGACAAGTCCTACTACAGCATGACAAATATCGACGACCTGTACCTGGGCGGGGTGTCCATCAAGGAACTGATGGAGGTCCATGGACTGCGCCTGAATGAGTTGTCCTCCTATTTCCCGGCCGAGGCCGACCGCCTGGCCCAGTCTAACATCGAAGTCCACTACCTCGGCTATTACGTGCCTTGGACGCCGCAGGAGGCCTACTACTATGCGGTGGAGAACACCGGCTTCAAGGCCCGCCCGTTCCGTACTCAGGGGACCTATTCCAAGTACAACTCCATCGACGACAAGATCGACGACCTCCACTACTACACCACGTACATCAAGTTCGGCATCGGACGGACCACCTACGACGCATCCCAGGAGATCCGCAACAAGCACCTGACCCGCGAAGAAGGCGTCGCCCTGGTCCACAAGTACGACGGTGAGTTCCCCGACAGATACTTCGACGAGATCATGGACTACCTCGAGATCACCCCGGAGCATTTCCAGGAACTGACCGACAGGAACCGTTCCCCGCATCTCTGGGAGAAGGTCAACGGCGAGTGGAAGCTGAAACACCGGGTGGAGAACCTCTAGTCCCGGAGAACCCATGCTCTGCGCCTTCGAGGTGGAAATACTCATCCGCGAACTGGATGGAGTCCTTTACCAGGCCCTGCATCTCGCGAGAAAGGGCCTGCCTTCGCTGGTGGGAGACCGCATGGTCAACCGCTACATCCGGTCCGGCTCCAACCCGGTCCTCTACTTCGACAGCGACCAGCACGTGCCCACCAACCGACACGTGCTCGACAACCACGGCGTGGTCCTCAACCTGAACGCGGAGGGCCAGGGGTTTGTGGACGACCCGCCCACGTTGCAGGCCAATTTCGCCAAGATCATCGACCACGTCACCGCCATCTGCCTCTGGGGGCAAAAGCAGGCAGATATCCTCGCCGCCCTGATCCCCGATGACCGGCGGGACGACCTGATCGTCACTGGCCACCCGGCCTTCGACCTGGCCGACGAGCGTTTCATCGGCTACTACCGCAATCCCGACATCGTCCGGGAGCACGGCGAGGATTACATCCTGATCAACACCAGCTTCGGGATGTTCAACCATGAGATGGGCTTCGACCACTACGTGAAGATGCTCAGCCGGATGGACGAGTGGAAAGTGTACGGCGACCCCGCCCACCTGGCCCGCCTCAAGAAACGCTGCGCCCACCAGGAGAAGACGGCCCTGGCCATGATCGAGTTGTGCGCCATGCTGGCCGAGGCCCACCCTGACCGCCACATCATCATCCGGCCCCACCCGGCCGAGGACGCGGAGTTCTACCGGTGCCGGACCTCGGACCGAACCAACATCTTCGTCACCAAGCAGGGCGCGGCCCGCGAGTGGATCGCCTCGGCTGCGGCGGTCATCCACCACGACTGCACCACCGGCCTGGAGGCCACCCTCATGGGCAAGCTGGTCCTGCAATATGCCCCCTTCGAGGACATCGAGGAGGCGGCCGCGCTCATGACCACCATCGGCCACCGCGTGACCTCCCCGGAGGAGGCGATCCGCGCCATCGACCAGGGGACCATGCCCGAGGAGACCAGCCGAGAACTACGGGCCCGGCTGGCCCCGTACCTGGCCAACGTGACCGGCCGCGCGGCCGAGGTCATCGCCGAACTGGCCGCAAGCCATGCCGCAGGCGTGAAGACCTGGCTGCCCGCTCCGCTGGGGCCGTGGGGCCAGGCCAAGTGCTGGCGCAAGTACCTGAGCAAACTGCTGCGCGCGCGGCAGCCCGGCCGCAATGGACGCAAGGTCCGCTATGCCCTGAACAAATTTTCGCGGTTGCGGAAGGAAGAAGTGGAACGCAGGCTAAACGGCCTGCGCACCGCTGAACCGGAGCTGCCGGAGGTGGATGTCAGGCCCTTGTGCCTGAACACCTTCCTGATCACGCCCCGGCCCTGATCCAGGCGGCTACTTGTCCCGGTTCTTCCGATCGTCCTGACGGTTCTTGAACGTGATGGACGCGAGGCAGCCCGCCAGGCCGCCCAGGGCCACGGCCTTGCCCGGAGCCATCATGTCCGTGAAGCTGAAGAGATAGCCGATGGCCGCGCCCGCGATGATGCCCTTGGCCAGGACATCTATCCATTGCATGAATTCCCTTCCGTCGTCATCCATGGAACTCTCCGTGACAGGTCTGATGTTAGCGGTTGCCGTATGCGGGCAATACCATTATCATCCGCACGCAAACGCAGGCATATGACCATAAAATAAGGTTGAAGACAAGGAATACCGGGCTCTTCAGCCTTTCGGCCCGCCCCGCGTTTTTTATGGATTTTCACTTGACACTGATTCTCAACATCACTATCAAGTGAGTGTCCGGCAGCGCTGCCGGAAGAAACTTTGGGGGAATCCATATGCTCGATACCATCATTGTCGTGGCCATCGTCGCCATAGCGGCCTTTTTCGTGGGCCGCAGAATCCTGCGCGCCTTCACCGCCAAGCAGCCCGGCTGCGGCTGTAGCGGCTGCGGGCAGTCCGGATCATGCTCCGGCATCAAGGACAGCCCGGACCGACACGACTGCTGCGGTTCAAGGTAATTTTTTTTGATCAACCGTTGAGAACAATTCTCAACCAACGCTTTTCGAGGATCATCACAATGGCTCAAGACATGTGTTTACGCAAAGCCAAGGTCAACCAGAGACTGAAAATCAGGACGGTCAGCGCGGACGGCGAGCTCGGCCGCCGCATCCGCGACATGGGACTCATCCCCGGCACCGAGGTCACGGTCATCGGCAAGGCCCCGTTGCGCGACCCCGTGGCCCTCAGGCTCCGCGACTTCACGCTGACCTTGCGCAACAGCGAGGCAGACCACATCACCGTCACCCCCCTGGAGGACTAAACGCATGGGCCAATACATCATCGGCATCGCAGGCAACCCGAACTGCGGCAAGACCACCATGTTCAACGCCCTGACCGGAGCACGCCAACATGTGGCCAACTGGCCCGGCGTGACCGTCGAAAAGAAAATCGGCCACATCAACGCCGGGACCGACTCCGTGGAGCTCGTGGACCTGCCCGGCACCTACTCCCTGACCGCCTACACCCAGGAGGAACTGGTCGCCCGCAATTTCCTGGTGGACGACCGGCCCCAGGCGGTCATAGACATCATGAACGCCGACGCCCTGGAGCGGAACCTCTACCTGGCCGTGCAGATCATGGAACTGGGCGTACCGCTGATCCTCGGCCTGAACATGATGGACGAAGTGCGCAAGTCCGGCAAGCGGATCGACAGCGCTCGCCTCGAAGAACTGTCGGGCTGCGCCGTGGTCGAGACCGTGGCCCGCTCCGGACGGGGCGCCCAGGAGCTGCTGCGCTCCACCCTGGAGGTGGCCGCCAAGCAGACCGGGGAGTGGAAGGCCCTGAACATCTCCTACGGCCCGGATCTGGACCCGGTCCTGTGCGAGATGGAGAAACTGATAGCCGAGGCCGAGTTCCTGACCGACAAGGTGCCCGCCCGCTGGACCGGGATCAAGTACCTGGAACGTGACGAGGACGTCATCATCAAGGGGCGCATGGCCAACACCGAGCTCTCGGAACAACTCGAAGCCATGGCCCGCGAGGTGGCCGAACACACCCGCAAGACCCTGAACATGCGGCCCGACGCGCTCATCGCCGACTACCGCTACGGGTTCATCGCCTCCATGATCAAGGACGTGGTCACCTACCCGGCCTCCAGCGAGGACCGCATCAGCCGCTCCGACAAGATGGACAAGGTCCTGACCCACCGGTTCCTCGGACCGCTGATCATGCTCGGCATTGTCTACCTCATCTACGAGATAACCTTTACCGTGGGCGAGATCCCCATGGGCTGGCTGGAATCGCTCTTCGGCCTGCTCGGCGACGCGGCCACCAACCTCCTGCCCCCCGGCCACCTGCAATCGCTCGTCGTCTCGGGCATCATCGACGGCGTGGGCGGCGTGCTCGGCTTCGTGCCGCTGATCATGTTCATGTTCCTGATGATCTCCGCCCTGGAGGACTCCGGGTACATCGCCCGAATGGCCTACATGCTCGACCGCATCTTCAAGATCTTCGGCCTGCACGGCACGTCGGTGCTGCCCTTCATCGTGTCCGGCGGCATCGCGGGCGGCTGCGCCGTGCCCGGCGTCATGGCCACCCGCACCCTGCGCTCGCCCAAGGAAAAGCTGGCCACCCTGTTCGTAACCCCGTACATGACCTGCGGCGCCAAGGTGCCCGTCTTCCTCATGCTGGCCGCCGCCTTCTTCCCCGAGGACTCGGCCACGGTCATGCTGGTCATCACCCTGTCCGCCTGGGCCATGGCCCTGCTCGTGGCCCGGCTGCTGCGCTCCACGGTCATCAGGGGCGCCTCCACGCCGTTCGTCATGGAACTGCCACCCTACCGCATGCCCACCCTCCAGGGCGTGCTGATCCACACCTGGGAACGCACCTGGGAGTACGCCAAGAAGGCCGGTACCGTGATCCTGGGCATCTCCATCCTGCTCTGGGCCATGATGACCTTCCCGGAGCTGCCCGCCGACCGCGTGGCCCACTACGAGGCCCAGCGAGCCGCGGCCCAATCCGAGGAACAGATCACGACCATCGACAACGCCGAGGCCGAGGAGGCCGTCCGCCACACCCTGGCGGGCCGCATCGGCACCGCCCTGGAGCCCGTGTCCGAGCTGGCCGGCTTCAACTGGCGGGTGAACATCGCCCTGACCGGCGGTTTCGCGGCCAAGGAGGTCATTGTCTCCACCCTGGGCACGGCCTACTCCCTGGGCGAGGTGGACACCGAAGAGGCACTGCCCCTGTCCGAGCGCCTGGTCGCCGATCCGGCCTTTTCCGCCGCCACGGCCATCGCGTTGATCATCTTCACCATGCTCTACGCCCCCTGCTTCGTCACCGTGGTGACCATGGCACGCGAATCGAGCTGGCGCTGGGCCGCCTTCAGCGTGGTCGGCTCCACCTGCCTGGCCTTTGTCATGGCCGTCCTTGCCTACCACGTCTCCAAGGCCTTCCTGTAGCGAACGGCGGGCCTGGCGCAAAAAAAGAGAGCCCCTAGGGGCTCTTTTTTTTCGTCTGTGGGAGGTGGAAACCCATTAAAACGGGAAGTCTTCACCCGTATCGGGAAGGGGTTCCATCTTTTCGACCACCGGTTTCTCGGCGAGCTTGTGCGACGGATTGCCGTTCACGTAAATGGCCTTGTAGGGACGGGTGGGACAGGCGTGCTCGCAGCCGCCGCAGCCGACGCATATGGCCGCGTTGACCTCGGGGATAACGAGCTTGCGGCCAGGGCCGTTCAGATAGGGCACCATATGGACGGCCTTGGTCGGGCAGTGTTCGGAACAGGCGCCGCAGTTGGTATTGTCCGTGTACACCACGCAATTTTCCCTGATGAACTGGGCCACACCCACCTGGGTCCGCTGCTTGCGCTCCTTGGACAGGGGCAGGATGGCCCCGCTGGGACAGATCTCCGAACAGACCGTGCAATCGAAATTGCAATGGGCCGATTGAAACGACATGCGCGGCTGCATCATGCCGGACAGGCCGTACTCGAAAAGCGACGGGGCCAGCACCCGTGACGGGCAGGCGGACACGCACAGGTGGCACGCCGTGCACCGGGACGTGAAGTGCTTGATGCTCCGGGAACCGGGCGGGGAAACCGGGCTCGTCCGCTTTTCCGGAACCGTGGTGGACCGGCTCGGCGTCACCGCCGGAGGCGGCGCCGCATCCGACATGGCCGACGGAGGCGATGCCGCGTTCGCCCCGGTCGCCGCCAGGCCGACGCTCCCCGCCACCAGGCCGATCAGGAATTTTCGGCGCCCAGGGTTCTCCCCGGCCCCGCCGGAGCCGCTCCCGCTGGCGCCCGACAGGCGCAACGCGTTGTCCGGGCAGACGGCCAAGCAATTGTAGCAACCCACGCAGCGGGAGGCATCCACCGACTGCGCCTTGAAGTCGATACATTCGGCCTTGCAGACCCGCTCGCACCGCCCGCACTCCCGGCACGCCCCGCTGTCGAACCGGATACGGAACACCGAGAACCGGGAAAGAATTCCCAACAACGTGCCCACCGGACAGAGCGTGTTGCAGTAGAGCCGGCCCCGCCCGGTGCTGAGCCAGCCGACCAGCAGAAGCATGGCCAGGGCCACGCCCATGGAAAGCGGGGCGATGGCCGGCCACCGGACGCGGTACAGGCCGTGGTATCCGGCCTGCTCGAACACGAGAGCCGCCAGGTTGTTGGCGGCCAGGAGCAGGGGGCGAACGAGATTCGACAGGATCCTGCCGAAATTGCTGAACGGCTCCAGGAGGTTGAGCAACAACCCGCTGCCCGCGACAAAGAGCACTACGGTCAGCCCGAGCACCGCATACCGGATTCCGTTGTGCGCCTTGGTGAAACGGTAGCGCCGCCTGCCGCCCAGGCGGCCGAGGACGTCCTGGAGCGCGCCTAACGGGCAGATGGTGGAGCAGTACACCCGACCGAAGGCCAAGGTCAGGACGATCACGATCAGGAAGCCCGTCGCCCCCAGAGTCGCGGCCTCCAGAAAGTTGAGGAACGAAGGCGCGAATTGCAGGTACAGAACGGCGTCCGCCATGGACCGGGCCCCGATCTCCCTGAAATCGAGGAAAAGGAAGGCGGTCAGCCCGAGAAAAATTGCGGCGACCGCAACCCGCAGCGGCTTGAGACTGCCAAGCTGCATGTCAGCCGAGCTTGATGCGGTTGATGGACAGGTTCTGCAGGTCCATGCGGCCCAAGCCCATTTCCGCGGCGAGTCGGATGTGCCGGACGTCCGACGGCTCCACGCCATACAGTTTCGCGGCCGCGGCGTCCGCGGCCACGAAGTCCGTGGATAGGACCTGCGCCTTCATGTTGACCACGTCGTTGACCGACACGCCTCGGGGGCCGTTGCGCTTCATGACGTTGTAGGCGTCCACGATGGTCAGGTCCGGCCTGCGGAAGGACGAGAAGTCCGCAATGCACTGGTGCAGGTCGTTGCGGTGCCAGTACCACCGGTCCCAGACCACGCCCATCAGGTTCTTCATGCTCGCGGTGAGCATGGAGGAGCTGTGGTCCTTCAGCACCGGGACATTGAAAAAGACGTCCGCATCCAACAGGGCCTGGTGGACCAGGGCCTTGTTCAGGCGTTTGCCCTTGGGGACGGAAACCTCTCGGTAGTAGCCCTTGCTGTCCGCCGAGACCATCTTGCCCCCGGCCTTCTCAACGGCCTCCCCGATCCCGCTGTTCAGGTAGCACTGCCGCCAACTGTCGCAGGAGTGGTCGAACACGGTCACCTCGGAGGCCCCGGCGTCGAGGCAGTGCTCGACGATGCGGGTCACCAGCTTGGGATTGGTGTTTCCCCCCCGTTCGGGGGGCACGTCCCAGCCGATGTTCGGCTTGACCACGACCTTGCTGCCACGGGAAACAAAGGTTCGCATCCCACCGTAGGCGCTGATGGCGCTGTCGAACATGGCGTCGGGCCCGCCGCCGCGGACGGCCACCAGGTCCCAGGTCTTTCCGGACTCCGCCGCATCCGCTGCGGCATTCCAGAAGCCGCCCACTTTGCCGAACGCCAGGGTGGCTCCGGCGACAATCGTGCCGCTCAGGGTTTTTTTCAGGAAATCACGACGATCCATGGTGTTACCTCCAAGGTTGGCGATAGTCTTGAAATGAGGTGGCTGCCGTCGTTCGGGGACCCTACGGGTTCCCGATGCCGCGCAGGGGCGGTTTGGTTCTGATAGCATGTTCGGATTTCCAGGGACAATAGCACTGGGCCCGTTTCGGGAGATCGAGCAAGAATAAAGGAGGATCGGTCTATTCCCCCCGTGCGGGACGACCGCATGCAATGTGGACGGTCAAGGCGTTGGCGGACGCGTGCCAAGAGAGCACGACGCCAGGGGCCTCCTCGACTGAGGAGAATCGGATAACAATTCCGATGAATCGGACCGCCAACGCCGTTCTGGGAACCGATACTCATACTATTCCTGTTAGTTATCGAAGTTGCTGAGCCGGTCCGGCGGAACACCTTGAAGGCTCAATACAAACAGGAAAAGGGCCTTTTCTTTTGCATGCCGATGCCCTATCCTCCGCATGGTAAAGGAGCCCCCACCGTGGCGAAACTCTTCCTGACGCTGAAGGCCATCTTCCACGAGACCGTGGACGCCTGCTTGCAACTGTTCAAGATCATGATTCCGGTGCTCATCCTGGTCAAGGTTCTCCAGGAGTTCGACCTGATCCACTACCTGGCCTGGCCGCTGGAGCCGATCATGGGCGTGCTCGGGCTGCCCGCCGAGATGGGCCTGGTCTGGGCCACCACCCTGATCAACAACATCTACACTGGGATGATCGTCCTGGCCTCGTTTGCCGGGGATGCGCCCCTGACCGCGGCCCAGGCCACGGTGCTCGGCGTGCTCATGCTCCTGGCCCACGGCCTGCCCATCGAGACCGCCATCGCCGACCGTTCCGGGGCCCGGTTCCTCTTTCAGTGCTGCGTGCGCATGGCCGGGGCCTTTGTCCTGGCCTGGCTGCTCCATCTGATCTACTCGGCCACCGGCACCCTGAGCGGCCCGGCACCCATGCTCTTCCAGACCGACCCCACGGCCGGAACCGGCTCCATCGCGGCCTGGACGCTGGGCCAGGCCCGGAACCTGGTGTCCATCTTCTGCATCATCTTCACCCTGATCACCATCATGCGCGTACTCGGGGCCATCGGGCTCATCGACCTCATGAACCGCATCCTCCGGCCGGTACTCGACCTCATCGGCATCGGGCCCAAGGCCTCGGCCATCACCGTCATCGGCCTGACCATGGGCCTTTCCTACGGCGGCGGCCTGATCATCAACGAGGCCCGCAACGGCAGCCTGAGCAAGGAAGACGTCTTCTATTCCCTGACCTTCATGGGCTTGTGCCACTCGCTCATCGAGGATACGCTGCTGATCATACTTATCGGAGGGCACCTGAGCGGCGTGCTCTGGGGACGCCTCATCTTCGCCGTGCTGGCCATGGCCGGCATCGTCCAAATCGTCCGCCGCGTGCCCGAACGGGCCCGCGCCGCCTGCCTGTGGGCCGAAAAATAACCCCTCAAAAGGAGAACATCATGTCCGATATCCAGCTCATCCATACCGAAAAAGCCCCGGCCGCCGTGGGCCCATACTCCCAGGCCACCGCCGTGAACGGCACCCTGTACGTCTCCGGCCAACTCGGCATCATCCCGTCGGAAGGCAAGCTGGCCGAGGGCTTCAAGGCCCAAACCCGCCAGGCTCTGGAAAATCTCAAGGCCATCCTCGAAGAGGCCGGGTCCTCCCTGGACAAGGTCATGGCCGTGGACGTGTTCCTCATGGACATGGGCCGGTTCGCCGACCTGAACGCGATCTACGCCGAATACTTCTCCGGGCACAAGCCCGCGCGCGCCGCCGTCCAGGTGGCCGGACTGCCCCTGGGCGGCCTGGTCGAATTCAAGTGCGTCGCCGTCATCGACTGATCGCCCCGAACGCGTCACAAAACTCTACTTGACAGCCTCGGCGCAAAACAAGTATTTCCATTTCATGCATAGCAACACCGCCCGTTTCTTTTTCTTTTTTAGCTTTATCAGGAACGCCTGCGGTCTTGGTGTGCGCTAGTCTTTAAACAAAGAAAAACCAACCAAGAGGCCGCGGGCATAGTCCGCGGCCTCTTTCTTTTTGGCCGCGCCGCAGCCGCCAGACACAAGGAGCACCGTCATGCATCTCGGAAAAGCCATTCGGATGGAACGCATCATGAACCGCAACAACGGCCGGACCATCGTGGTCCCCCTGGACCACGGCGTGACCGTGGGCCCCATTTACGGCATCGTGGACCTGCGCGATACCGTTGACCAGGTGGCCGAGGGCGGCGCCAACGCCGTGCTCATGCACAAGGGCATCCCCCGCTGTTCCCACCGCGCGGGCGGCAAGGACATCGGCCTGATCATCCACCTGTCCGCGTCCACCTCCCTGTCCCCCTACCCCAATGCCAAGACCATGGTCGGCACGATCACCGACGCCATCAAGCTCGGAGCGGACGCCGTGTCCATCCACGTCAACCTCGGCGACGAGACCGAACCGCAGATGCTCTCCGACCTCGGCGCGCTCTGCTCCGAAGCCAATGAATGGGGCATGCCCGTGCTGGCCATGATGTACGCCCGCGGCCCCAAGATCAAAGACGAGTACGCCCCGGAGGTCGTGGCCCACTGCGCCCGCGTGGGCGTGGAGCTCGGCGCGGACATCGTCAAGGTCAACTACACCGGTGACCCCGAATCCTTCGCGCGCGTGGTCGAGGGCTGCTGTGTGCCCGTGGTCATCGCGGGCGGCCCCAAGCTCGACTCCGACCGCGACCTCGTCCAGATGGTCCACGACTCCATCCAGGCGGGCGGCAGCGGCCTGTCCGTGGGCCGGAACATCTTCCAGCACGCCAGCCCGGCCAAGATCGTGGCCGCCCTGAACAAGGTCGTCCACGAAGACTGGACCGTCGACGCGGCCATGGAGCTGCTCTAAGAAGGCCTCCGGCGGCCGGAGAAGGGGAGAGGGACAACCCTTTGGGAAGGGTTGTCCCTCTCCCCTATCGCTGCTGTTGCCATCTCCAAGGCTTGAAGACTCACCAAGTAGCTGCCGCTCCCCCGGACTCCCCCCCTCCCCCTTCCACAATTTTTTGTACGCTTTACGAGTGTGGGGCGTAATATAGGTTCCAGCCCCTTTACCTCGCGATGCCGAGGTGGAATGATGGCCTGAATGAAACAGGGCCGAGCGTAGACGCACGGCCCTGCGGCAGGCATTCGTAACCGGGGGTCGCTCCGGCGAGGAGGCGTGTATTCTTCTATCCGTCCAATTCGACCCGGACGGTGTCGAGATAGCGGGCCAGGGAGTCCACGTGCTGCTCCAGGGCTTCGGGGTCGCGATTCAGGGCGGCCAGTTCGATCTCGTGGCCGATCCGGCCCATGCCCTTGAACCCGTACCCGCTACCGGTGCCGCGCGCCGTATGGCCCAGGCGGACCAGGGTCTCAAAATCCCGTACGTGCAAGGCATTGCGCATCCGGTCGAGGTCCTGTCGGGAAACGGCAAAAAAACGATCAAGCAATTCTTCCAGATCGGACGGTATCCGCTCGACCTCCGGGTATTCGGGCATGGGTATATCCTTGGTGCAGGCCAGTGCACTTGGTTGAACATGTGAAAATTAGAACGTATGATTCAGGCGGACATTAAGGATCGATAACATGCTGTCAAACAAAATATTCATTACAAAGATATGACACGAACCATCATTCTCCTGATGCTGGCCTGTCTGATGGGCTCCTGTTCTCGGTACGACGCCGTGCGCATCGCCCGTGCGGCGGCCACCGGCAATCCGGCGGCCGCGGCCGAGGCCCTGGCCCGGGACAAGGCCATCGGCTACGCAACCAACCCGGCGGCCATCGGCAATGACCTGAAAAACTTCAAGAAAATTCTGGAAGCATTTGCCAAGGCCGTGACCGGGGTATGGGGCAAGGACGATGCGCGCATGCCCGCGCCCAAGCAGTACGTCAAATACACGGACAACTACCTCTCTCGGGCCAGCGTGGACTTCGACACCGGGATGATCACGGTCGAGACCGTGGCCGAAAAGGAACCGCTGAAGAGCCTGCGCAACGCCATCGTGACCACCCTGCTCACCCCCGGCGACCCGCGCGCCGTGGACCTCTATTCGGCCAAGACCGTCAAGCTCGGGGATACGCCGTTCCTGCTCGGCGAGGTCAAGGACGCGGACGGCCACGACATCCGCTGGGAGTGGCGCGCCGGGCGGTACGCTGACCATCTCCTGACCAACGATCTCAAGACCCGCACGGTCCGAGGCAAGACCGCGCGCTCCGTGACCTTCGAGATGGTCAAGGACCACCTCAACGTGCGCGCGGCCAAGTACCGCGAGCTGGTCCAGGCGACGGCCGAACGGTTCGAGATCAGCCGAAACCTGGTCTACGCCATCATGAAGGTGGAGTCGGACTTCAACCCGTTCGCGGTCAGCGCCGCCTCGGCCGTGGGGCTGATGCAGGTGGTGCCGTCCACGGCGGGCAGCGACGTGTACAGGTTCCTGCACGGCAAGACGGGGCAACCCTCGCGCAAGGACCTGTTCGAGCCGCCGGCCAACATCGCTTACGGGACGGCCTACCTGCACCTGCTCGACTCCCGGTTCCTGCGCGCCATCAAGAACCCGGTTTCCAGGGAGTACTGCGTCATCGCCGGATACAACGGCGGCGCGGGCGGCGTGCTCAAGACATTCGACAACGACAGGGACCGCGCGGCCCGGAAGATCAACACCATGCCGCCCGCCGAGGTCTATGACACGTTGCGCAAGGGACTCCCCTTTGCCGAAACCCGGCGTTATCTTGGCAAGGTTCTTGAAGCCAAGAAGCAGTTCGTCAACTTCTAGTCACCGCGCGCAATGAACCTGCAGGAACTGATCTCGTCCGCCTGGGCCCAATTCGACCGCCTCACCGCCCTCCTCTTCCCCGGGGTCTCCCCGGAGCAACTCAGGACGGCGGGCGCCGTCCTGCTCGGGCTGGCGGCGCTCGTCCTGCTCCTCGTCGGACTCAGGCTGTTGCGCCGCCGCCCCAGGCAGCACAACTCCCGGTCCACGCGCATCGGCATCCCGCGCGTCCTGCAACAGAAGGGTGTGGTGGTGGACGTGCTGGCCGGGCCTGACGACGAGTCCGTGGTCGTTCGTTGCGTGATCACCGCCGCGAAATCCAACAAAATCCAATGCGAGATCATCGAACGGCTGGACGTCATCCGCACCCGGCCCGGCAACGAGCTGGTCTGCGTGTTCGCGCCCATGAAGACGCGCAACGGCCGGGTCAATTCCTTCACGGCCACCCTGGTGGAGTCGGACCGCGACGGGCGCAAGACCGACCGGCTGGTCCTGGCCGGGCCCAACGACTACGCGCTCATCCCGCGCCGCAAGCACCAGCGCAAGCGCGTCGCCGACCAGCAGTTCATCCGGGTCAAGCTGTGGACCGCCTCGCCCAGGACCTCGGAGCTGGCCTTCCAGGACGCGGCCCCGCAGATCGGGGTCAACTCGTTCGCCTCGGACGGCCCGGACCAGAGCGCCAACGCGGTCATCAATATCTCGGGCGGCGGGCTCGGCCTGTCCGTGCTCAACCGGCTCATTCCCGAGAGCTGCAACGTATCCACGCCGGTGGTCATCAACCTGTTCATGTTCAATTTTCGGGAAAAGACCTTCAAACCGTACTGGTACGCGGGCGAAGTGCGCACGCTCGAAGAGGGCCGCCCCGGTTTCACCCGCATGGGCATCGAATTCACGGCCACGGCCAGCACGGACCGGAACTCCGGCCGCCTCCACTGGATCAATCTGTAGACGGGGAAAGACGGGTCAGCCGCCGACGACCTCGTCGCGCACCCAGCGCTCGAACTCGTCGATCTTCTTCGGCAGGCTGAAGGAGGTCCGGCAGGCCGTCAGGCTCGCCTCCTTGAGTTCGTCGAGACGCGCCCGGTCCATGCCCAGCAGCTCGCCCAGAATGTCCCGGACGGCCTCGGCGCCGCTCTCGCCGGGCAGCATCAGCCCGGCCAGGGAGTCGGGCCATATCTCGCGCACGCCGCCGATGTCGCGGGCCACGGGGATGAGCCCGGCGGCCATGGCTTCGAGCAGGGCGTTGGGCATGCCCTCACTGTAGGACGGGAGCAGGAACACGTCGGACTCGGCCAGATGCCCGGCCACGTCCGTGGAAAAGCCGTGCCAGATCAGGTCGCCCCGCTCGGCCATAGCCCGATGCCGCTCCCGCAGGGTCTCCATGTGGTTGCCCGTGCCGACGATGTCGTAACGGAAGGAACCGGCCGGAAAGCTTTCCAGGGCCTCCAGGACGACCTCGTGCCCCTTGTCCAGGTTCACCTGGCTGGTGGAAACCAGCCTGAGCGGACCGGGCCGGACCGGGGTGATGCGCTCGACCGGGCGCTTGGCATTGTGGATGACCTTGATGCGCGTCTCGGGAAAATACGGCATGTAGCGCCGAATGCCCTCGGCCACGCTGTGGCTCGGACAGAGCACCCACGGCCGGATGGTCTTGAGCAGGAAGGCCACGCCCCGGTCGTCCTCCATGTCGCGCGGCATGCCCACCCGCTGGATCACGGGTATGCCCAACAGCTTTGCGGCCATGCCGCCGATATTCATGTCTTTCTTGATGTTGCACACGACCACGTCGGGCCGGTCCTTCCGGAATGCCGCCATGAGGCGGAGGATGGACACGGGATTGAAGTCGAAACCGAACCCCGCCCGGCGGGCGTCCGCCCCCGCTTCCAGCAGCCGTTCGCGGAACACGTCCTGCCGGACATGGGCGCTGACCCGGTGTCCGCGGGCCATGAGCTCCACGGCGTAATCCATGGTCCAGGTCTTGACCCCGCCCCATTTGCGGGTGGAATTGACGAAGGCGATGTGCATGCGGGTGTCCGTTGTCCGTCCTATCTAACGGGGCCCAGGGCTCCGGCGGCCGCAAAAAGGCCAACAGTGCCATCGCCCAAATCCGCTGCGGAGTCAAATGGTTCGTCCGAAAGCGGTCCGACGGCACAAAAAAACCCCGGCTGTACGGCCGGGGCTTTGCTGTCGTCTTTCGGAGAAGATCAGCCCTTCTTGTTGATAAACCGCTCCTTGGCCAGCCGGGGCATGTTTCCCGCCCCGTAGCTGTAGCCGGCGATGCGTCGGTTCTGGCGCTTCATGCTGGTCAGGTCCTGCTTCAGGGACTGCTTGAGCTTCCGGGCTTCACCGGTGATCTCGTCGTGCAGGGATTTCATCTCCACGAGCTTGTCGGCCAGCAGTTTGAGGCTGTCCGGGGACAGGCCGTTCACGGCCTCGTCGAGAATCCGCTCGCGGGATTGGGCCAGCCGTTCGGCCTCGTACACATCCCCGGCCACCAGGAAATCGAGTTCCCGACGGCCAATGGTGATGGCCTCGTCGAGCATGCGGCTGCGCCGGGCCATGTCTATTTCTTCACCTTGCGGATGTCGTCCCGCAGGGATTTGATAACTTTTTTCCATCTTTCCACCGCAGGCAGGAATTCATATTCAAGCAGGTCGGCCAAAAGAATCCAGTCCTCGTTCTCGAGTACGGCGCTCATCTCGGTGAACATGGTGTTCAGCTCCTCGGCGCTCTCCAGATAGGACTGGTGGTCCTTGAGGGAGTATTCGTCGCGCAGGATGCCGATCATGTTCAGGAAGTTGCGGATCACGTCGATAAGGTCCTGGTAGGTCTCCAGGGCCTCGGCGTCATCGGCCTGGCGGAACAGGGCCGCCACACGCTTGCCGCCCTCGCTCATAAGGTTGACGACCTTGTAGAGCTCCAGGGTGATCTCCACGGCCATGTCCTCGGTGGCCATGGTCACGATCTCCACGGACTCGACCTCGGACATGTCTATATCCTCGGCCTGGTGGGGGTAGATCTCGGTGAACGGCTCCTGGTTGATCATGACGTCGGTCACGATGCGGTCCTCCAGGTGGCCGTCCTCGACAACCTTGGTAAAGACCTGCTCCAGGTTTTCAAAATTCTGGGCCCCGATATCATATTGTTTTCCATCGATGATGATCATGCTGACCTTCTCCTCCGTGAGTAGATAAAATTTGCCGAATTTTCCGGTGCAATCCGGATAATTCAAGATTCATGCCGATCAGGCCAGGTCATCCGACAACGCGGTCAGGAGGCCCAGATAACGCTCGGCCACGGACAGCAGCGAGGCGAGGTCTTCGCCCTGACGCTGGCTTTCGAACATCCACAACAATGCTAATATATTCAAATAATTGTTTGAAGACAAGATATTCTGCACACGCTGCCAGGAGGCCAGAAACTTGGCCTTGGCCTGGGGCCGGGGGTTCACGCGCAGAAGCGCGCCCTGCTGGGAGAGCAGGAAGAGCATGTCCCGCGCGCTCGTCAAAGTTTTGGACAATTCCTCCCGCATGGCCGGGCCCAGCCGCGCGCCCAGACCGGTGGGCGCCGCGCCGATGCCGCCGTCCAGGAAGGCGGCGAAGTGCGCTCGCTGCAACGCGATCCACACGGCCCGGTCCGAGCCGTCATGCCCGGACAGGGACTGAAGCTCCATGAATCCGTCCGCCCCGGTCCTGGTCCGCCAGATGCGCGGGCCGGGCACAACTTCGGGATCAACGCCCCGCAACAGGGCGACGGCGCAGGCATACAGGGCCTCCGGGGTCACGGCCCGGCGGCAGGCCTCGTCATGGGGGCAGTTGTTGCCGAAGGCGCACGGGTGGCAGTCCATGTCCGGCTCCAGGCAGATGTTGCCCGCGCGGTACGGCCCGGTGTCCCACGGCTGGGCCGTGGCCAGGAAGACCGCGCACAGGGGCACGTTCAGGCCCGCGGCCAGGTGCATGGTCCCGGTGTCGTTGGTCAGCAGCACCCGGCAGCGGCTGAGTACGGCGGCAAGTTCGGTCAGAGAGGTCTTCCCGATGCAGTCGATGAACGGAAAATCCGCGCCCTCGGCGAATCGCGCGCCCAGCCCGGCCTCGCTCCCGGTCCCGAGCAGGACCGGCACCAGGCCGTCGCGCGCAAAGAGCTTGCGGGCGGTCTCGCGGAAATAGGCCACAGGCCAACGGCGGCGCTCCTCGCTGGCCCCAAGCTGTAAAGCCGCGAAGCCCTTCCCCGCACCGCCCTGTGCGGCCAACAATTCGTCGGCGCGCGCCAAGGCCGCCTCGTCCGGAGCGGCCAGGGCCGGTCCGTTGCCCTCGCGGCCCAGCCCGGCGGCCTTGCGGAAGAGATCGCAGATATTGAACGGGCTGGCCCCCCGGTTGGCCCCGGCCAATTGCAGGAACGCGGCCCAGGTGGAGGTGTCCGCATTGAAGCCGAATTCGTCCACGGTGAAGCCCACGGCCCTCCCGCCCTCCGGGGTCAGCCCGTAGGCCAGGAGCCGGGAGGAGACCGAAGGGGTCAGGTTCACGATCTCATCGGGCAAGAAATCGTCGAACACGGCCTGCCGGAATCCGCTCAGGTCGCGCACGGCCAGCCGCCAGTCCCTGTCCAGGCCGGAGAGCAGTCCCGCGCCGGGAAAGGCAAAGACCCGGTCCACGCCCCTGAGCAGACCGACCGCGGAAGCGAAGTTGGACAGGCAGACCAGCCCCACCCGATGCCCCCGGCTCTTGAAACCGGCGATCACGGGTTGAGTCTGTATGAGGTCGCCGAAGCGGGTCAGATTGATGATCAGGACGTTCACGAACCAAATCCTTATATATGGAAAAATACGCCGTCGGAAAACCGCCGGACCGCAGGATCATTGCAAAAAGGAAGCCGAATCAGAGGCCGGAACCGGCCTGGACCAACCGGACGAGCTTTTCCACCGCGTGGATGGCCGCCTTGAGCCGGAGCCGCTCGCCCTGGTCCAGGGCCGCCGGATTGACGTAGTTGTGGGGCGGCAGCCCGGTGCGGTCGCATTCCAGGCCAATGTCCAGTCGCTTGCGCTGCAGATATTCCCAGCCGTCGAGCAGGGATCGGGCGTGGTGCTCGGAGACGTGCCCGGCCTCGCCCAAGGCGCGGAGGCGGTCGCAGGTGTTGTGCGGATGCACCCCATATTTAAGCGCCAGGATGCGCGCGCTGTTGGTCAGATGGGCCAGGACCGATTTCTTGATGTTCAAAAATCCATGCCACACCCCCTCGCGCTCGGTGACGAACGCCCCGAACAGGGTCAGGGGCAGCCGGTAGTCGGTCAGCTCCCGGACCAACAGGGACAGGGCGATAGGCTTGGTGCGCACATACTCCCACAACCGCTCGCGCATGCGCCGGACCTCGTCCCCGGCCCCGAACACGGCCTGGAAGTCGAGGATCAGCCCGGACTGCCACGGCCCCTTTTCCGCGGGGTTGGACAGCCAGCCGGTCAGCCGGGCCAGCCACGTGTCGAAATCCCCGCGCCACTCCGCGTTGCTGACCATGACCCCGCCCTCGCACAGGGAGAGCCCCGCGCCGTCCAGGGCGATGACGATGGACTGGGTGCAGTCGTCCACCTCATCCTCGTCCACCTTGACCGGGATAAGCAGCCCGTTGTCCTGGTCCGACCCCGGAACCATCTCTTCGCGGCCGCCGGACCCGAACTCCATGAATGTGCACTGCGAGAGCCACGGATACTCCACGGCATGGGCTTCGAGCACGGCGGTGACCACGTCGCGGTTGAACCGGGTCAGCCGCTTGCACGCCCGCTCGGCGGACGCCCCCTGGTCGAGCCACTCCTGGACCAGGTCGAGCCGGGTGCGACGGATGCCCGCCAGCTTGCCCTCGCGGGCCATGACCCGCAATTCGTCCAAAAGGCCGTCCGGGACGCCTGTCATACCGTTCACGGGCCGTTCGCCGTTCAAGTCCATGCCCAACTCCACGTTCCGTGGCCGAAAGTCCAACCGTTGACCGGGGGAAACCGCCCGTTCGCCGCCGAGGCGTCAAGGTCCAAACCCGCGACCGCCCGGCTTCGACCGCTTACCTGAAAACGGATGCTCCCTTTGATTTCCCTACTGTAAAAGGGCTTCAACGGCAAACTTTCAACCGTACTGGGGGTAAAAAATGGACAACATCGAAAGGATTCGCAAACGGCAGCTCAGCATCGCGCTCGGCGTGGGCATTCCCTATTTCGCCTTTGTCATCGGCATCTTCCTGCTCGTCTACCTGGCAGGGGCATGGGTAGCCGGGACCAGCATCCTGGGATTCCCCCTGCACTACTGGCTGGTGGCCATCGCCATCTACCCGATCACTTGGGGACTTTTCATCTGGTACGTGGGCAAGGCCAACGAGATAGAGGATGAAATCGCTGAAACCGCCGAAACCGGCGAAAACCCGGAGCCCATGGACGCCATGGATGCCCGGGAAGGAGCGTAAACATGGAACTCGGATATCAGATACCGGTCACGGCCCTGCTGCTCATCGGGGCCATGCTGACCTTTACCGTGGTCACCACCTTCATGTTCCGCAGCCAGAAAACCTCCGCCGACTATTATCTGGCCGGACGCAAGGTCAACTCCTTCATCAACGCCTCGGCCATCTCCTCGGACTACCTGTCCGCCGCCTCGTTCCTCGGCGTGGCCGGCGTGGCCTTCCTGTTCGGCTTCGACGGCATCATCTACGCCCTGGGGTTCTTCGTGGGCTACATCGCCCTGCTGCTCTTCCTGGCCAGCCCCCTGCGCAAGTTCGGACGCTACACCGTGCCCGACTTCGTCTCGGAACGCTTCCACTCCAAGACGGCGCGCGTCCTCGGCGTGATCGGCGTGCTCTTCATCTCCCTCTTCTACATGGCCCCGCAGATGCTCGGCGCGGGCAAAGTCATGGGGCTGCTGCTCAACCTCGATTATTCCACGTCCATCATCATCATCGCCTGCATCATCACCTTCTACGTCACCGTGGGCGGCATGAAGGCCACCACCGTCAACCAGTTGGTCCAGTTCTGGATCCTGTTCGGCGCCATGTTCCTGCTGGCCTTCATTCCCTTCATGCTCAAGGGGCTGACCTACACCGACGTGGTCAAGTTCCTGTCCGAATTCAAGGGCAGCACGCCCATCACGGGCAAGGAGTTCGACGGGGCCGCCTACACCAGCCCGGCCTACTGGCTGACTAGCCTCAAGGACACCCTGTCCCTGCTGCTCGCGCTCATGTTCGGCACCGCCGGGCTGCCGCACATCCTGGTGCGCTTCTACACCGCCCCGGACGGCAAGGCCGCGCGCAGGACCGTCATCTACGTGCTCTTCCTCATCGGCATGTTCTACATCCTGAGCCCCTACGTGGGTCACGTCATCCGCTACGTCTTCCTGCAGGGAGAATCCCTGGGCGTCTCCCCGCACCTGATGCAGTGGCTGGCCGACAACGGCAAGAACCTGGCCGTGCCCGTGGCGGGCTCCTACTTCGGCGGGCAGATCCTGCTCGGCATCGTGGTGGCCGGGGCCTTCGCCGCCATCCTGTCCACCGTGGCCGGGCTGATCATCGCCTCGGCCGGGGCCATCGGCCACGACCTGGTGGTCAACGTCTTCAACCCGAACATGCCCGAACGCTCCCGCGTCAAGGTCGCCCGCGTGGCCTCCATCGCCGTGGGGCTGCTCGGCATCCCGCTGGGCTTCTGGGCCGAATCGATGCAGATCGCCATCCTCGTGGGCCTGGCCTTCGCCATCGCCGCGTCCACTTTCTTCCCGGTCCTGGTCATGGGCGTGTGGTGGCCCAAGATGACCAAGGGCGGCGCCTGCGCCGGGCTGGTCACCGGCATCGTCGGCTCGTTCTTCATGATCCTGGGTAAGGGCATGCTGCCGCACTTCCTGCAGTATAACAATCCCGGCGGATTCGTGATGATTCTCTCCTTCATCGCCATCTACACGGTGTCCAAGATGGAATACGCCGCCAAGGGCGAAACGGCCCTGCCCCACGACACCATGGAAGTCATGGCCCTGCTCCACGGCCCCGAACAAGCGTAACACCCACACACCCCTCTCCCCATAAAGGGCGGCGCCGTGACTCTCGGCGCCGCCCAGCATTATCGGGGATGCCTCCGGCGGGGCCTCGCCGGCCGGGCGTCTCCGACGGCTTAAGAACCTCTTGAAAGAGGTTCTTAAGAATCTCCAGAACTTTTTGTCGCCGCTTCGCGGGGGCCGTGCGGACGCGATCTGCCGTGCCTCTTTTCTCCCGCATAACCACATCCGCACCAATCACGGTCCAAGGCACGCCTTCCCTCCCCTTCCCCCGGCCGCCGGAGGTGTCCTCACGGCTTTTCTTGACACGACCGAGGGGGATACCTACTTAAGGACGCACCACAACTTTCAAGGAGAGCACCATGAGTTATGATATTAGGCTGGTCAAACTGGTCAGCGGCGAGATGGTTGTCGGCAACTACGTCGGCAGCGACATCGAGGAACCCGCCATCCTGCAGGCCATGCCCACCCAGCAGGGCACCCAGATGGTCCTGCTGCCCTACGGATACCCCTTTGACCAGGAAATGCAGGGCAAGATCGCCCAGAGCCACGTGCTGTTCGAATACAAGAACTGCCCGGAAGAGCTGAAGACCAAATACATCGAAGCCAAGACCAACATCTCTCTGTCCAGCGGCGGGCTCGACCTGTCCGGCATGGGCGGCGGCATGGGCGGCGGCGCAGGCGGCGGCCTGGATCTCGGCTAGCCGTTCCACGCGAAACCTGCTACTTCGGACGGGGCTGGCTCATGCGAGCCAACCCCGTTTTTTCCCGTCCCCCGAACCATTCGAGATCATGAAAGAACTGCTGCCCATTCTCCCCCGTCCCTCGCGCTACATCGGCAGCGAATGGGGCGCCGTGTTCAAGGACCCGTCCACCGTCACCGTGCGGTGCGCCCTGGCCTTCCCCGACATGTACGAGGTGGGCATGTCCTATCTCGGCCAGAAAATATTGTCCGAAGCCCTGAACGCGCACCCGAATTTCTGGGCCGAGCGGGTCTTTACGCCCGACGAGGAGGCCGGCAACATCCTGCGCGAGCACGATGTTCCCCTGGCCACCCTGGAGTCCGACACGCCCCTGGCGGACATGGACGTCGTCGGGTTCAGCCTGACCCACGAGCTGTGCTACACGAACATCCTGTACATGCTTGACCTGGCGGGCATCCCGTTGCGCAGCGCGGACCGGGAGGCATCCCTGCCGCTCATCGTGGCGGGCGGCGGCGCGGCCTTCAACGCCGAGCCCGTGGCCCCGTTCTTCGACGCCATGGTTATCGGCGACGGCGAAGAAGCCATGGTGGAACTCCTGGCCGCCGTGGAGCGGGCCAAGGACGGCGGGCTGTCCAAACGGGAACTGCTGGAGTCCCTGACCGAAATCCCCGGGCTGTACGTCCCGTCGTTCTTTGAGGACGAGGGGCCGGGCAAACCGCTGAAGGCCCTCAAGGACGGCTATGAGATCGTGGAAAAGGCCGTGGTGGACGATCTCGACCGCGCGCCGTTTCCCAAGGGCCAGGTCATCCCCTTCGGGGCCATCCACGACAGGCTGACCATGGAGATCGCCCGTGGCTGCACGCGCGGCTGCCGGTTCTGCCAGGCGGGCATGATCTACCGCCCGGTGCGCGAACGCTCACTCGACGGCCTGGGTTCCATCCTGACCAACGGCCTGGCCGAGACCGGGTACGAGGAGACCTCCATGCTGTCGCTGTCCACCGGCGACTTTTCCGGCCTGGACTCGCTCTTCACCCGCAGCTTCGACCAGTGCGCGGCCGAACAGATTTCCATCTCCCTGCCGTCCCTGCGGGTCGGTTCCCTGTCCGCGCCGATCATGGAGCGCATCTCGTCCATCCGGCGCACGGGCGCGACCATCGCCCCCGAAGCGGGCAGCCAGCGGCTGCGGGACGTGATCAACAAGGGCGTGGACGAGGCCGGGCTCATCGAGCATGTCCGGCTGCTCTTCGAGAACGGCTGGCAGGGCGTGAAACTCTATTTCATGATCGGCCTGCCCACCGAAACGGACGAGGACCTGGACGCCATTCTGGACCTCTGCCTCAAGGTCCGCGACGCGGCCGGCCGGCACATCAAGCGCTTGCAGGTCACGGCCGCGGTCTCGCCCTTCGTGCCCAAGCCGCACACCCCATTCCAGTGGGAGCCGCAGATTCCGCTGGACGAGATCTACCGGCGCATCGACCACCTGCGAGCCATCTTCCGGCCGCACAAGCGCATTTCCATCAAATACCACGAGCCCGAGATGACCTCGCTGGAAGGGGTCTTCTCGCGCGGCGACCGCCGCCTGGCCGAGGTCGTCGAACGGGCCTACGCCAAGGGCGCGCTTTTTTCCAGTTGGAAGGATCACCTGCGCCTTGCGCCGTACCGGGAGGCCATGGACGAGGCCGGGCTCGACTGGGACGAATACACCGGCCGACGCAACCCGGAGGGGCCGCTCCCCTGGGACCACCTGTCAAGCGGTCTGACCAAACGGTTCCTGCTCAAGGAGCGCGAACGCGCCCTGGCCGGAAAGATCACCGACGACTGCCGCTACGGGGCGTGCCGCAACTGCGGCGTCTGCCAGTTCGACGGCCGTACTTCAACACTGAAAGGGCAGGCCGAAGACAAGGACATTCGGCCCAGGCTGGTCTTCCCGCAGCGCGACCAGGAGGGCGAACAGCCACCCTACACCGTGGAGAAGCCGGACCTGACCGGCAAGGCGGCCCACTACCGAGTGTGGTTTGAAAAGACCGGTCCGGCCGCCTTCCTCAGCCAGCTGGAGCTGCAGGCGGTGTTCGAACGCGCCTTCCGCCGGGCCCGGCTGCCCATGGCCTTTTCCGCCGGATTCCACCCCATGCCGAGGCTGTCCTTCGGCAAGGCGTTGCCTGTGGGCGTGGAGAGCCTGAGTGAGTGGATCAACGTCTTCCTGCGCGAGGACTTCGGGCCGGACGAGGTCGTCGAACGGCTCGGCAGGAACATGCCCAAGGGGCTCACCCCTCTCAGGGCCGAACGGTTGTCCATGGGCCGCAAGCAGGCCCAAGCCGTGGAAGAGATCTATGAACTGCGCTTTGCCCGCGACGCCGAGCGCCGCCGGGCGCAGTGGCGGGCGTTCATGGCGTCAGAGAGCCATTTCATCGAAAAAAAGACCAAGAAGGGCAAACTCAGGCAGGTGGACCTGCGGCCCATGATCCGCGAGGCCATCGAGACCGACGACGGCTTGACGCTGGTCCTGGATTGGCGGGAGCAGTATATGAGCCCGCTGGCCCTGTGCACCGCGATCATGGAGGACGCCGGGCTGCTCGACTTCAACCTGACCAAGACCGAACAGCGTTTCGAGCCGGAACCCGGCGGGGATGCTTAGCCGAACCAGCCGCCGCCGGAGGCGATGGTCACGGTGACCTGCCGGTAGGTGGTCGTATCGCCTCCGCCCTCGGGGGCCATCCTGACGAGCACGTCCGTCACACCCTCCTGCAGGGCGGTGAACAGGTAGCGCGCCCTGGGCTCGCCGTCATCGTCATATTCCAGATACCGTTCCATGCGCAGCATCACCGGGTCGAAGGCCGCCCCGGTGATATGGTAGCCCTTTGCCGCGGGCCGAAGCACGTCCAGGGCGAAAACCGCGTTCTTTTCCACCCGCAGGGCGGTGCTGTAGTCCTCATCCAAAACAATTGTTTCAACAGGCGACAGCCCCCCATTGACTGAAGATGTGCCGGAGCATCCGCTGAAAAGCAGAATAAAAAGCGGGCATAGGGCAAAAAGGGCAATTTTTTTGAACAAGATTCGCCTCCACACGTGTGTCGCCAAATTCATTACGCTATTGTTAAAGCCTGACGAAGCGTGTATGAATGTTTCGTTTTCGTCCGATGAAACTACGCTGCCTCGGGGGTTGCGCGCAACCCCCGAACGAGACTGTTTTTCGGACTGCGCCCGAAGGGGTGCACGAGAGGTATGGAACGCGCCCGTGCTGGCGCAATCGGATTAATTTATGGAGGAATAACCTATGAAAGTGTCGACGTTCAAAACCGCCGGCAAATTCTCCCTGCTTGTTCTCTCTCTGCTGGTCGCCGCCCTCATGCTGGTCGGCTGCAGCGGCGAAGAGAAGAAAGAGGCAGCCGAGAAAGCCGCCCCCGCTGCCCCTGAAAAAGTCACCCTCAAGCTCGCCATGGATGCCGACCCGGTGTCCCTCGATCCCCATGTCCAGCTGTCCGGCGGCATGCTGCAGTACTCCCACCTGGTCTTCGACCCGCTGGTTCGCTACGACAAAGACATGAATTTCGTGCCCCGCCTTGCCGAGAGCTGGGAACGCATCGACGACCTGACCATGCGCTTTCACCTGCGCAAGGGCGTCAAGTTCCATTCCGGCAACGATTTCACCGCCAAGGACGTGGTCTTCACCCTGGACCGCCTGAAGAAGTCCGACGACTACAAGGGTCTCTTCGAGCCCTTCACCGGCGCCGTGGCCGTGGATGACTACACCGTGGACCTGGTCACCAAGAAGCCTTACGGCCTGGTGCTGAACATGGCTACCTACATCTTCCCCATGGACTCCAAGTTCTACACCGGCACCGACGACAAGGGCAAACCCAAGGATGCCATCATCAAGACCGATTACTCCTTTGCCAACGAGAACGAGTCCGGCACCGGTCCCTTCGTGGTCACCAGCCGCGAGCAGGGCGTGAAGACCGTCTTCACCCGGTTCAAGGACTACTGGAACAAGGACACCGGCAACGTTCAGGAGATCATCCTCTCCCCGATCAAGAATGACGCTACCCGCACCGCCGCCCTTATGTCCGGCGACGTGGACTTCGTCATGCCCGTGCCTCCGCAGGACCTGGACCGCATCCGTTCCACCGACGGCCTGCAGCTCGTGACCATGTCCGGCTCGCGCATCATCACCTACCAGCTGAACGAAAAGCGCAACCCGGCCCTGGCCGACCCCAAGGTCCGCCTGGCCATGGCCTACGCCTATGACAACCAGGGCGTGGTCGAGAAGATCATGAACGGCTTCGCCACCGCGGCCGGCCAGATGTCCCCGCAGGGCTACGTCGGCCATGTCGATTCCCTGGTGCCCCGCTTCGACCTCGACAAGGCCAAGGCCCTGATGGCCGAATCCGGCTACCCCAACGGTTTCGAGGCGACCATGATCGCCCCCAACAACCGCTACGTGAACGACGAAAAGATCTCCGAGGCCTTCGCCTCCATGATGTCCAAGATCGGCATCAAGATCTCGCTGAAGACCATGCCCAAGGCGCAGTACTGGGATCAGTTCGACGCCCAGGTGGCCGACATTCAGATGATCGGCTGGCACTCCGACACCGAGGACTCCGGCAACTTCTTCGAGTTCCTGTCCATGTGCCGCAACGCCGAAACCGGCTACGGCCAGTACAACTCCGGCAACTACTGCAACGCCAAGGTGGACGAACTGACCCTGGCCGCGCAGACCGAGACCGATCCGGCCAAGCGCGCTGCCGACCTGCAGGAAGTCGAGGAAATCCAGTACAACGAAGCGGGCTTCATCCCGCTGCACTGGCAGAACCTGTCTTGGGCCTCCAAGTCCAACATGAACACCGAAGACATCGTGAACGTCATGAACTTCCCGTACTTCGGCGATCTGGTCATCAATTAGCGTTCCGGCGACTTGCATTAACCGTAAAATAACAATAAAGGGGAACCCCGGCCTCGCCTGGGTTCCCCTTTCATACAAAAGAACGGCCCCGAAGCCGGAACTGTTGCGGTCCTCCCGAGCCCGGCCCACAATCCTGTGGCCGGAGAACATAAACGTTAACGAGCCAACATGTTTGCATTCACCGTAAAGCGAATCCTGCAAGCCGTGATCGTCATGCTGATCATCAGCTTCATCGGATTCGCCATCAAGCACAACTTCGGCGATCCGATCCGCGACCTTGTGGGGCAGCGGGTCACGGCGGCAGAGCGGGCGCAAATCCGCGAACGCCTCGGCCTCAACGATCCGTTTCCGGTGCAGTACGTGCGCTTTTTGCGCGACGCCCTGCACGGCGACCTGGGCCAGAGCTATTTCTTCAAGAAGCCGGCCACCGAGGTCATCGTCAAGAAGGCCCCGGCCACCCTGGAGCTGGTCTTCTGCGCCGCGCTGATCATCGTGGTCCTGTCCATCCCGCTCGGTATCTACTCGGCCATCCGGCCCAAGAGCTTCTTTTCCCGGTTCGTCATGGGCGGGTCCATCGTCGGGGTGTCCATGCCCGTTTTTCTCACGGCCATCCTGCTCATCTACATCTTTTCCGTGGAGCTGCACTGGCTGCCGTCCTACGGACGGGGGCAGACCGTGCTCCTGTTCGGCTGGTGGGACTCCGGCCTGCTCACGGCGGACGGGCTCAAGCACCTGATCATGCCGTCCATCGCCCTGTCCTCCATCATGCTCCCGCTGTTCATCCGGCTCATCCGCTCCGAGATGATGGAGGTCCTGGAGAGCGAATACGTCAAGTTCGCCTGGGCCAAGGGCATCAAGCCCTGGCGCGTCTGGATCGTCCACGCCTTCAAGAACACCCTGCTCCCGGTCATCACCGTGGGCGGCGTGCAGCTCGGCATCATGGTGGCCTTCACCATCCTGACCGAGACCGTCTTCCAGTGGCAGGGCATGGGTTCCATGTTCATCGAGTCCGTGGAGCGGTCCGACACCTCGCTCATGGTCGCCTACCTGGTCTTCGTGGGCATCGTGTTCGTGCTCGTGAACACGCTGGTGGACATCATCTACGGCCTGGTCAACCCCACGGTCCGCGTGGCAGGGAGGCAGTAGCATGAGAACCCGCTGGCAACGTTTCAAAGAATCCTACATGCTCTACAGCTTCCTGCGCGACCCCATGGCCGTGACCTGCTTCGCCATCCTGGCCGTGCTGGTCTTCACAGCCTTTGCCGCGCCGATCATCGCCCCGCACGACCCGTACAACACCAAAACCATCGACATCATGAACGCGCAGGTCCCGCCCGTGTGGGAACACGGCGGCAACGCGAGCTTCCTGCTCGGCACCGACGCCCAGGGGCGAGACATGCTCTCGACCATGCTCTACGGCATGCGCGTGTCCATCATCATCGGCATCGGCGCGGTCTGTCTCCAGGCCTTCATCGGTATCGTGGTCGGCCTGCTCTCCGGGTACATCAAGCGGCTGGACAACATCCTCATGCGCATCGCCGACGTCCAGCTATCGTTTTCGACCTACATGGTGGCCATCTTCATCGGCGCCATCGTCCAGGCCGCCTTCGGCGTGGCCGGATATGACGAGGTGGCCGTGCCGCTGATCATCGTCATCATCGGCCTGGCCGAATGGCCGCAATACGCCCGCACCGTGCGCGCCTCGGTGATGGCCGAACGCAAGAAGGAATACGTGGAGGCGGCCCGGGTCATAGGCCTGTCCAAGACCCGGATCATGTGGCGGCACATCCTGCCCAACACCCTCTCCCCGGTCCTCGTCATTTCCACGGTCCAGGTGGCCAACGCGATCATGAGCGAGGCGGCCCTGTCCTTCCTGGGACTGGGCATGCCCGTGACCAAGCCCTCGCTGGGATCCCTGATCACCGCCGGTTTCGAGTACATCTTCTCCGGCTCCTGGTGGATCACCATCTTCCCCGGCATCCTGCTGGTCACCCTGATCCTGGTCATCAATCTCCTGGGCGACTGGGTCCGGGACTTCCTCAACCCCAAACTCTACAAGGGGTAAGGCGTGGAAAAACTCATAGACATCAAGAACCTGCGCGTGGACTTCGAGCTGCGCTCCGGCAGGGTCCGGGCCGTGCGCGACGTCAGCCTGGTCATAAACAAAGGCGAACGCCTCGGCATTGTCGGCGAGTCCGGCGCGGGCAAATCCGTGCTCGGCTTCTCGCTCATCAACCTCATCTCCAAACCCGGCAGGATCACCGGCGGCCAGATACTCTTCGACGGCCGGGACCTGACCAAGCTCAACGACGACCAGATGCGCCACATCCGAGGCAACGAGATCTCGATGATCTTCCAGGACCCCATGATGACGCTGAACCCGGTGCTGACCATCGGCACCCAGATGAAGGAGACCATCCTGGCGCACATGAAGGTCTCGGACAGGGAAGCCGAGGCCATCTGCCTGGACAAGCTGCGCAAGGTCTACATCCCTTCCCCGGAAAAACGGCTCAAGCAGTACCCGCACGAGTTCTCGGGCGGCATGCGCCAGCGCATCGTCATCGCCATCTCGCTGTTGACCAACCCCAAGCTGATCATCGCGGACGAGCCCACCACGGCGCTCGACGTGACCATCCAGGCCGAGATCATGGACCTCCTCCTGGAACTGTGCGAGAAGGAAAACATGGGGCTCATCCTGATCACCCACGACCTGGCCGTGGTCTCCGAGGTCACCCAGCGCATCGCCGTGCTCTACGCGGGCAAGGTGGTCGAGCTCGGTGCAGCCGACCAGCTCATCAGCAACCCGCAGCACCCCTACACCAAGGGGCTCATCCAGGCCCTCCCGCAGATGGCGGGCGGCGAGCGGAGGCTCAACCAGATTCCCGGCATGATGCCCTCCCTGCTGAACATGCCCAAGGGCTGCCCCTTCGAGCCGCGCTGCACGGTCTGCATGGACCGCTGCAAGACGGAAATCCCCAAACTCCATGAACTCGAGAACGGGACGCAGGTTGCCTGTTTCATGTCCGAAGGAGGCGAATAACCATGAGTGCCATCCTCGAAGTCAAGGACATCGACAAACACTTCGACATCTCCGGCTCGGTCATCGACCAACTCCGGTTCACCGGCGGCAAGATCAGCCGCAAGAAGACCGTGGTCAAGGCGGTCAACAGCGTCTCGCTGGACGTCGAGGCGGGCGAGACCCTGAGCGTGGTCGGCGAGTCCGGCTGCGGCAAGTCCACCCTGGCCCGCACGGTCATGGGCTTGTACCGCCCCAACAAGGGCGAGATCCACTACCGGGGCGCGCGCATCGACAACCTCAGTTCCGGCAAGATGCTCCCCTACCGGACCAAGATGCAGATGGTCTTCCAGGACCCGTACGCCTCCCTGAACCCGCGCATGACCGTGCGCCAGATCCTGGAGGAGCCTGTCCGCTTCCACAACCCGGACATGAACCGCGACGAGGTCCGTGACCGCGTGGCCGAAGTCATGTGCCAGGTGGGCGTGGACCCGGTCTGGGCCACCAACTTCCCGCACGAATTCTCCGGCGGCCAGCGCCAGCGCATCTCCATCGCCCGCGCCCTGGTCCTCGACCCGGAATTCATCGCGGCCGACGAGCCCATCGCCGCGCTGGACGTGTCCATCCAGGCCCAGATCCTCAACCTGCTCATGGATGCCCAGGAGCAGCGCGGACTGACCTACCTGTTCATCAGCCACGACCTGAGCGTGGTCGAACACATCTCCAGCCGCGTGCTGGTCATGTACCTCGGCTGCGTCTGCGAGCTGGCCACGGCCAGGGAGCTGTTCACCAGCCCGAAGCATCCCTATACTCAGGCTCTGCTGTCCGCCATTCCCCGGCTCGGCGGCAAGGCCGGGGGACACGTCAAACTGTCCGGCGATGTGCCCACGCCCATCAACCTGCCCACCGGCTGCGTCTTCCATGGCCGGTGTCCGCACGCCAACGAGCGCTGCTCCCGGGAAATCCCCAAGCAGCGAACCCTCGACAACGGCACCGTGGTCGCCTGCCACGGCGTCGAGGAAGGCCGTATATAGGCCTCTGGCGGCCGGGGGAAGGGGAGAGGGAAACACTTTAAAAAGGGTTGTCCCTCTCCCCTTCCCCGGCCCCCGGCCCTCCATCCCTCTCTCTTCCCAAACTTTTTGTGGCCTCTTCGCGGGGTGGGCCAGCGATTTGTCGTTGAATAAAAACACGGCGCACTCTTTGGAAGTGCGCCGTTTTGGTTTCGCTATGTTCCGGCGGGCTAGATGATGAAGTGCTCTTTGAGCTCGCTGACCACCTTGTCCCGATCCAGGGGCTTGACGATGTAGATGGACGCCCTGGTGTTGAAGAACGCCTTGTCCACACTGGTGTCGTCGACCACACAGGTGATCATGGCCAGCTTGAAGCTGTCGGACTCGGACACGCCGTCCTTCTTCTCGCGCGCACGCATCAATTCCGCCGCCTGGTGCCCGTCCATGCCGGGCATCAGGACATCCATGAGGACAACGTCGTAGGGGCACCCCTCGTCCCGTGCCCTCGAAAACATCTCCACCGCGCACTCGCCGGTCGCAGCCGTGACGCACTCCCCGTAGGGGGCCAGGATGACCTGCAGAAAGAGATATATGCTCTCGTCGTCGTCGACGATCAGGAACCGCACGCCGCTTCCAGCGCTTGTGTCGTTCTTAGAGATCGATGCCGTACTTTTTGAGGGCCGCCATGCCGCCGTGAATATTGGTCACATCCTTGTAGCCCTTCGCATCGAGCATGATCTGCGCCTCGTAGGAGCGTGCCCCGGTGTTGCAGACCAGCACGATGGGCCGGTCCTCGGGGATTTCGTCCAGACGGTCGTAAATTTCGCCCTGCGGGACGTTGTGCCAGAATTCCGGGTTGCGTTCCACAAACGGGTCGGCGTCGCCCTTTTCCCGGCAGTCCAGGAAGAAACAGGCGTCCTTGTCGCGATTGTCCCACAATTCCTTGAATCCGGCCGGACCCACGCCGCGGTTGATGCCCGCGAGGGCATTGTCCGCCAGGTTGGCCAGGCTGTTCAGGATGTCCATGGCCGCGGCAAACGGCGGGGAATAGGCCAACTCCATATTGGACACGTCGTCGATGGTCGGGGAAGACTTCAGGATGGCGGCCACCGCGTTGATGCGGCCCACCATGGCATCGCCCGAGGAGCCGAAGCCCTGCACGCCGAGTACGCGTCGGGTGGGCTTGTCCACAACCATCTCCAGCGTCATGAGCTGCTTGGTCGGGTAGAAATGCGCCCGGTCCAGTTGGATGAGCAACACGGACATGGCGTCGAAACCGGCCGCCTTGGCCGAATCCAGGCTCAACCCCGTGCCCGCCATGGAGGTCTCGAACAGCTTGACCACGAACGAGCCGACCACGCCGTCGAACTTGGCCGATCCGCCCGCCAGGTTGGAGCCGATGATGCGGCCCTGGCGGTTGGCCATGGAACCCAGCGGCAGGAAGGCGTCCTTGCCGGTGACCAGGTTCGGAACGATGCAGCAGTCGCCGCCCGCATAGATGTCCGGGTCGTTGGTGCGCATGAACTCGTCCACATATACACCGCCGCGCTCGTGCACGGCCAGTCCGGCTTCCTTGGCGATGTCCGAGTTGGGGACAACGCCCGCCGAGATGATCACGGCGTCCGCATCGAGCACTCGCTCGCTGGTGATCACGCGCTTGACCACGCCGTCCTCGCCCTCGATGGCCTTGACGGTCTCGCCGAAATAAAAGGATACCCCGTTTTCCTCCATGTGCTTGCGGCCCATGGTGGCCAGAGTCGGGCTGACCAGGCGGGGCATGATCTGATCCATGATCTCCACCACCGAGGTCTCCACGCCCCACATGTCGGCGAACGCCTCGGCCATTTCCAGGCCGATGAAGCCCGCGCCGATGATCACGGCGTTGCCTACCTCGCCCTTGGAGATGGCCTCGCGGATGCGCGTGGCGTCGCCGGGGTTGGCCACGTAGTTGACGCCCTTGAGATCCTCGCCGGGCAGCCCCAGCCTGCGCGGGGAGGCGCCGGTAGCGATGACCAGCTTGTCATAGGAAATGGTTTCTTTCTCGCCGGTCTGGACGTTCTCGACCTCCACGCACTTGTTCTCGCGGTCGATGCGCGTGGCCTTGGTCAGGATGCGGACATCAACCCCCTTGACTTCCTTGAAGAATTTGGGGTCGCGGACCATATGAAAGCTGGTGGTGCACAACTCGGAGGCGTCCGACACGTCGCCGGACACGTAATAGGGAATGCCGCAACCGCCATAGGAGATCATGGCGGTCTGGTCGATCATGGTAACCGTGGATTCGGGTTCCAGCCGCTTGAAACGGCAGGCAGCCTTGGGCCCGAGGGCCACGCCGCCGATGACAACAATGTGCTGAGACATAAAACTCATCCTTGGTATCTTGAGCCGCGGGCGTCCCTCGCGCCCGCCGCGTTACTTCAGGAACGAAGCGATGGACTTGCCGAGCCGCTTGATGCCCTCTTCGATCCGAGCCTCGTCCGAATTGGAAAAGTTCAGGCGCAGGGTGTTCTCGCCCGAGCCGTCCACATAAAACGGCCTGCCGGGCACGAAGGCCACCTTGTCCCGAATGGCCATGTCCAGAAGCTCCATGCTCGAACAACCCTCGGGCATGGTCGCCCACAGAAACATGCCGCCCTCCGGCCTGGTGATGACCACGCCCTCCGGGAAATACCGGCCGATCATCTCGACCATGCATTCCCGCTGGCGGCCGTAGCGGTCCTTGATCAGGGCCACGTGGGACTCGATGTCGTTGGTCTCCAGGTATCGGCGCATGATCGCCTGGGCCACGGTGGAGGTATGCAGGTCGGCCGCCTGCTTGGCGATGACCAGCTTGTCGTAGATATCCTTCTCCGGAGCGACTACCCAACCGATGCGGAAACCCGGCGCGGCGATCTTGGAGAACGAGCCGCATAGCAGCCCCTTCTTTTCGCAGAAGGAGAAAACGCTCGGCAGGTCCTCGCCCAAAAAGCGCAGTTCGCCGTAGGGGTCGTCCTCCACGAAAAGCACGCCGTACCGGTCGGCCAGGGCCGCCACGCCCTTGCGCTTCTCCAGGGAGTAGCTCACGCCCGACGGGTTCTGGAAGTTGGGCACCGCGTAGAAGCACTTGGCCCCGTCCTGGAAGGCCGCCTCCAGTTCAACGAGGTTCGGCCCGTCGTCCTCCAGGGAGATGGGGACGAATTCGGGCTCGAACAGCGAGAACGCCTGGATGGCCCCGAGGTAGCCGGGCCGCTCGATGACCACCTTGCTGCCCCGGTCCATGAAGACTTTGCCGCAGATATCGAGAATCTGCTGGGAACCGGTGGTCACCAGGACGGTGTCCGGGTCCACGGTCAGGCCGCGCTTCTCGTACCGCTCGGCGATGATGGCACGGAGCCCCGCATCGCCCTCGGTGGTCGAATACTGCAGGGCGTTCGCCCCGATGTCCGTAAAGACCTCGTGGGCGGCCGCATCCATGGCGGCGACGGGGAAGAGTTCGGGGTTGGGCAGGCCGCCCGCAAAGGAAATGATTTCCGGGTCGGCCGTGACTTTCAGAATTTCCCGGATGAACGAGCGGTGAACGGTACTCATCCTCCGGGCGAAATGTTGGGACATGATTTTCTCCTTCAAGCCATTTGGGATACTCTGAAAGCGGCCCCCTTGCAAGGGGATGCGCCTGTCACAGACGGGAAAATCCACGCAACGGCGAAGGGTTCCGGCGCACAAAAAAAGAGGACCGGGGATCAATCCGGTCCTCAGGGGCAAGAAGAGGAGAATATGCATGTACCATGCGGTCCGGCCGTCACGTGCCCGGACAGGAAACGCTCCGCCCGGCAGCAACGGCAATTGCAAATTAAAAATAACTATTATCGGAAAAGAGTCAAGCCCAATATATAGAAAGCCCCGGCGAAGAGGCGGACGGCATGGACGCGAAACGGCGGCAATGCAGCGCGGGCCACGTTCAGGCCCTGCGCCGGCCCGACATCGACGAGGCGGACCTGTTCGCGTCCACTGAACTCGGGGCGGCGGACCATCTGGCGGGCCCGGGGTTGCGAGCGGAGGACTTCACCGTCTATTCCCCTTCGACGATGAGTCTCGGTACTTCGCCTTCAGCCGCGATACCGACGACCGCCTGATCCACCGGTTCAACAGAACGCAACAAAAGATCAGGGCCACCGGACCGCAAGGCCTGAGCCGTTTCGACAGTATGTTCGCCGACTAGGCGTGAAGGACGATTCCGCGGGAAGAGACGAGGAAAGAGTCAGCTAGGCCTGACGGATACGAAACAATGGAGAAAGGGGCCACGGGGCCCCTTTTGCATTATTCCTTATCCGGAGACCAATTCGGGTCGCGATATTTGTCGGGATTGTAGAGACGCCAGTCGGAACCGTCATCATACTTTTCGTCCGCACCGGGATACGGAGTGTAGATGTTGTCGTTCTTGCTGGCTTCTTCGTGGTTTTCCACGTTCTCAAAGTATGCATGTTCCATGATAAACCTCTGGTATCCTGGACTAAAACCTCCCCGATGCGGTGTGCTTATCGGGGCGGGGCGCCCTGCGTCCCGCCCCCTTCGTGAATCAATTACCCGACCGTGTCAAGCCTCGGTTTGACGTATAATTCGCCGCCGTGGCAGTCGTTGATGACCAGCAGCGGGAAATCCTTGACTTTCATTTTGCGCACAGCCTCGGGGCCCAGTTCCTCGAAGGCAATGACCGTGGATTCCACGATGGAGTTGGACAACAACGCGCCCGCCCCGCCCGTGGCCCCGAAATAGACGCCCTTGTATTCCTTCATGGCCGCCTTGACCTCATCGGAGCGTTTGCCCTTGCCGATGGACGCCTTCATGCCGAGCGAATGCAGCCTCGGGGCGTAGGTGTCCATGCGGTAGGAAGTGGTCGGTCCGGCCGAGCCGATGGGCCGGCCGGGAGGAGCCGGGCTCGGCCCCACGTAATAGATGGCCGAGCCTTCCAGCTCGAAGGGCAACTCCTTGCCCGCGTCCAGCAGCTCCACCAGCTTCTTGTGGGCCGCGTCGCGCGCAGAATAGATGGTCCCGGACAGGAAAACCACGTCCCCGGCTTTGAGCTGCTCAATGTCCTCGTCCGTCAGCGGCGTGTTCAGCTTGTATTCGGCCATTACAGTACGACCTCCTCGTGCCGCTGGGAGTGACACTGGACATTGACCGCCAGCGGCAGGCTGGCCAGGTGGCACGGTTCCAGGGTGATCTTCACGCCGAGCACGGTGGTCTTGCCGCCCAGGCCCATGGGGCCGATGCCCAGCGCGTTGAGTGCCTCTTCCAGTTCCTTTTCCATGGCCGCGATCTTGGGGTCGGGATGGACGTCGTCCAGCTTGCGCAGCAGGCCGCGCTTGGCGATCTTGGCCGCGTGCTCGAAGGTCCCGCCGATGCCCACGCCGATGATGGTCGGCGGACACGGGTTCGGACCGGCCTCGGCCACCCGCTCGATCACGAACCTCTTGATGCCCTCCCAGCCCTGGGCCGGAGCGAGCATGGTCACGCGGGACATGTTCTCGGCCCCGCCGCCCTTGGCCATGTAGGCGATCTTGAGCTTGTCGCCCGGGACCATGTCGAAATGGATTATCGCCGGGATGCCGTCACCGGTGTTGGCCCGGGTCAGCGGGTCGCAAGCCGACTTGCGCAGATACCCGTCCGCGTACCCCTTGCGTACGCCCTCGTTGATCAGGTCGCGCAGGTTGCCCCCGACCACCTTGCAGTCGTCGCCGACCTCCACAAACAGTACGGCCAGGCCGCAGTCCTGGCACAGCGGCAACTTGGTGTCGCTCGCCAGGTCCGCGTTCTCCAGCAACTGGCGCAGGACCTCCACTGCCGAGGGGGAATCCTCCGCGGCCATGGCCTGCTCCAGCTTCCGGCGCACGTCCGCGGGCAACACCGTGTTGCCCCGCATGCACATCCCGGCCACGGCCTCGATGACATCCTTTCCTTGAATCTCTCTCATTCGGTTAGCCTCCGATTGATGCCTCCGGCGGCCAGAGGGGAAACTTTTGAAAAAGTTTCCCCTCTGGACTCCCCTTCAAAACTTTTTATCGCTCGCTTCGCTCGAAGCCGTGCGAACGCATTGATAGGAACCTCACCCTTTACCTATTGAAAAGCCCCGCACAACGACCCGACCTCCCGTCCCCCTCCACCGCGAAGCGGCACCAAAAAGTTTAGGAAAATGAGGGGATGGGGGTCCGAGGGAAGGGGAGGAAAGAACCCTTTTCAAAGGGTTTTTCCTCCCTTTCCCCCGGCCGCCGGAGGCATACTACTTACTAAACAAACGCTTTATGGAAGTAATGCCCATTTTGCGTCGCAGGAAGCCGAGCTGGTTTTGCAGCGGCAGGTGTTTGGGGCAGACGTCTTCGCAGGCCAGCAGGCCCATGCAGCCGAAGATACCCATATCATTGCCGATGATCTCGTAGTAGTCGCGGTCGGTCCGCTGGTCGCGCGGGTCGATGAGGAACCGGGCCACGCGGTTGAGCGCGGCCGCGCCCATGAAGTCCTCACGCAATCGGGCGGTGCCGCAGGCGGAGATGCAGCAGCCGCACTCCACGCACCGTTCCAGTTCGTAGATGGCCACGGCGTCCTTGTTGTCCATGCGCTCTTCGAGCGCGGTGGGATCGAACGCCTTGTTGGTGTGGATCCACGATTCGGTCTTGGTGTACATCTCGCGGAACCATGTGCCGGTATCCACGGACAGATCGCCGACCAGCTTGAAGATCGGCAGGGGCAGGAGCGTGATTTCGCCCGGCAGGTCTCGGGTCTTGGTGTGGCAAGCCAGGCCCGGACGGCCGTTGATGACCATGCCGCAGGAGCCGCAGATGCCCGCCCGGCAGCAGAAGTCGAACTGCAGGGAGGGGTCCTGCTCCTCGCGGATGCGGTTGAGCGCGATGAACAGGGTCATGGAGTCGGTCTCTTCCAGGACGAACTCCTGCATGTGCGGCGCGGACTGCTCGTCTTCGGGATTGTACCGAAAGATGTTCAGTTTGAGTAATCTGGACATGGTCTATTCCTTCTTGTCGTCGGCGCTGATGATTTTCGCATGGCCGTAGCCGCGGTCGCCCGGCGGAATCTCCACCACGGTGGAGGCCGGCTCGTATTCGAGGGTCGGCAGGGTATCCTCGGGCTTCTTCCAGTAGGCCAGAGTCCGGGTCAGCCAGTCGCGGTCGTTGCGCGCAGGATAGTCCTCGCGGTTGTGCGACCCGCGCGATTCGGTGCGCATGAGCGCGCCGTAGGCGACCATCAGAGCGAGCTTGACCTGGCCTTCGAGCTTGAGCGCGGCGGCCAACTCGGGGTTGACCCCCTTGCCGTTGGAGCGCAGCCCGATCTTCTTGGCCCGGATCAGCACCTCCTGCAGGTCGGCCACACACTTTTCGAGGCCCTCCTGGGTGCGGAAGATGTTCGCGCCCTTGTGCAGGGCGTCCTGCATGGCAGAGCGGACCTTGTAGACGTTCTCGGAACCGTCGCGGCCTTCGATCAGCGCGTCGATGCGGGACCGCTGCTTCTTGACTTCGTCGTTGATCAGCCCGGTCTTGAACTCGGCCTCGCTGCCTTCAAGATATTCGGCGATCTTGCGTCCGATGATCCCGCCCGCGACCACGGTCTCGGCCAGGGAGTTGCCGCCCAGCCGGTTGAAGCCGTGCATGTCCCAGCAGGCGGCCTCGCCCGCGGCGAAAAGTCCCTTGAGGCCGTAGGCCGCGCCGTCCTTGTTGGTGCGCACGCCGCCCATGGAATAGTGCTGGGTCGGACGCACCGGGATGAGCTGGTGGATGGGGTCCACGCCGAGGAAGGAGGTGCAGATCTCGTAGACCTCGCGCAGCTTGCCGGTGATGTGCTCCTTGCCGAGGTGGCGGATGTCGAGCCAGAGATGCTCGCCGTAGGGCGACTTCACGCCGTGGCCCTCGCGCATGTGGTGGGTCATCCAGCGGGAGACCACGTCGCGGGAGGCCAGTTCGGCCTTTTCCGGCTCATAGATGTTCATGAACCGTTTCTCGTCCACGTCGAGCAGGGTGCCGCCGTCGCCCCGGCACCCTTCGGTGACCAGGATGTCGGTGGGCACGATGCCGGTGGGATGGAACTGGACCGCCTCCATGTTGCCCATGGGCACCAGTCCGGTGGCCACGCACATGGTGTGCGCCCCGCCGTCGCAGATGACCGCGTTGGTGGTGTTCGGATAGATGCGCCCGAAGCCGCCCGCCGCGATCATGGTCGCCTTGGACAGGTAGACGCGCAGCTCGCCCGTACGCAGGCAACGGGCGACCACGCCGAAGCAGGTCTCGCCATCCTGGAGCAGGGCGATGGCCTCGGTCTTGTCGTGGACCTCCACGCCCTTCTCGGCGCAGCGGTTGTCCATGGTGCACATGACCGCGTGGCCCGTGCCGTCCGAGGTGTAGCAGGTCCGCCACTTGGCCGTGCCGCCGAAGGAGCGGGCCATGATCAGCCCTTCCTTTTCCTCGGCCTCGACCTTCTCGAACTGCTTGCCGCCCTTGTAGTAGATGGACTTGCCCGGAACCACGCGGTTCCACGGCACGCCCCAATGGGCCAGGCGGCGCATCTCGATGGGCGCGGTATCCGCGAACAGGCGGGCGACCTCCTGGTCGCAGCCCCAGTCGGAGCCCTTGACCGTGTCCGCGAAATGGACATCCGGGCCGTCGCCCTCGCCCATGACGGAATTGCCCAGGGACGCCTGCATGCCGCCTTGGGCGGCGGAGGAATGGGACCGGCGAGCCGGCACCAGGCTCAGGCAGATGGCGGAGAATCCGGCTTCGGCCGTTTCCACGGCCGCGCGCTCGCCCGCCAGACCCGCTCCGACAACAAGAAAATCGGTGTAGATAGTCTGCATGGCAAATTCTCCGTTAGTTGATGCTCAAAAACAGGAAGCGGATCAGGGTGATCAGCCCGATGGCGATGAACATGCCGGTCAGCATGTTCTCCCCGCGCTTGAACTTGCCCCGCTCCCGGTCCGTGATGAATCCCCACTTGACCCCGATGCGGTAGAAGCCGATGCCCACGTGCAACTCGGCCAGGGGGAGCAGGAAGAAATAGAACACGGCCCAGAATCCGCTCTGGACGCGGGCGGCGGACTTGGCCGCCGTGATGGGCAGGTCGGTCAGGACCACCCACATGTGGATGGACCCCATGACCAGGATAAGCATGGCGGAAACGATCTGGACCACCCACAGCCAGGTGTCCCCGTGATGCATCATCCGGGCGTGCTGCCAGATGGTCTTCTGGCCCTCGGCGCGGAAGGGAATCTTCCGAGCGGCCAGGACGAAATGGAGCAGAAAGCCGAGAAAGATGAGCGGACCGCCCACCTGGGCCATATACGTCGCCTCGAAGAACCCGGCGATGGCGTTCATCAGCCGAGGGCTGATGACGACGCTGGAAACCAGCAGCATGTGACACCACATGAACAAAATCAGGCTGGCGCCGGTCAGCATTTGCAGCCAATCCAACGCGCCGTCCCACTTGCCGGATTTGCCAGCCGGTGCGTAACTTATGGACATTCATTCCTCCGTTTGGTTGTACCCAGAAGCACCCTAGACAATCGTTTGCCAACGTAGTCTTGAAAAAAGAAATTTGTCAATATCTCCAACCCCATCTCAACGGCTCTTCCCCCCCGTCGCAGCCCGCCCATCCGGGAAAAAAGGCTTTGATTGCACGGTCAAATAGCCGCTTCGGCCATGGACGCCTTTTTTCGCACCGGCTCGAAAAAAAACACTTCCGGAAGCCTAAGGCCGCCCCGGTCCCGACCGGGCGCATTTCCGGTTCCCATTTCGGCCCTCCTCGGTTAGGATGTTTGACTGCTCAGGCCATGAAACCCCGGTCCCGCTTGCCAGCCCGGCAATCGGACTTATCTTGTTTATCGCACCGAAAATCATTTTGATGTTGAAAAGAGAGAGAAAGACCAATTTATGGAGTTCTATCCATGTTCCGAAAACTGTTATTGCTTGCGGGGCTTATGCTGGCCCTTGCGGGCTGCAAAACTGCATCCATGAATAATCGCACCGAAACCGTCCCGACACCGGCCCCGGCCCCGACGATCGCCAAGGCGGCGTCCCTTCCTTCCCTGGACGGCTCCGACCAGGCGGCCACGCACATCGTCAAGCTCAAGAACGGGCTGACTGTGCTCATCAAGGAGGACGACCGCTTCCCGCTGGTCAACGTCCGCCTGTACGTGCACGCGGGCAGCGCCTATGAGACGCCCGACATCGCGGGCATCAGCCACCTGCTTGAGCACATGGTCTTCAAGGGCACGGACAAACGCGGCCCCGGCGAGACCGCCCGGCAGATCGAGTCCGTGGGCGGCAGCCTGAACGCGGCCACCAGCTTCGACTACACCGTCTATTACGTTGAGGTCCCCGAGGCCCGGTGGAAGCTCGGCATGGACGTGGTCACGGACATGGCCTTCCACCAGACCATCGATCCCAAAGAACTGGAAAGCGAAAAGAAGGTCGTACTCGAAGAACTCGAACGCGGCGAGGACACGCCCACCAGCAAACTCTTCAAGACCCTGCAATCCATGGTCTGGAAGGACACCAGCTACGAGTGGCCGATCATCGGCTCCCGCGAGACCGTGTCCGGCATCACCCGGCCGCAGATCAAGCAGTACATCGCAGACCATTATCAGCCGCAGTCCATGCTCCTGGCCGTGGTCGGCAAGGTCGATCCCGACAAGATTCTGGCCGAGGCCAACCAATTGGTCGGCTCCCTGGTCAACACCCGCTCCTTCACGCCTCCCACTCCCCTGCCCGTTCCCGAGGCGGGCGACGGCCCCCGCGTGGTCAAGCTGACCGGCAAGTGGAACAAGGTCTACATGGGCGCGGCCTTTCCCATCCCCTATGGTACCTCGGCCGAGATCCCCGGCCTGGAGATGCTCTGCCAACTGCTCGGCGGGGACGACACCTCGCGCCTGTACCGGACCTTCAAGTACGACAAGCAGTTGGTCGACGACATCTCGGTCTCGCCCCTCTCCCTGGAGCGCGGCGGTATGCTCTACGTCCACGCCGTGCTCGACGCGGACAAGGTGGACGAGTTCTGGACCGAGTTGAACAAGGAGATGGCCACCTTCAATCCGGCGGACTTCACGGACCGCGAGATCGAACGCGCCCGCCTGAACCTCCAGAATTCCTTGTTCCTGGCCAAGGAAACCCTGTCCGGCCTGGCCGGAAAGCTCGGCTACTTCCAGTTCCTGGACAATGGCGAGCAGGCCGAGAAGAACTACCTCTTCTCCCTGAGCCAGGTGAACCGCGACGAGTTGAAGCGGCTCTTCGACGAGTACATCCGGCCCGACCGGCTGACCCTGGCCGTGCTCACGCCGGAAAACGCACCCGTCTCGGCCGACGGCCTGACCGGCATCACCAAGGCCAACTGGCCCTCCAAGAAGGCGGCCAAGGCCAAGCAGGCCGCCAAACAGGCCACGGGACCGGCCGAGGTCGCTCTGCCCGGCGGCTCCAAGCTGATCCTTCTGCCTGACGAGACCCTGCCCTATACGGCCATGTCCATGTATTGGACCGGCGGCGACGGCGAACTCGATCCCTCCCAGCAGGGGCTGGCCGCCTTGACGGCCGCCGCCCTGACGCGCGGGACCCTGAAGATGTCCGCCACCGAAATGCAGGACTTCCTGTCCGACCACGCGGCCAGCCTGGGCTCCACCGCCGGGCGCAACGTCTTCGCCGTGGAGGCCAAGTTCCCCACCCGGTTCACGGACCAGGTCCTGCCGGTCCTGGCCGAGACCCTGACCGGACCGGCCTTCAACCAGACCGAGGTGGAACGTGCCAAACAGGATCAGATCGCGGGCATCAAGCAGAGCGAGGACCGGCCGCTCGGCCTGGCCTTCCGCCACCTCTTCCCGTTCCTGTACAAGACCGGCCCCTATGCCCTGCTCCACATGGGCACCCCCGAGGGCGTGGAAAAATTCACGACGGCCGACATCATCCGCTTCTGGAGCCGCCAGTCCATGCACCCGTTCACCCTGGCCGTGTGCGGTGATTTCGACCAGGCAGCCATGGAGCAATTCGCGACGAACATCGCCAAGACCCTGACCGCGCCCACCGGCGCGTACGCCTTCACCACCCCCGAGTGGGGCCAGGCCATGGAGGACGACCTCCATCTGCCCGACCGCAACCAGGCGCACATCCTGATGGTCTTCCCCACGCCGGGCAAGACCGACCAGGAGGCGTCCGCCAAGCTCGAACTGCTGCGCGCGGCCCTGGCGGGTCAGTCCGGCCTGCTCTTCCGCGACCTGCGCGACAAGCAGGGGCTGGCCTATACGGTCACCGCCATGCTCTGGCAGAGCCGCAACACCGGGTTCATGGCGCTGTACATCGGCACCGGCCCGGACAAGGTCGACCAGTCCATTGCGGGCTTCAAAAAGGTGCTGGCCAACCTGGCCGCCACTCCCCTGCCCCAGGACGAAATCGACCGCGCCCGAAACATCCTGACCGGCGACTATTACCAGGAGCACCAGTCCCTGCTCTCCCGCAGCCGCGAGGCCGCCAGCCTGCAGGTGCGCGGATTCAACCTCGACTACGAACAAAAGCTCATCGACCGGGCCCAGACCGTCACCCCGGCCGAAATCCAGGATATGGTCCAAAAATACCTGACCCCGGACAAGGCCTACCTCATGAAGGTTACCCCGTAGATCGCCATTACTCGACAAAAAAGCGGGCCGGTTGCACCGGCCCGCTTTTTTGTGCCTCCCCTACCCCCGCCCCCCCATCCCCTCTTTTTCCCAAACTTTCTATAGCCGCTTCGCGGGGTAGGAGCACAAGCATTCGGTTCCCAGTATCTATTGACGTCTTACCGCGTTCGGACGCCCCTGCCGAAGGCACACAAAAAGTTTGGAAGGGGGAGCCCTGAGGGGGAAACTTTTCCCAAAAGTTTCCCCCTCTGGCCGCCGGAGGCATTCCCTTCCGGGGGCTTGCCCCCGCCCCTGTGGTGCGCTACAAATCCTGAGCAACAACTTTCAGTTACTCACATCGAGGGGAGACGCATGGCGCTCATATTCGGTTCGCCCAGGAAACAGTCCACGGACAAGGACGAAGTCGGCACCGATCACCGGCTGACCCTGGCCAAGGACATCTACATGGCCGGGAAGATGAAGATCGTCACCACCGAGACGGTTCCGGGCCGGGAGATCCAGTCCGCCTTCGGGCTCATCGTCTGCCGCAGCTACGTCTTCGACAACGCCTTCTACGGGCTCATGGCCCAGGCCGTGGACGTCAACGCGGACGCCATTGTCGGCTACCGCGAAACCGTGGCCTTCCATCCCGAGGGCGACAAGTACTACTCCTGCTACGGCACGGCCGTGCGCCTGAAAAAGCTCAAGTAGCTTATGAAAAACGAATCCGCCCTGTCCCGCCGGTTCCCTCACCTGCTTGCCGCCGCGTTCGCGATCTTCTGGACGATCATGGCCGTGAACCCGGTCATGCGCGACGTATGGTGGGCCGAGAACATCCCGATCATGGCGGTCTTCCTGCTGCTGGTGGCCACCTACCGGCTTTTCCGCTTCTCCAACCTGGCCTACGTGCTCATGGCCTGCTGGCTGGTCCTGCACACCATCGGCGGCCACTACACCTTCGCCAACGTGCCCTTCGACTTCGTCACCGACCTGTTCGGCTTCGAACGCAACCACTTCGACCGGGTCGGGCACTACTCCATCGGCTTCTACGCCTTCCCCATCGCCGAGTACCTGACGCGCAAAAACCTGGCCCGCCCGGTGGTGGCCTATCTCTTCGGCCTGTTCGCGATCATGGCCCTGGCCGCCGGGTACGAGATCGTCGAATGGTGGTACGCCGTGACCGCGGGCGGCGAGGCGGGCATCGAATTCCTCGGCTCCCAGGGCGATATCTGGGACGCCCAGTCCGACATGCTCTGCGACACGCTCGGCGCGGTCACCGCCCTGGTGCTGTTCTTCTTTTCCGGGATCAAGCCCGAGCGCCGGGTTGGGTTGGGAAATCAATAGTTGAAGGCCGCTTCGCGGCGATGGACGGGTGACTTCGCCGCCGGCGGCCAAGGGGCTATGCCCCCTTGGAACCCCTTTGACGCCTTCGGCGTGGCTTGTTTACTGCTACGCAGCTTGACGTATTATCTTATGCACCCAATACAAAGGGCCGACACACTTTCGTGCGCCGGCCCTTTCGTTCCATAATGGCGTTTGACGGCTAATCGCGCACGCCCAGCCGCCTGTCGAGCAGGAGCAGGTCCGCGATGGTCAGAGCCATCATGGCCTTGAGCACCGGGTTGATGCGCGGGATGGCGCTGATGTCGTGGCGGCCGCCGACCATGATGAAAGTCGGCTCGCCCGTGGCCGTGATGGTCTGCTGTTCCTGAAGGATGGACGCGATGGGCTTGACGTAGGCGCGGGCCACGACGTCCTGCCCGGACGAGATGCCGCCGAGGATGCCGCCCGCGTTGTTGGACAGAAAGCCGTCCGGGCCGATGGGGTCGTTGTTCTCGCTGCCCAGGGAGCGCGCCGCCCCCATGCCCGAGCCGATCTCCACGCCCTTGACCGCGCCCACGGACATGAATGCCGCCGCGATGCGCGCGTCGAACTTGCCGAAGACCGGCTCGCCAAGCCCGGCGGGCAAGCCGGTAGCCCGAACCTCGACCACCCCGCCCAGGGTATCTTCGTCGTCGCGAACCTTGATGACGCGCTCGTCCCAGGTCTCGACGATATCCGGGTCCGGGCTGAAATAGGACCGGTCCTGGGCCCCCTCGATATCCTTGACCTCGGCCTTGATGCCGCCGAACTCCACGGTGTAGGCGTAGATGGAGATGCCCTCCAACCGCAGCAACTCCTGGGCGATGGCCCCGCCCGCCACGCGGGACACGGTCTCGCGGCCGGACGAACGCCCGCCGCCCCGGTAGTCGCGGAACCCGTACTTGGCGTTATAGGTGAAGTCGGCGTGACCGGGCCGAAACACGTCCTTGATCTTGGAGTAGTCGTGGGAGCGCTGGTTGGTGTTCTCCACGAAAAAGCCGATGGGCGTGCCCGTGGTTTTACCCTCGAACACACCGGACAGGATCTTGACCTGGTCCGGCTCATTGCGGGTGGTGGAGGCCAGCCCGCCCTGGCCGGGCCTGCGTCGGTCCAGCTCGGACTGGATGATGGACTCGTCCAGGGGGATGCCCGGAGGGCAACCGTCCACCACGCCGCCCAGGCCCACACCGTGAGACTCGCCGAAGGTGGTCAGCCGGAATATCTGCCCGAAGGTGTTGCCGCTCATGTTCGCTCCTGTTCCCTAAAATTTGTCGACCCGCATGATGTCCTCGGTCCGTCCGAGGAGGACCAGGACGTCCCCGGTCCTGAGCGCCCTGTCCGCCTGGGGCACGAAATGGAACTCCGAATCCCCGGCCAGCCGGAAGGCGATGACCTGCACCTGGTACTTATTGGTCAGGTCGAGATCGCGCAAGGTCTTTCCGATCCAGTTCTCCACGATGATTTCGCGCACGGCCACATCCTTGCCCAGGCCGAAGTATTCCTGCAATCCCGGCGCGGTCAGCCGGTTGGCCATCTGGGCGGCCACAAAGGCCTCGGGGAAGACCACGAACGGCACGCCGAGTTTGTAGAGCACCCGCTCGTGGGCCTCGCTGATGGCCTTGACCCAGATGTTCTTGACCCCAACGGCCTGGAGGTTCAGGACCACCAGGATGCTCGCCTCCATGGAGTCGCCCGTGGACACGATGACCCGGTCCAGCTCTTTGATGCCGATCTGGCCGAGCATCTTCTCGTCCGTGGCGTCCGCCTGGTAGGCCTGGGCGATGATGTCCTGGGCCCGGCGCACGTACTCGGGGTTGATGTCCACCCCGACCACGGAATGGCCGAGCTCGGTCAGGGCCTTGGCCAGGGCGTACCCGAACTTGCCCAGCCCGATGACGGCGATTTCCTTTTTTGCAGGCATTGAAAAATTCTCCTTGTCGATCTAGCCGAAGGGCAGCGTCGCGGTCGGCACCCTGAAGCGCCGCTCGGACTGCCAGCTTTGCAGTGCCGAGAGCATCCAGATGGGCCCCAGACGCCCCACGAACATGAGCACGATGAGCGTGACCCGCTCGAAATTGTCGAGCAGCGGGGTCATGCCCGTGGACAACCCCACGGTGGCAAAGGCGGAAATGGATTCGAACATGTCGGCGATGAATTCGCCGCGCGCCATGAGATACGAGCTGTCCCCGCTCTCCATGGAGGTCAGGATCATGGTCCCCACGCCCACCAGCAGCAGGCTCATGGTCACCAGGGAAACGACCTTGTTCATGGCCTTCTGGTCCAGGGCGAAACGCCCGATGCGGACCTGTTCCCACCCCCGGAATTCGGCCCAGACAAAGCCGACCAGGGCACGAAAGGTGGTCGTCTTGATGCCGCCCGCGCAGGAACCCGGCGAGCCGCCGATGAACATCAAGACCATCATGAAGGCCAGGGACACGTTGGTCATGCCGCCGATGTCCACGGTGTTGAACCCGGCGGTGCGGCAGGTCACGGACTGGAACAGGGCGTTCCAGAAATGCTCGAACACGTTGTCCGGCGCATTGCCCGCCGCCCCCTCGGCCACAAAGATGACCACGGTCCCGGCCACCACCAGGGCCAGGGTGGTCTTGAGCACGATGGCCGTGTGCCAGCTCATCTGCGGTTTGCCCCGCCTGCGCCGGTTGCGGTTGAACAGCGCGTTCCAGATCAAGGTGCCGCACTCGTTGAGCACATAGAAACCCAGGCCGCCCGCGGTGATGAGCACGATAAAGACCATGTTGACCCCGCCGTTGCCGGACCATCGGGTCAGGGAATCGGGGTACAGGGAGAACCCGGCGTTGCAGAAGGCCGACACCGAATGGAAGACCGCCGAGTAGGGGTTGAAGCCCACAGGGTCCAGGAGCCACAGGCTCAGCGCGCCGGCCGCTTCGAAGGAAAAGGCCCAGAGGACCACCCGCATGAGGAACCGGGGCAGGCTGAACGACGGGTCGTGCAGCAGGGATTGCCCCACGGCCAGCCGGTCCGTCAGCGATACGTGCCGCCCGAGCAGGTGGATAATCAGGGTAGTGAAGGTCATGATCCCCAGGCCGCCGAGCTGGATGAGCACCAGGATGACGTCCAGGCCCAGGGTCGAGAAGTAGGAGCCGGTGTCCACCACGGCCAGGCCGGTGACGCACATGGCCGAGGTCGCCGTGAACAGGGCGTCCACAAAGGACAACGGGCCACCGGGGTGGCTCACGTCCATATGAAGTATGAGTGCGCCGATCAGTATGGCCCCGGCAAAGAACCAGACCGGCATCCAATACGGCGAAAAGACTTTAGTGCGCATGGTTCTCCACGCTTATATGCCTGACGGCCCAACCTGTCAAAAACGCTCGGAAAAGGTTTTCACCGCTTCGAGCGCGCGCTCCACGGTGCCGTCCAGGTCCTGGCCCTCGATGACCCGGTCGGCGCACCCCTCGTACAGATGGGCGCGCGCGTCCAGAACCTCGCGGACCTCGTCGGCCACGGACTTGCCGGTCAGGGACGGCCGCTGAGCCGCGATCGGATCGGCCATGAGCCGCCGGGCCAGTTCCTCGGCCCCGGCCTTGAGGTAAAGGACGATGCCCCGGGCCAGCACGGCCCGGTTCTCCTCGCGCAGGACAATGCCCCCGCCGCAGCCGATGACCCGGCCGCCGGGCGCGGCCTCGCGCGCAAGCGTTGCGGCCTCCCCGTCGCGGAAAGCCTCCCAGCCGTTGGCCTCGACAAAGGATGCGATATCCGTGCCCACGGCCTCGGCAAAGGCGTGGTCCGTGTCCACGAACTCCAGGCCCAGCCTTGCGGCCAGGGCCCGACCCACGCTTGTCTTGCCGCAGGCGCGCGGCCCGATGAGAAAGATGTTCCCCGTCTTGTGCATGACAGGCACCGTAAGGGAAAACCGCTCCACGTTCAATGGTTTGCCGCCCCGCGATACCGGTTCGCCGCTCCGCTCTTTCTTTGCATTCCCCCGGATACCTGATACCTTCCGCCAAGCCCTTGTCGGGCGTAGCGTTTCTCACCCCGTTCCAGCGAAGGAGAAAGACATGAAAACCGCCATCTTCGGCTTCTCCGGCTCAGGCAAGACCGATCTCTTCGCCGCACTGGCGGGCCCCGAAGCGGCCGCCGCAGGCAATCGGGCCATGGTCAAGGTCCCGGACGCCCGGCTCGACCCGCTCATCGAACTCTTCCAGCCCAAGAAGGTCACCTACAGCGAGATCGAGTACCTGGACATCCCCGGCGGAGGGGGCAAGGGCGCGGGCCTGGGCGAGCGCGTGCTGAACGAGGTCCGGCCCTACGACTGCTTCATCGGCGTGCTCGACGGCTTCTCGGGCATGAACGACCCCGAAAAGCAGTGGCAGGCCATGGAGGCGGACACGATGGTCTCGGACATGGCGGTCATCGAAAAACGCCTCGAAAAGCTGGCCGCGGACGGCAAGAAGAACAAGGCACTGGTGGACCCCAAGGAGGAGGCCGCCCTGAAGCGGGCGCTCGCCCTGCTCGAAGAGGAACGCCCCCTGCGCACGGACGCCGAAGTCAGCACTCTGCCCGAACTCAAAGGCTACAAATTTCTCTCGGCCCGCCCCATCCTCTACGCCTGGAACTGCCCAGAGGGTGAGGAGGCGGACCGCGCGCTCCCCGAGGACACGTCGGGCATGGCCCACATTGCCGTGGCCGCCAAGCTCGAACGCGAACTGGCCGAGATCGACGATCCCGAGGAAAAGGCCGAATTCCTGAACGACCTGGGCATTACCGAGTCCGCCCTGGACAAGGTCATCGCCAAGACCTATCAGCTCCTCGGCCTGATCTCCTTCCTCACGGCGGGCGAGGACGAATGCCGCACCTGGCCCCTGCGGGCGGGCTCCACCGCACCCCAGGCCGCGGGCGTCATCCACACGGACTTCGAAAAGGGATTCATCCGCGCCGAGGTCATCGGCTTTGACGACTTCCTGGCCTACGGCGACTTCAAGAAGGTCAAGGAGGCGGGCAAGGCGCGCCTGGAGGGCAAGGAATACATCGTCCACGACGGCGATATCATCGAGTTCCGCTTTAACGTCTAGGAATGCCTCCGGCGGCCAGGGGAAGGGGAGAGGGAAACCCTATGGAAAGGGCTTTCCCTCTCCCCTTCCCCTGGCCGCCCATCCCCTCTCCCTTCGTAAACTTTTTGTGCCGCTTCGCGGGATGTGTGCGAGCGCGAACCGCCGTGCCGCTCTTCCGATTTTGCCGATCATCACTTCGAGCATGAAAGACGATAGCGATAATACTTGCCAACAACACCAGTAGTAACTATTATCAAATCATGAGTGATACCAATACCTGTACCAAGCATCGTGAAGTGGCCATCGAGTTGGGAGACTGCCGCTCCTGCCAGGGGTGCATCGACCTCAACCCGGACGTATTTCAGTGGGACGATGCCCTGGACATGCCCTATGTGAGCAGGTCCGAGGTCACCGAGGAAGAGGTTCGCGACATCATGAACACCTGCCCGGAAGGTTGCATCGTCTTCGTGGATTGATCCCTTTCCCCCTCCCCTTAGAAAAAGAGAAAGCCGGGCCTATGCCCGGCTTTCCCGCGTCCGATCGACTTCCCGTTGCCAACGCTCGCGCAGGGCGGCGGCAAGCCGTTCGCTGGGCCACGAGGTCCGTGCGTCGGAGGCCAGGTTGATCGGCAGTCCCCGGCCGAAATACTTGCGTAGCATCCGATGGGAGAACTTGTCGAAATAAACGTTGTCCGGATCCTTCAGGTCGATCGAACAGACCTTGACGGTCGTTGTGCCGAAGCGGGTCCGAACCTCGTTTTGCCGCGCGGAAATATCCCCAACATTCTCCCAGGGGATGTAGCAGTGCAGGCCGGTACCGACAAAGATGCCCTCCTCGCTCGTCTCCAGATACGGCTTTCCCGAGGCCAGTGAACGCACCGTCCAGACCGCCCAGACCAGGCCGAGCACGCCGAGCCCGATGAACGCCTCGGGATTTTGGCGCGGCACTTGGTGGTCCAGGGTTCCCCATCCGAACGCAATCATGGCGCCGCTTATCAGGCAGACGAAAACGCAAAGGGCGATCAGAGGTGCGCGCATGGTATATTTGACGATGACCTCTTCAGGCACTCGGCTACCCTACTTTTTCAGCGGAAAGGACGGCATGGGCGGCAGCGAGCATTCGCAGTGGTCGCCGCAGACGAAGCCGCAGTAGGTGTGGAACACGCGGGTCTGCTTTTCGCGTTGCTCGGCGGTCAGCGGCTTGATCTCGACCGCGTCGACCATCTCCATGAGGCGGGCGTAGTCGGGCACGGCGTTCATGCCCCGTGCCAGTTCCTCGCCGGTGCGCACGTCAAGCAGCGTGGCGTCCATGGTGTCGGTGACCAGGGCATACGGGACCGGACCTCCTTCAAGGAGCCGAGCCGCGCACACGGTCTCGCGCTCGAAGGTGGCCACGTCGCCCGCGCAGAACATGACCAGGAACACGGGCCTGCCCTGCTCGTCGTAGAGCACGAAGTCAATGATCCGCTCAAACTCCTCGCCCTCCACGCAGTAGGCCAGCGGGACCTTGGCCTTGATCCGGTCCTTGGGGTAGCCCTTCTCCTCCACCAGGAGGCGGGCCAGCAACTGGCGGAATTCCTCGAAGGTGGTCTCGTCGATCTCCTCGCCGGAGAGATAGTCGCGGAGCGTGCCGCCCAGACTGGTTTCATGCATGGAATGCCTCCCGTTCCCCATATAATAAATCCCCGACCGGCCCGGCGCAACCGGCCCGCACAATCTGCGGGACGTGCCGGGCCGCGGAGATATTGCGATCCGTTCAGCCTAGAAGAAGTACGTGGGTTCCTTGCGCTCGGCGCAATTCTCGTTCAGCCACTTGGCGAATCCCTCCACCGGGCAGCCGGGCTTGGCGCTGCGGGCGTGCTCGGGGCAGACCTTGATGCAGGCGCAGCACATGATGCACTTGTCCGGGTCCGTGTGCTTCAGGTCCTTTTCGTCGATGGCTCCGACCGGACACTGCTCGGCGCAGATGCCGCACAGGACGCACCCGTCGTCGACCTGGATGAAGTCCACCGGCCCACGCGGCTTGCGCTCCTTGTAGGGCCGGTCTCCAGGGATGTCCGGCCTGGGGGCGTCGTCGATGGAGTCCAGCGCGTCCACGGCCTCGCGCACCTGGCGCCCGAAGTCCTCGGCGCTACGCAGGTCGTCCGCGTCGGGCCGGTCCACGGCCACAGGATATTCCTCGCTCGAAAAGGAGTGCTCCCCGACAAAGGCCGCGCCGCCCAGGACCGTTCCGCCCCGCTCGGTGACGATGTCGGACAGCTCGATCAGGGCGTCCTCAAAGGCGCGGTTGCCGTACACGACCACGCAGACCACGGGCGTCCCGTCCAGTTCCAGGGTGCGCAGCCACGGCTCGAGGAGAAAGGGAATGCGCCCGCCGTAGACCGGCACGGCGACCAACAGCAGGTCCTCGGCCGATGCCTGCAACGGCTCCTGCCGCTCCTCGGGCATGGTGATGTCCACGTCCTCGACCACATCGTAGTCCAGCCCTTTTGCCATGGCTTCGACAACCGCCGCAGTGGTCCCGGTGGGAGAAAAATAGGCCAGTTTCAGAGTTCGGATGTTCATGAATCGTCTTCCTGTGTTTGAAATGATCGTATCGATGCTCCAACGCCAAGCAGGCCGCGCTCCCTCCACACGTTCCTATGCAGCATCCGCCATTTTGCAGGCTGCCCGATTTTTCTAAACCGCCCTCTCTCCCGGGTCAAATACCTCACACAAAAAACTCCCCCAACAACGCCCCCCTACTTCACCGCGAAGCGCCCCAAAAAGTTTAGGAAGGGAGATGGGGATAGGGTTCGGGGAAGGGGAAGAGGGAACCCTTTTCTCAAAGGGTTCCCTCTTCCCTTCCCCGCGCCAGAGGCGAAAAGGGCGGAAGCATCGCTTCCGCCCTTTTCATCGGTTTATGCAGCCCGTTCTAGTGTCCGGCGCCCGCGAAGGTGACGGTGATGCCATAGAGGGTCTTGCCCGCATTGATGGCGAAGTTGAACAGGGGTGCCGGGACCATGCCGATGAGCAGCACGGCGGCGGCAAGCATGCCCGCCCCTGCGGAGGCAAACCAGCCGTTGTCCGGCGGTGCCGCCTGGCTCGGCGCGGACTCTTCGGTGAAGGCATGCCGGAACAGAGACAGGTAGTAGTAGATGGCGATGGCCGAGTTGACCACCAGGGTGATGACCAGCCAGTTGTAGCCGTGATCCCAGGCCGAGGTGATCAGGAAGAACTTGCCCATGAAGCCCATGGTCGGCGGCAGGCCGACCAGAGCAAAGGCGCCGGCGGCCAGCGAAAACGCCAGGGCCGGGGCCTTCTTGTACAGGCCGTTCAGATCATTCAGCTTGAGGTTGCGGCCGTCGGAGGCCACGCGGCTGACGATCCAGAACACGAGCAGGTTCATGACCAGATAGGCCATGCCGTAGAACGCGGCCGCGCCGATGCCCTCGGGCGTACCCGAGACCAGGCCGACCATGATGTAGCCCGCATGGGCCACGGACGAGAAACCGAGCAGTCGCTTGATGTCCGTCTGGGCCAGGGCCGACAGGTTGCCGAAGGTCATGGACAGCGCGCCGAGCACTGCCAGGATGGTGGTGATCTCCAGGCCGGGCTTAAGCAGCACGGCCAGGCGGCACAGGACCACGATGGCGCCCATCTTGGGCATGGTCGCCACGAACGCGGCGGTCTCGTTGCTGGCGCCCTGGTAGACGTCCGGGCACCAGAAGTGGAACGGGAACAGGGCCAGCTTGAAGAACATGCCGCCCAGGAAGAGCGACAGGCCGACAACGGCCATGGGCTGGTCGGCGAACGACCAGGACTTGTTCATGAGCTCGGCGATGTAGGTCGTGTGCTGGGTGGCCATAATGTACGACAAGCCGTACAGGGCCAGGGCCGTGGCGACCGCGCCGAACATGATGTACTTGATGCCCGCTTCGGCCGCGCCCTTGTCCTTGGCGCGCAGCGGGATGACCGCATACATGGAGTAGGAGGCCAGTTCCAGGGCCAGGTAGATGGTGATCAGCTCCACGGAGGAGGCGAGCATCATCAGTCCCAGTGTGGAGAAACCGAGCAGCATGTAATAGTCGGCCCGCTTGCCCTCTTCCAGCGTCGGCTGGCGCGAGGCGTTGAGCACGACGATGTAGAAGCCGAAGGTGATGACAATCTTGAAGAACTGGGACATGAGGTCCACTTTGTAGACATCCCAGAACATGGTTCCATGCAGATGGAAACCGGTGATGGTCACGAAGAACGCGGCGCAGGCGCCGAACGGCAGCCATTTCTCAACCGGCGGTTTCCACTCCCTGCTGCCCAGCGACTGGACCATGAGGGCCAGTACCATACAGAGGAAGAACAGTTCCGGGACAAGCGCAGTGATGTTGAAGTTCACGTCGTAAGCCCCCTATTCCTTTTCCGCCAGCAGGCCCGAGAGGGCTGCGGCGGCTGTTTGCATCGGCTGCTCGGTTTCCACGGCAGCGACCTTGCGCTGGTCGAAGTTGTTGAGCAGCTTGTTGACGGACGGATCGATGAGCTTGAAGAACGGCGTGGGCGCCAGGCCGATCCAGAGCACGAACACGGCCGGAATGGTCAGGTAGATCCACTCGCGGGCGTTGAGGTCGCGCCAGGTCGAAGCGCTGCTGGGCTTGCCCCAGGCCATCTTCAGGGACACGCGGAACATGTAGGCCGCGGCCAGGAGCGCACCGGGCACGATGAGCGCCCCGACGATCAGGGACTGCTTGAACGCGCCGATGAAGACCAGAATTTCACCCACGAACCCGTTGGTCCCGGGGAAGCCGAACGAGGCCAGGGCCATGAATCCCCAGAAGAACATGAAGCCGGGCATGTACTTGCCGAGTCCCATGTTCTTCGAGATCTCGCGGCTGTGGCTGCGCTCGTAGACCGCGCCGATCATCATGAACAGCGCGCCGGTGACGATGCCGTGGTTGAGCATCTGGAAGAGCGCGCCTTCCACGCCGCGCTGGTTGAACAGGAAGATGCCCAGCGTCACGAAGCCCATGTGGCCCACAGAGGAGTACGCGACCAGCTTCTTGATGTCGGACTGCCCGAGGGCGATGGCTCCGCCGTACAGGATGGACACGATGGAGATCGCGATCATCATGGGGGCGAAGTAGTGGCTGGCCGCCGGGGTCAGCGGCAGGCAGAAGCGCAGGAACCCGTAGGTACCCATCTTCAGCAGCACGGCCGCCAGGATGACGGAACCGGCCGAGGGCGCCTGCACGTGGGCTGCGGGCAGCCAGGTGTGGAACGGGAACATGGGCACCTTGATGGCGAAGGCGAGCGCCATGGCCAGGAAGGCCCAGAACTGGAAGCGGAAGCTGAAGTTCATCTGCATCAGGTCCGGAATGGAGAAGGTTCCGCCCGTGATCCGGAAGGCCACGATGGCCGCCAGGAGCAGGGTGGACCCCGCCAGGGTGTATAGGAAGAACTTGAGCGACGCGTACTTGCGGTCGTCGCCGCCCCAGACCGCGATGAGCAGGTACATGGGGATGAGCATGGCCTCCCAGAACACGTAGAACAGGACCAGGTCCAGCGCGCAGAACACGCCGAGCACGGCGGATGTCATGAACAGCAGGCAGAAGTGGAATTCCTTCTCCCGCTTGCCGATGTAGGTCCAGGAGCACATGACGCACAGCGGCAGGACCGCGATGGTCAGAAGGACCATGAGTATGCTGATTCCGTCTACGCCGAGGTAGTACTGCAGGCCCCACTGGTGGACCCAGTCCAGCTTTTCGACGAACTGGAAGTCAGCGTTGAGTTTGAAGCCCATGAGCGGCACTGCAAGCAGACACTCGATGAGGGACACCGCCATGGTGTAATACCTCACCACCTGCGGAGCCCGCAGGAAGAAGAGTCCGCATGCCGCGATGAGCGGGAATGCGATCAATATTGTGAGTACCGGATATCCGAAGTCCAAAATGAGCTCTCCTTAGATTGTCCGGCTTAGCCGAAGTACCATATCAGGGCGAAGATGCCCAAGCCGAGAACGGCGGCCAGCGCCAGGTAGTCCTGCAGGTTGGCCGTCTGGACCTTGGCCCCCGCCCTGCCGATGTTCCTGACGGTGTAGGCGCTGCCGTCCACCACCGTGTCGATGCCCTTCTTGTCGAACCAGGAAGTGCCTTTCCCCATGCCGATGAGCCCGCGCAGGCCGACGGTCCGGTAGACCTCGGTCCAGACGTCGTCAACCTTGGCCGAGGGCCAGCAGATGGCCCGCATGGTCACCTTGCCGATCAGGCGGTAGAACCAGTCGAAGTCCAGGTTGAGCGCCTTGTGCGGCGTGATGATGTACCGTGTCAGGTAGAAGGCCAGGCCGGAGAAGCCGAGCAGCAGGCAGGCGTTGATGACCTTGTCCACGGTCCAGGGGTCGAAGGCGTGCCCTTCCACCGCCATGGGCAGGTACCGGTAGAGCATGTGGGGATAGACGCCCTGGGCGATGCACAGCAGGCCGCCCAAGGCCATGCCCACGTACATGTTCATGGGCAGGGGCTTGACCTCGCCCGTGAACTCTTTCTTGCGCCCCCAGAACGCGAAGTATGGGAGCTTGATGCCCACCGAGATGAACGTACCGACCGCCGCGACCTCCATGCCGAGGGCTAGGAGCGTGCGGTGGTGCTCGGCGGCGCCCGCAATGGTCATGGTCTTCGAGATGAAGCCGTTGAACAACGGCATGCCGGAGATGGACAGGGCCGCGACCATATACCAGACCATGACCCAGGGCAGCTTGGTGACCAGGCCGCCGAGTTCGTCCAGTTTGGCCGTGCCGACCGAGTACAGGATCGCGCCGGCGCCCATGAAGAGCAGCCCCTTGTACAGGATGTGGGCATAGGCGTGGGCCACGGCGCCGTTGATGGTCATGGCCGTGCCGATGCCGATGCCTGCGACCATGTATCCCACCTGGGAGACGATGTGGTACGACAGGATGCGCCGGGCGTTGTTTTCAATGCACGCGTAAAGGACTCCGTAGACCGCCATGAAGGTACCGGCGATGGCCAGGACCTCCCAGCCGGCGAAGCCCCGGCAGAGCACGTAGACCGCGGTCTTGGTGGTGAAGGCGCACATGTACACCGCACCGGCCACGGACGCGCGGGGGTAGGCGTCCGGCAGCCAGGCGTGCAGGGGCACGACGGCGGCGTTGACGCAGAAACCGGTCAGGATCAGCCAATCGTAGAGATGGGCCTCGGCCGGGTTGACGAGGTCAAAGGCGAAGCCGCCTGTGGCCTTGTATTTCAGCAGCAGGCCGCCGAGCAGGAACAGGCCGCCCACCGTGTGGTACAGGAAGTAGCGGAAACCGGCGTGCACGGATTCCTGGGTCCTGGCCTGCCAGATGAGGAAGGTCGAGCCGATGGACATCAACTCCCAGAACAGGAAGACCGTCAGCAGGTCGCCCGCGAACACGCAGCCGAATCCGCCTGCCACGTAGAGCGAGGCGCAGACGTAGTGCCCCTTGTCTTCCACGTGCATGCCGTAGATGCAGCCGATAAAGGAGATGATGGCAAAGACCTGGGCGAAGACGATGGACAATTTGTCCACGCGCCCGAAGATCAGGGCCTGGTCAAGGTAGTGCACCACCCCGTAGGAGCCCGGCTCCACCGTGAAGATGGAATACAGGGCGATGAGCGGCGGAATGATCGCCAGCCCACCCCGGAGGGCCTTGTTCTTCCACAAGCTCGCCGGCATCAACGGCACCAGCAGGGCCAGCAGGAGGAAGCCCGCGGCGGGGTGGATGAAGATATCAGTCCCCATAGTAGTCCTCCTTGCGGGCAATGAACGGCTGGATGATCTTCTTCATGATGATGACCATGGCCAGCCCGACGACGAGGCCGAATCCGGCGAAGAACCCGGGGTACCTGTCGAGACCGAAGTGCGGATGATGCGTGACGAACGGGATGTTGAGCAGCACGAGCACGCCCAACACGACGAAGAAGATGGTCCTCCACGTCTTCCAGTTGTCTCTCCATTTGGCGAGAAGCTCGCCCAATCCATTTTGTTGACTCATATATACCCCCCTAGAACTTGCCGAGAACGTTGACGAAGTTCAGGAATGTCTGCGGATACAGACCCAAGAACACCGAGATGAAGGCCGTGATGCACAGCGGGATGACCATGGTCATGGACGGCTCGTTGTACTGGCCGATGTTGGCTTCGGGCTTGGGCTTCTTGAAGAAGGCCCTGTAGGTGATGGGCACGAAGTAGCCAGCGTTGAGCGCCGTCGAAAGGAGCAACGCGCAAAGCAGCGGCCACTGGTGCGCATCGAGCGTGCCGTTGACCAGGTACCATTTGGAGACGAACCCGCAGACCGGCGGCATGCCGATCATGGACAGGGAGGCGATACCAAAGGCACCGAAGGTCAGCGGCATGCGCCGACCGAGCCCGTCCATGAGGCTGATCTTCTTCAGGTGGCAGGCGACGTAGATGGCACCTGCGGCCATGAAGAGCGTGATCTTGGAGAAGGCGTGGTGGGCGATGTGCATGACGCCGCCCTGCACGCCCGAGTCCACGAGCGTGGTCACGCCGAGGACGATGTAGGACAACTGGGCCACGGTCGAGTAGGCCAGCCGCGCCTTGATGTCGTCCTTGGTCAGGGCGATGAACGAGGCCACCGTCAGGGTGAAGGCCGCGATGTACGCGGTGCCCATGCCGATGGACAGGTCGCCGAGCCAGGAGCCGGGCGAGCCGATGAAGACCTGGCTCATGGTCAGGGCCGCCGCGGTCTTGGTCCCGAAGGCCGAGAGCACGATGCGGCTGACGCAGAACACGCCGGCCTTGACGACCGCCACCGCGTGCAGCAAGGCCGAGACCGGGGTGGGCGCGACCATGGCCGAGGGCAGCCAGTTGTGGAACGGCATGAGCGCCGCCTTGCCGATGCCGAGGATGAACAACCAGTAGGTCAGGGCCACCAGTCTGGGGTGGGCCGCGACGACCTGGGCGGTGAACATGCCGTGCTGGATGTCGGACAGATTGAAGTCGAGGTTGCCGACCAGCACGTAGGTCAGGACCATGGCGGGCAGGAGGAAGAGCTTGGAGGTACCCATCAAGTAGACGATGTACTTGCGGGCGCCGACCTTGGCCTCCTCGTCCTCATGGTGGTAGACCAGCGGGTACGTGAACACGGTGATAACCTCGTAGAAGAGGTAGAGCGTGAACACGTTGGCCGACAAGGCCACGCCGATGGCGCCGAAGATGGCCACCGCGAAGCAGACGTAATAGCGGGTCTGCGCGTGCTCGTTCAGCCCGCGCATGTAGCCGATGTTGTAGCTGGTCACGAAGAACCAGAGGAACGGGGCGATCAGGGCGAAGACCATGGACAGCCCGTCCGCGGCAAAGGCGATGCTGATGCCCGGCAGGATGGTGGTTACGTGGTAGTAGAGGACCTGTCCGGCGAGGACTTTCGGCGCCATCCAGAGCACCGAGGTGAAGGTCAGAAACGCACCGATGAAGCTGATCGCCTCCCGCCGGTTCTCCTCCCCTCTACAGAGGTAGATGAAGAGCGGCGTGAGGAGCGTGAACACCACCGGCAGAAGAATGGGACTATATGTCGTTACACCTTCCATAATAGTTATTCCTTCAGAGTAGTGATGTCACTGGATTTGGCGGATTTGAAACGCCTTGCAACCACCACGATCATGGCCAGGACCAACGTGGCTTCGGCTGCGGCCAGGCCCATGACGAACAGGGTGCCGAGCTGTCCGAGGACCGCGCTGAAATCGGTCAGCTGCGCGGCCGCCACCATGGACAGGCCCGCGCCGTTGAGCATCAGCTCCACCGAGATCAGCATGCCCACGAGGCTCCTGCGCTGGGTCAGGCCGAACAGGCCGGCGCACAGGAGGATCAGGGCGACGATTTGATAAAGGGTCAACGCGCTCATTTACTTATCCCCCCCGTTCTTATGGCCCCGCTTTTCCCAGACCAGCAGGACGGCGCCGGTCATGGCGACCATCAGGATGACCGAGATCAGTTCGAAGGGCAGGAAGTAGGAACCGAGGAGCCCGTCGCCGAGTTGCTTGATGGTCACTTCCACGGGCACGGCCACGGACGCGGCGGGCCGGGTCAGGACCAGCCAGCCCAGCAGGGCCGCCGGGGCCATGGTGGCCGCCAATCCATACAGGTAGCGCTTCATGGGCGCCTTGCCGGATTCGTCGCCGCCCTTCTCCGCCCGGGTCAGCATGACCGCGAAGAAGATCAGGACGCTGACCGCGCCGATATAGATGAGCAATTGCATGAAGGCCATGAAGGGCGTCGCCAGGAGCAGGTACATCCCGGCCACGCCGACGAGCGTGGTGATCAGGCCGATCAGGGCACGCACCAGGCTGCTGCTCGACACGGCGAGGACGGCCCCGCCCAAAATGACGAGCGTGTACACGCCGAATGCTATTTTTGCCAAGACTTCCATATTAGGCCTCCTTCTCCGCCGCGGCCGGAACGGCCTCGGTCTTGTGGGCAGGCGCGGAAAGTTCCGTGGCCTGCGCCTTGAGCCGGGCGAGAAGATCGAGTTTCATCTCTTTCCTGGAAGTCGCCACCCAATAGATGTCATTGGAGAATCTCAGCGACTTGGCCGGACAGTTTTCAATGCAGGTGCCGCACAGCGAGCACAGGGTGTAGTCGTAGATGAACTTGGCCGGGTTCTTGGGGGCCTTGGGCTTCTTGACCTTTTCCCCCGCTTCCTCGGCCGCCTTCATGGCCGCTTCCTCCGCGGCGGTGGGCTTGGGAGGCTTGGACTTGACCACGGTGAGGCATTTGCTCGGGCAGTTGGTCACGCACATCATGCAGGAAATGCATTTGGGCGTGGCCGGATCCTTGGGCTTGCCGATGAGTTCGACGTGCCCGCCGTATGTTGACAGATTCTCGTCGTCGATGACCTCGCGCGGATAGTGGACCGTGATCAGGGGCTTGCAGAAGTACTTGCCCGTGATCTTCAGGCCCACGATCAGGGACCAGCAGTCGAGAATCGGCTGAATGACGTTTTTCTTGAATTTACCCATGTCTACACCCCTACAGCTTCACGATCAGCGCGATGGCCAACAGGTTGAAGGTGGCCAGCGGCAGCAACCATTTCCAGTTGATGTTCAGGAGCTGGTCGAACCGGACGCGGGGGTAGGTCCAGCGGGCCCAGACCATGAGCGACAACAGGGCGTAGGTCTTGATGAGCATCCACCACCATCCGTCGACGCCGGGGAAGGGGCCGTGGTAGCCGCCCAGGAACAGGACGGAGCAGACGGAACACATGACGACCATGTAGCCGTATTCCGCCATGAAGAAGAGGCCGAAGCCCATGGAGGAATACTCGGTATGGAACCCGGCGGTCAGTTCGGACTCGGCCTCGGCCAAGTCAAACGGGGCGCGGTTGGTCTCGCCGAACATGGCGATGATGAAGACGAAGAAGGCCAGGAACGTGAACGGGTTCCTGAAGATGAACCAGTTCCAGATGTAGCCGTCCTGCATGGCCGTGATCTCGGTCAGACTCAGGGTGCCGGTCATGAACGAAATGGCCAGCACGGTCAGCAGCAACGGAATCTCGTAGGCCACGGTCTGGGACACGGCACGGGCCGCGCCGAGCACGCCCCACTTGTTGTTGGAGGCCCAGCCCGCCAGGATGACGGCCAGCCCGTTGAAGCTGGAGAAGGCCAGGATGAGCAGCAGGCCGAGGTTGACGTCCATGCCGGTCAGCACCGGGCCGTACGGGATGGGCAGGAAGAGCAGCAGCACCGGCAGCATGGACAGGATCGGGGCGAGCCAATACAGGGCCGCGTCCGCGTTGTCCGGGGTCAAGAGCTGTTTGCCCATAAGCTTCAGCCCGTCGATGAGCGGCTGGAGCGCTCCGTGGGGGCCGACCTCGAAGGGGCCGGGACGGCGCTGGATGTGGCCCGCGAACTTGCGCTCGCAGTAGACCCACACCAGGGCGTTTATCCCCAGCCAGACCATGGCGGCGACCGCCGCGATGATCAGGACTATCAGGTTTGTTAAGAATGCGTTCATTGATTCCCCCTACCGGTCGATTTCAGGAATGATCAGGTCCAGGCTGCCCAGGATGGCGACGGCGTCCGCCAGGAGCGTCCCGGTGGCGGCCTCGGCGAACGCGCTCAGATTGGAGAAGCCCGGCGCGCGCAGCTTGACGCGGTACGGCACCTTGCTGCCGTCGGACACGACGTAGACACCGATCTTGCCGCGGCCTCCTTCCACGTTGAAGTAGGCCTCGCCCACGGGCGGCTTCATGGCCGGCTTGGGAGCCTTGTCCACGATGTGCCCGCCCTCCGCTGACGGGAGCTGCTCCAGGGCCTGCTCGATGATGCGCATGCTCTGCTCCATCTCGGCCAGGCGGACGTGGTAGCGTCCGGCGGAACAGCAGGAATCCTGCGTGGGAATCTCGAAATCGAAACGGTCGTAGACCGAGTACGGCTCGTTCTTGCGCACGTCGTAGGGAACGCCGGCGCCACGGACCACGGGACCGGTGCAGCCGTAGCGGCGACACATGTCCTGGTCGATGACCCCGATGCCCTCGATGCGGCGGCGCAGGATGAGGTTCTCGGTGACGAGATCGTGATACATGGGCAGTCTCTCGCGGAAGTGCGGGATGAACGCCTTGATCAACTCGACGCACTTGTCGTCGATGTCCATCTGCACGCCGCCGACGCGGAAGTTGCTGTAGGTCAGCCTGGAGGCCGACGGCCTCTGCAGGATGTCCAGGAGCATTTCGCGATCGTCGAAGGCGTACATGATGGGCGTGAATGCACCGAGGTCGAGGATGTAGGCGCCCCACCACAACAGGTGGGAGGCCAGGCGGTTGAGCTCGGTCATGATGACCCGCAGGTACTCCGCCCTTTCCGGCACCTCGATGCCCATCAGTTTTTCCACGGCGCCCACATAGGCCCAGTTCCAGGCCATGGCGTGGCCGTAGTCGACGCGGCCCATGTTGGGGATGAATCCGCCCCAGGTTTGGGTCTCGCCCATTTTTTCATGCATGCGGTGCAGGTAGCCCAGCACGGGCTCGGCACGGACGATGTACTCGCCGTCCACCTCGATCACGATCCGCAAAACGCCGTGCGTCGACGGGTGTTGCGGACCCATATTGATGATCAGGGTGCCGTCCTGCTTCCCGGCCTCGAACTTCTGGGTGTAGAAATCACCCTTCATTTGTTCTGTATTCTGGTAAGCCGACATACACTCTCAGTCCGGTGTTTGATACCGACCGGTCGCCCCGGCCTACGCGTCGGAGGCCTCCCCGGCCTCCGCTTCCGCAAACAATGCTTCCACTTCCGCGGAGCAGGACACGACTTCCCCCAGGGAGAGCAGGTCCTTGATGGACTTGCGCGTCTTGTCGGTCTTGCACAGCGGACAGAGGTCCTTGTCCTCCACCGGCATGAGCAGCGGCACGAGGTTGGGATTGCCTTCGAACTCGACGCCGTGGAAGTCGCGGGTCTCCCGCTCATGCCACTCGGCGCCGTCGAAGACGGACGTGATGGACGGGACCACGGGGTTGTCCTTGCCGACGAGGATGCGGAGGACGACCCGTTCGTTCAGGGTCCATCGGTTGAAATGATACTGCACCAAAAACCCCTCATCCACGTCCAGGGCGAAGATGTCCTCAAGGGAATATTCGGCCTCGAACAGCTTCCTGGCGGCCCTGACTATCTGGCCCGGCGCCAAAAAGACCGACCAAGCGTGCCCCGTGGCCGCCGGATCCTGTTTGGCGACGCACTGGGTCGCGATTCCTTCCAAAGCCTGCAACATGGCTACCCCTCCACCTTGGCGGCGACGGGCCACCAGCGTTTGCCGGTGATCAGACGCTGCAGCTCGAAGAACCCCTCAAGCAGCCCCTCGGGCCTGGGCGGGCAGCCCGGCACATAGACGTCCACGGGGATGAGCGTGTCCACCCCCTCGATCACGTTGTAGTTGTCCTTGATCTTGAAGGGGCCGCCGGAGATGGCGCAGTTGCCCATGGCGATGACCCACTTGGGCCCGGGCATCTGTTCATAGAGCCGAACCACGGACGGCGCCATCTTCTTGGTCACGGTGCCGGCCACGATCATGACGTCGGACTGACGTGGCGAAGGCCGGAAGACCTCCGCCCCGAACCGGGCCATGTCGAACCGGGCCATGCCGGTGGCCATCATCTCGATGGCGCAGCAGGCCAGACCAAAGGTCATGGGCCACAGGGACATGGAACGACAGACGTCGAAGAGGTCCTGGGCCAGTTTCATGTTGACGATGGGCGGATCCATGCGATGGTTGCCCGCCGTCAGGAACTCCTGTTGCACTACTGAATCCTGCGCGGCCATGTGAACACCCCTTTCGCCCAAAAATAGATGACGGAGAGAATAAGGAAGAACAGGAAGATGAAGACCTTCACGAAGGGCACCCAGCCTTCGGCGTCTGCATACGCCGTGGAGACCGGGAACAGGTAAAGGACGTCAACGTCGAAGGCCAGGAAGATCAGGGCGTATACGTAGTAGGATACGCCCCACCGGGCCCACGAACTGCCGTAGGGGATCATGCCGCACTCGTACGGCATGCCGATATCCCCTCCCCTCGCTTTGGGGGCGAGCAGCCCAGCCAGAATCAACGGCCCGATGGCAAACAGCAGGCCAGCGAGCAGAAACAAGACAATTGCAAAATGCAGCCAATTGAAAATCATACCCCATCCTTTGGCAGTAAATTTGCGGGAATCTTGAACCAATAAAATTTTCAAGAATTAACGAGTTCCATGCCCCGAAAAAAGCCCCAAGTCAAGCACCTTGCGCTTTTTTTCGTAAAGAACCTACCGCCTAAGTATGTAATTTTCTTAACTCTGCTTAGCCCCCGTCCCGCCTTGGTTCCCGCCCTGGCCCCATACCCCTCCGCAGGACGGAAAACAGGTCCCTCCGGGGGATGAAAAAGGGCGTTTCGACCACGCGAAACGCCCTCTGAAAAAACCGATCATGACGATCCGCCGCCCTACCCCGGCGAATCATATTCTGCGAAGGTGCCGTAATCGGCCCGGCCCTTTTTCTTGGCCCCGTACATGGCTGCGTCCGCCCGGCTGATAAGGGTCACGGTGTCCTTCCCGTCGTCGGGATAGAAGCTGATGCCGATGGTCGCCCCGATGACCAGTTTCAGGCCGCCCACGTCATAGGGCTGCCGGACCACTTCGAGAAGGTTCCGGGTGAAGCTCAAGGTCCCGGTCTGGTCGTCGATGCCGGGCAGGAGGATGCCGAACTCGTCCCCGCCCAGCCGGGCCAGGGTATCGGACTCGCGGGTGCGCTGCTGCAACCGCTCCGCGACTTGGCGCAGGAGTTCGTCCCCGGTCTGGTGGCCGTGGGTGTCGTTGACGCGCTTGAAGTCGTCGAGATCGACGAAGAGCACCGCCACCTTGGTCCCGTAGCGCTTGGCCACGGCCAGGGCGTGCTCCAGCCGGTCAAAGAAGCGGTGCCGGTTGGCGATGCCGGTCAGGCTGTCCTGGGTGGCCAGCCGCTTGAGCTCGAACTCGACGTTCTTGCGCTCGGAGATATCTTCAAGGACGCCCTCGATGAAATCGTCCCCGTTGCCCGGACGGACCACCCTGGAGGACTCCGAGCACCAGACGACCTCCCCGTTGCGGCGCTGCAGGCGGAACTCGAATCCGGTCACGACCCCGTTGCGCATCATGAGCTCGCGGTACATCTGCCGCTCGTTCTCTTCGGGCATGAACCGGTCCCGGAAAGCCGGCCTGCCGACCACGTCCTCCATGCGGTCATAGCCGAGGATGCGCAGCATGGCCGGGTTGGCCTCCATGAACTCCCCTTCCGGGGTGCATTGGAAAATTCCCTCGATGGCCCGCTCGAAGATGGAACGGTACTTCTCCTCGGCCTCGCGCAGGGCGGCCTCGGTGCGACGGCGCTGTTCCACTTCCTGTTCGAGCAGGACCTTCTGCCGGTTCATCTGCAGAAACGCCTTGACCTTGCTGATCAGGATGTCCACGTCCACGGGCCGGAAGAGGTAGTCCACGGCCCCGGTCTCGTAGCCCTGGCGCACGTTCTCCTCGTCCTGGAAGATGGCGGTGATGAAAATGATCGGCACGTTGCGGCTGCGCTCGTGCTCCTTGATCTTCGAAGCGGCCTCGTAGCCGTTCATGCCGGGCATCTGGATGTCCAGAAGAATCAGCGCGAAATCGTCGTTCCGGGCCATGTCCACGGCCTCCAGGCCGCTGTCCGCCTGGACCACCCTGCACTCCACGTCGCGGAGCATGTGGTTGAGCAGGGCCAGGTTGGTCCGGGAATCATCGACGATGAGAATCTTCTGCAACTGGTCGTTCATGCTTCCCCCCTCAGGCGGTCTCCCGTGCGGGCACATCCACCCTTTCGAGCCTCACCCCGCCCTCCACCGGTTCACCCTTGAGGATGAAATCGAAGCGGTCGAGATCCATGCACAGGTCGAAATCCTCCTCCGGGCAATCCTCGCGGGCGTCGTCGAAAAACTTGGCCGCCGTGTCCACATCGTGGAGGAATTTCTTCAGGGTCTTGAAGCTGTTGGGATATCCCTCGATCTCATTCTTGATGTACATGGCGCACATCATGTCCTCCTGGGCGCGCATGACCCCGCCGGTGCCCATGGCCACCAGAGTGACCACCTCGGGCTGTTTGGCCAGGACATAGTCGACCACGGCCCGGGCATTGACGAAGGAGCCCATGACAACCTCGTCCGCGTTCTCGCAGACCATCAGCCCGCGCGTGCCCGCGTTGGTCACGTGGATCAGCGTCTCGCCCCGGATGTCCGCCTTCTCGATGAGGGCCGGGGAGTTGAGATAGTCGAATTCCCTGGGCGGGACGTCCACCAGTTCGCCGATAACCTTGCCGCCGCGCTCGGCGGCCATGGCCCGCGCCCGGTCCAGGCTGTCGGTGACGATGTACTCGGCCACACCCCCGGCCGCCAGAAAGCAGCCCAGGGTGGTGGACCGGAACACATCCACGATGACGACCAGCCCCTTGGCACGCTGCGCGCCGGACAAACATTCCACCACATTCACGATCATCGGAAATTCCTGTCTGGTTGGCACCGGGCGGCCTGTTCCCAAACCGCCTCAACCTCTTGATTCTCATGCGGAACGCGGTCGCCCGAAAACGGTTTATCATCCCTCTTAAACCCGCAACACTGGAACAGTAAAGGTTTTTCCGGCCTGTAATTGACGGCCATTTCATTGCCATCCGGCGGCATGATGAAAAATCGAACCCCGGTTGCGGACGATCGGTGATTCTTCGGCCCGCCCCCGTGCGCACGGTTCCGGAATCCGGCGAAAAGACGCAAAACGGCCGGGGGACATCCATCCCCCGGCCGCTTCGCGTCTGCCGGAACGGCTATTTTTCGGCCAGCGCCCGCTCGACCATTTCAATGTAGGGTTCCAGCCCCGAGCGCACGTCCTTGGGCCACTCAAACGGCCCGGGCCGGGGCTCGTCGGCCACCCGGCGGACCAGGGCGGCCATGCCCTTCTCGTCGGCGGGGTCGGGGAAGACCCAGCGTTGCGGCAGGAAGCGGGCGCTCCCGTTCAATCCGCTCGACACGGACCGGCAGCCGCAGGCCAGGGCCTCGAGCACGGCGTTGGAGCAGGCGTCGTAGAAGGAGGCCAGGATGAACACGTCGGCCGCGCGGTAAAAGGCGGGCATGTCGTCCACCCGGCCCAGGAAGCGGACCCGCTCGGCCACGCCGAGTTCGCCGGCCAGGCGCTCGTACCGGGCCGGATTGCGCCCGCCGGCTACGTGCAGGACGAAATTTTCGGGCAACAGGGCCATCATGCCTACCAGGTGGCGGATGCCCTTGAGGGCGAAGTTGGTGGCCGCCGTGGCCACCACCACCTGGTCCTCGCCGATCAGGTACGCGGCCCGCAGCCGCAGCCGCTCCTGACCGCCGATGGGCGAGAACCGCTCCAGGTCCGGTCGGTTGTAAACCACGTCGATGGCGTCCTTGTTCAGGGACGGGTGCGCCTCCACCAGCCAGTCGCGGACCAGGTGGGAGACGCAGACGATGCGCGGGGTGCGCCGCATGCGGATGCGGTCGATGAGGTGAATGGCCCAGTTTCCGGGAGACAGCCGTCTGCGGAGCATCTTGAAGGAACGGGCGGGTCCCTCGGGCCAGGCCCGCTTGGACAACTCCCAGAACTTGGAGATGGGTCCGCCGCCAATGCGCAGAATGTCCTGATTCAGGGTCTTGCCCATGCCGAAGACGAGGTCGTAACCGCCCTTTCGGCACGCCTTGTCCGCGGCGTAGGCGAACCACAGGACCTTGACCATGCGGAAGGCGCCGAACCGGCCGAGCACCACGGGCTCGACCCCGTCGGGCGGGTCGGTTTCGCACCGGGCGCAGATGAAGTCGACCTTGTGGCCGCGCTCGGCCAGGGCCTCGCTCAGCCGCCAGGCAAAGGATTCCGCGCCGCCGTACCGGCTCAGCCTGGGCATGGTCACCGCCAGCCGCGCCTGTCTTTCCGCTTTTTCCATGAATCGGACTCTTGAACCTTTTTTACGGTTTGGCAACCCCGGAGTTGCCCGCCGGGCCAAAGACGGCTATGCATTCCAAAAAAATCGAAAGGAACGCCATGTTTTTCGCCACTCCCGCCCTGGATCTGCAACTCTTCCTGCTCATCAATCAGCACTGGCACAACGGTCTGCTGGACACGATCATGCCCCTGTTCTCGTCCATGGCCGTGCTCATGGTCATCCTGGCCGCGGCCGTGGCCGTGGCCGTGCTCAAGGGCGGCAAAAAACAACTCATCCTCTTCCTCGTCCTGCTGGCTGGCATGGGCGTCTCCGATTTCACCACCAAGCTGGCCAAGGATGAGATCCACCGGGTCCGCCCGCTGAACGCCGTGGCCGGCACCCGCTTCGTAGAGAGCGGCGAATGGCGCTCCCGGCCGGACAGCTTTGTCCGGACCAAGGAAAACGGCTCGTCCTACCCCTCGGCCCACTGCGCCAACACCATGACCCTGGCCCTGCTGGCCCTGCTCCTGTGGCCGGGCCTCAAGGCGTGGCCGCTGCTGGTGCCGCTCCTCTCGGGCTATTCCCGCGTTTACCTGGGCAAGCACTATCCCACGGACGTCCTGGCCGGATGGCTGTGGGGCGTGGTCGTGGCCGGAGCGGTCTGGCTCCTGTGGCGGGAGCTTGCGCGCCGCTACCCTTCTCTACGCCCCTAGGCGGATTCCCTTTGAACGGACGAATTCCCCCTGGAACAGGCTAGTCGTCCAGGTCCTCCGGGACCCCGGCCTGTCTGCGATAGCGCCGGTAAACCCGGATGCCCAACCAGCCCGAGAACGCGAAGAGCGCGACGCTCATGCCCACGGACAGAACCACGCCCGTAGTCGACTCGCGGTTCATGCCCGCGCCGAACAGGGCGAAGATGAAATTCTGGGGAATGTAGCCCAGTGTCGAGCCAAGCACGAAAGGCAGCAGCGGGATGGAGCTGACCCCGGCGGCCAGGTTGACGATCAGGTTGGAGCCCAGGGGGAACAGCCGGATGGCCAGGGCCGTGTTGAACGGCTCGTGCTGGAGGAACCGGTTGACCTTGTGCACCTTCTTGCCCAGCTTGCGCTCCACCAGGTCCCGGCCGCCCATGCGGGCGTACAGCGCGGCCATGGCGCAGCCCAACCCCGAGCCCACCGTGGACAGCACCGTGCCGCCGAACATTCCGAAGGCGAAGCCGCCCAGGAAGCCGATCAGTTGGCGGGGCAGCCCCACGGCGGTGAAGACCGTGCTCACGGCCAGGAAGATGATCACGGACAGCGGCCCGCGCCCGAGCACATGGTCGTTAAACCACTGGGTGTTGGACAGCATGTCGCCCAGGCCCATGGCCCGGGAGACGTAGACCGCCCCGCCGAGCACGGCCAGCATGATCAGCCCCTTGGCCAGGGACTTGAAATTCAGGGTGGAGTCTTGCTTATCCGAGGTCATTTCGCTCACGTTGCATACAATAATAAAGGGCCAGCAAACACGCCTGACCCAGGAAAAACAGCGGGTCGCGCTGCACGAACCCGTAAGCCAACCCGGCCAGCCCGGAGACCGCCAGGGCCGCCTGCGCCGAACGCGCCAAGGGTTGTACTCCTTTCCCGCGCATTCGTAAAACACCGATCCGCACGAAAAAAAGCCCCTGGACGACCACGACCAGGGCCAGCAGCCACCAGTGGTCGGGCAGGGTCATGCCTATTTCTTCTCTTTGACGGTGTAGCCGATGTGCCGGGTGATGAGCCACTTGACCCCGATGAGGTCCCAGATGCCCGCCAGGGCCCGGTCCAGGGTGCCGTACTTGGACACGCCCGCCCCGCGTTGCCTGTGGTTGACCTTGACCTCGTGGATGCGCGCGCCCTCCATCTTCATCAGGATGGGGAAATAGCGGTGCATGTTCTTGAACCGGGGAATGCGCCGCAGCAGGTCCGTGCGCATGACCTTGAGGGAGCAGCCGGTGTCGTGCACACCGTCGTCCACGATGGAGTCGCGGATCTTGTTGGCGATCCGCGACGAGATGCGCTTGATAAAGGTATCCCGACGCCGGGCCCGCCAGCCGATGACCATCTCGCACTCATTGCCGAAGGCGGCGAGCATGTCCGGGATGTCGGACGGATCGTTTTGCAGGTCCGCGTCCATGGTGACCACGATGTCGGATTCGACCGCGTCGAAACCGGCGCAGAATGCGGCCGACTGACCCCGGTTCTCGGCAAAGGCCACATAGCGCACCTCGGAGTGCTGCTCGGCCAGCTCGCGGATGATCGCCAGGCTCCGGTCCGTGCTGCAGTCGTCCACGAACACGGCCTCCCAGGGGCGGCCCGTGGAGTCGGCCGCAGCCCTGATCTCGGCGAACAGGCTCTGGAGGTTGTCCTGCTCGTTGTAGACCGGCAGGACCACGGAAAACTTTTCTGCGTTGCTCATAGGGGTGATTCTCTACGGAATTCGGGGACGGTTGTAAACTTTTTGCTGGTCATTTCCCCGTTTGACCAAGGATTTCGCGGTCTGGAAAATCTTTTGGGACTTTCTCTAAATTTGCTGTTGACAAAAATCCGGCATCAACCTAGAAACTCCTTCTCACGTGTCGCGGGGTGGAGCAGTACGGTAGCTCGTCGGGCTCATAACCCGAAGGTCGTAGGTTCAAATCCTGCCCCCGCTACCAAGGAAATCAAGCGGTTACATCTGAATGGATGTAACCGCTTTTTCTTTTGTTCAAGACGCGGAGTCCCCTGCCCAAAAAAAAGACAGCCCAGCGGGTTGACAAAGATCCGGTATCAACCTAGAACCTGCCTCTCACGTGTCGCGGGGTGGAGCAGTACGGTAGCTCGTCGGGCTCATAACCCGAAGGTCGTAGGTTCAAATCCTGCCCCCGCTACCAAGGAAAACAAGCGGTTACATCTGAATGGATGTAACCGCTTTTTCTTTTGTCCGGGCGGCGCGACGGCCCTGGAAACGCGGGGGCCCGGACAATCCGCTCGATCAATACCGCTCCCCCGAGGCCGCGCCCGGAGGGAGGACCGCGTCGATCCGTTGCAGTTCCTCCGGGGACAGGCGGACATCCACGGCTGCCGCATTTTCATCCAGCCGCTCGGACCGGCGGGTGCCGGGGATGGGGACCACGTCCTCGCCCTGGGCCAGGAGCCAGGCCAGAGCCAACTGAGCCGGGGTGCAGCCCTTGTCCCGGGCCATGGCCTCCACGGTCTCGACCAGCTTGAGGTTCCGGGCCAGGTTGGCTTCGGAAAAACGCGGGTTCTCCAGCCGCCAGTCGTCCGGGGCGAGGTCGGCCCGGCTCTTGATCTTTCCGGTCAGGAAGCCCCGCCCCATGGGGCTGTAGGCCACCAGGCCGATGCCCAGCTCCCGGCACGCGTCCAGGATGTCGCCCTCTACCTCGCGGGTCCACAGGGAATATTCGTATTGCAGGGCGGCGATGGGATGCACGGCGGCGGCGCGTCGCAACTCGTCCGCCGTGATCTCGCACAGCCCCAGGTGGCGGACCTTGCCCTGCTCCACCAGCCGGGCCATGGCCCCCACGGTCTCCTCGATGGGCGTGGCCGGGTCCATGCGGTGCTGGTAATAGATGTCGATGCGGTCCGTGCCGAGACGTTCGAGACTCGCCTCGCAGGACGAGCGCACATAGTCCGGGCTGCCGTCCAGGCCCAGCCACTCGCCCACCTCGCCCCGGACGACCCCGAACTTGGTGGCCAGCACGACCTCGTCGCGCCGCGTGGCCAGCGCCTTGCCGAGCAGCCGCTCGTTCTCGCCCACGCCGTACATGTCGGCCGTGTCCCAGAAGTTCACGCCCACGTCCAGGGCGTGGTTGAGGGTCTTGAGGGACTCGTTCTCATTCCTCGGCCCGTAGAAATCGGACATGCCCATGCAGCCGAGCCCGATGGCCGATACGGTGAGGCCGCCCTGCCCCAATGTTCTCGTCTTCATATGTCCCCTCTCTGTTCGTCATGGTCAGGCGAAGCCGGAACGTTCTCCCGATGCTTCCAGCCGGTTCCCTTCAGCGTACCACCCCGACGGGAAGCTGCCAAGGCGTCGCGAGAAAAAGGGCCTGCGGTACATTCTCCCGCAGGCCCTTCTCCATGTCGATCCATTGTCATGCAGAATCAAGTCCGCTGACGGGGAATCCGGGCGGACAGCGCGAACAGGACGCCTCCGGCCATGAGAACGGCGCCCACGGCACCGAAGCAGTTGCCGATGCCGAACCGCTCGACCAACGGCTCGAAGAGCATGGGCGAGACGAACTGGCCGAGCAGAAAGAAGGTGGTCAGCCCGCCCACGGCCCTGCCCCTGGACCGGGCCGAGACCAGGGAGAGCAGCCAGACGTTGACGTTGGGCATGAGCAGCCCGAAGCCCATTCCGGCCACGACCATGCCCGTCAGTACGCCGAGGTACCCTCCGGCCAGCCAGACCACGGCGTAGCCCAGCCCCATGAGCAGGGAGAACAGGGCGAATATCCCGGCATTGGAGAGGCGGCGCTTGAGCCGCCCGAATTGCATGGACGACAGCGCGCCGATCATGTTCATGGTCCCGATGGCCACGCCGATGGCGGTATTGCTGACCCCGCCCAAGGACTTCAGATAGAACGGCAGTTGGACCGGGATCATGTAGAAGATGACCATGCCCACGAAGGCCAGCAGATAGATGGGCAGGAACCGGACCAGCGAGTCCCGTTCCTCCCCTTCCGTACCGGCATGTCCATGCGGGTCCGTTTCAGGCTCATAGAGATAGGCCAGCGCGCCGGGCAGGATGCAGAAGGCGAACAGGTAAATGAGGAACGGGTAGCGCCAACTGACGTCGGCCAGCATGCCCCCGGCGGTCAGGAAGACCAGCCCGCCGAAGCCGGTGAACGCCGCCTGCATCCCCATGAGCCGGTTGCGCCGCTCACCCTGGTAGTAGTCGCCGATCAGGGTGGTGAAGCCGCTCATGATCCCGGCCACGGCCACGCCCAGCAGAGCCCGCCCGGCCATGATGGCGTACAGCGAATCCAGGTACGCTCCGGAGCTGCCGCCCAACCCGTAGAGGAACAGGGAGACCGCCAGCACCGGCCTGCGTCCGAACCGATCCATGAGCATGCCCATGAGCGGCGCGGTCAGGGCGATGAACAGGGCGTGCACCGAGAGCAGCAGCTTGACCAGCATCTGGGCCTGGGGCGCGTCCTGGAAGTGGACGGCCATGCGCGGCAGGGAGGGGGCGATGGTCGCCCCGGCCATGACCGTGAGGCTGCTGCCGAGCAGGATGACCAGATCACGCCGAAGCTCCCGGCCGTCGTCCGGCCCGGCCTGGATTCGCGGCATGATCAGACGCCTCCGTCGTTCCGGGCGGGGTGGATAACCACCAGGCGGGTCGGGGTCTGGCGCAGGTCGAAGCTGTGCATGACCCCGGTCGGGACGTGCAGGAAGGCAGGACCGGTGACCGTCTCCGGCTCGTCCTTGTCGTCGCGGGTCACGACGATCTCCCCCTCGGCCAGAAAAACGAACTCCTCGTAGGGGTGGGCCTCGTACGGCGAGGTGTCCTCAACGCCGCCGAAAACGACCTCGACTTCGAAATCGTTGAGCGGTCCTCGAAACATGCGGGTGATGTCGGGCATGATGCCTCCTTGGGTTCAAGGTTGCGGGTCAACAGACCGATTCCGTCAAGAAAGATCTTCCTCCAGGTTGCGGCGCAGCTTGAGCAGCCCCCGGCGCAGCCCGGCCACATCCTCCTCGTCCATCCCGCGAAAGGCCTCCTTGAGGTAGCGGGCGTGCACCTTTCGCAGCGGACCGCACAGGGAACGCCCGGCCTCGGTCAGGTGGCAGCGGGCCAGCCTGGCGTCGCGCTCGTCGGGCAGTCTCTCGACCAGCCCCTTGGACTCCATCCCCGCGAGGATGCGGGTCACGCTGTGCCGGTCCTTGAACGCCCGTTCGGCCAGTTCGCTCTGATACAGGCCGTCCTCCTGCCAGAGCAGGCCGAGCAGGGTGAACTGCTCCCGGCTTATCCCAAGCCCCGAATCATCCAGCGCGCGCAATAAGCGCTTTTTGAGAGACAGGGCCGTTGTATACAACAAAAAGCCGATGAACCCGTCGGACAAATAGTCCGGCAACTCGTCGTAATACTCCTTGCCGTCCGGGATACCCGTACCCAAACGATTGTTGTCCATTGCTTCTCCGGGGTGGATTTTGTTGTCATGACAACAATATTGATTTTGACCGATGTTGTCAATCCGCTCTGCGGGAATCGGCTGTCCGTTCGCGCCGACAACCTGTTATCGCGCGATATTTTTACCGGCCACGAGCCGGGCGGGATAAGTGCGGGGTTATCGGAAGACCGCCCGCTCGGCCAGGTCCGGAGGGAGGACGAGCCCGAAGCGGGCCAACTGCTTCCTGTTGAAGAACATCCGGCCCTGCTGGTCGTCCAGGGCGGAGAGGTCGGCGATGTCCTGGCCCCTGAGGATGCCGGCGGCCAGCCGCCCGGCAATGGCGCCGTGTTCCTCGCCGACCAGGACCAGCGCCCCGACCACGCCCTGATCGCCGACGGCATAGTCCTGGGTGGCGAACACGGGCGCGGTGCCGTGCTCCGAGGTCCAGGCCACGACGGTCTTGTAATCGACGTGCTCCCCGTTCCGGTCCTTGAGGGCGTGATAGATGGGCATGAGGATAAAATCGTATCCATTGGCAAGGACTGTCTCCCGCCAACGCGCCCACTCGTCGATCAGGGCGCAACGCACGGTCCGGCCGTCAAAGGCCACTGATTGTCGTCCCATGAAGTTGGTATCGAAGATCGCCTTGGCCGTGGGGCTGTCGTCCATGAGCACCAGGATGTTCCGCGCGTCCGGGACGACGCCCGTCAGCACCCTGACCCAGTGGAACAGCGGGATGCGCTCGATGACGCCGACCACGTTGGGCGGCAGGCTCCTGAAATAGCTGCGGGGATTGTTGTTGATGCCGAAGTAGACCACCGGGACCCCGGTGTCGGCTATGGCCGGCCCGAGGATGCGCAAGGCGTTGTCGTCTCCGAGCATGACCAGGTCGGGCCTGGTCCGCTGAAACCGGGCCATGGCCTCGTCCACGTTCGCACGGTACTCGGCGGGCGTTCTGCGCTTGGTATCGAGGTAGGTGATGTCCAGGGCCACGGATTCGGGCAGGGCGCTGCGGATGCCCCGCTCGCACTGGCCGGTCCACGGCAGGGACGGGTCATAGCTCTGAATGAGCAGGATCCGTTTCTGCGCGGCAAGGGACGGCACAGCCGTCAGCATCAGCAAGGCGGCCACCGAGAGATAGCTGATCCATGCGACTCTTCCGTCCACGACATCCCTCCCGATGCGCTCGAAGCCATTTCCCCCCTTGCCCCCGAAGCTGATCCCCATTTGAACACCAAGCCGCCGCGGCAACAATTATATTCCGCCTTTCCGGGCTGTTCCCCGGTGCATTCCCGACCCTATACAGCCTGGCGAAGACCGCGCGGCGCCTTCACGAATCATTTCGCGGCAACCGGAACGCGCGCCTTGCCACGTCGCCGGTCGAATATCCTGGCCGTCCGGGCGCCCCGGATCAAGCGCTTGTTTGACTGTCCAATTCGATTCTGGCATTGGGGAGAGTAGGATAGATACTATCCGGCGGTGCGAGCGTTTTCGGCCTGGCAATCGTTCACCTCTTCAAACTTCACAGCAACCACTGCATCAAGACGAGGTTTGTAGCATGAAGACTCTCCTGAAGTTCTCACCGGTCATCGTGGCCGTGCTCATGGCCATCCTGCCCACCCCCGAGGGGCTGACCCCCCAGGCGTGGTATTTTCTCTCCATCTTCGTCGGCGTCGTCGTCGGGCTCATCATCGAACCCGTACCGGCCGCCCTGGTGGGCCTGACCGGCGTCGCCCTGGTGGCGGTGCTCGGGCTCATCGACCCGAGCCCGACCGTCAACCGCAACTGGGCCCTGTCCGGGTTCTCCAACGGCGTTATCTGGCTGATCTTCTCGGCCTTCATGTTCGCCCTGGGCTACCAGAAGACCGGCCTGGGCAAGCGGATCAGCCTGCTGCTCATCCGCCTCCTGGGCAAGTCCACCCTCGGCCTGGGCTACGCCATCGCCTTTTCGGACGCCATCCTGGCCCCGTTCATGCCGTCCAACACCGCCCGCAGCGCGGGCACCATCTACCCCATCGCCAGCAACATCCCGCCCATGTTCAACTCCACCCCGGACAACGAGCCGCGCAAGATGGGCGCCTACCTGCACTGGGTGGGCATCAGCGCCACCTGCGTGACCAGCTCCATGTTCCTGACCGCCCTGGCCCCGAACCTGCTGGCCGTGGACATGATCCAGAAGAGCGTGGGCATCTCCATCGGCTGGGGCGACTGGGCCAAGATCATGATCCCGGCCATGTTGCCCCTGTTTATCCTGACCCCGTGGCTGGGCTACCTGCTCTTCCCCCCGACCCTGAAGCACTCACCCGAGGCCCCGGCCTGGGCCGCCGAGGAACTGCGCAAGATGGGCTCCGTCAGCACCAAGGAGCTGATGATGCTCGGCTATGCCATCCTGGCCCTGATCTTCTGGATATTCGGCAAGCAACTGCACGTGAACTCCACTGTGGCCGCCATCTTCGTGCTGACCCTCATGGTCCTGACCAACATCATCACCTGGGAGGACGTCATCACCAACAAGGGCGCCTGGAACGTCCTGACCTGGTTCGCCACCCTGGTGGCCATGGCCGCGGGGCTCAAGAAGACCGGCGTACTCGACTGGGTGGGCAACATGATCTCCACCAACCTGACCGGCATGGCGCCGGGCTCGGTGGTCGTCCTGCTGGTCATCCTCTTCTTCGTGCTCCACTACTTCTTCGCCAGCACCACGGCGCACACCACGGCCCTGCTGCCCCTGTTCATGGCCACGGCCGCCCCGCTGCTGCCGCCCGAGATGCTCCCCAAGGTCGCCCTCATGCTGGCCGGCTCCCTCGGCCTCATGGGCATCATCACCCCCTACGCCACCGGCCCCTCGCCCATCTGGTACGGCGCTGGCTTCATCAGCCAGGCGCGCTGGTGGGCGCTCGGCGGCATCTTCGGCCTGTTCTATCTCCTGTCCATGATCGGGGTCACGGTCTTCTACGTCTGACCGCGCCCCGCCGCGAACCGACCGACCGGCCGCACTCCGTTGCGGCCGGTTTTTTGTCGGCACGGACGAATGCGGAACAATGCTTCGCATCCGAATGCGTCGAACCGGCCGGTTCGACGAGACAAAAGAGCCCGGTCAAATAGCCGGGCTTCGGATAGTCTGCAAAAGGATGCCCCAGAGGACAAAGGGGCGGTATCTCCGAGGAGACAATCTATTCGGGATTCTTACCCCAGTTGACATGTTTTATAAAAAATTAATTTATTTCATTGAGTTAACATGGCAAAACGCATCAACCCCCGACAACCGCGAACAAAATGATTCATTTGGTGAAGAACCGGCCGAAATGGTTGACGGGCGACCCTGTTTATCGGTTATAAGATCGAATTATGAAAACCAATACCCTCTCCCTCCCGGCGGCAACATTCGGACGCCTTCCGCGCCTTCTCGCTCCACTCCTCCTGTGCTGGCTCCTGCTGGCCGTTCCAGCCCGCGCAGCCGACCCCGCGCCGCAGATCAAGCCCTGCCTCGCCTGCCACTCGGTGGAGCGCATCTGCCGAAACGTGGACAAAGACGGCGAGTTCTGGACCAAGACGGTCAAACGCATGATTGCCAACGGGGCGCACGTGGGGCCAGCTCAGGTCCCCGGCCTGGTCGCCCTGCTCGCCAACCCGGACCACGCCAAGGTCCGCGAGGCCCTGAACTGTCCTTCTCCGGACAGCCTGGAAGCCAGGGTGGCCGCCGTCCCAACCGCCGTGATCCTGGCCCATCCCGTGCTCATGATCCTGACTCTGCTCCTGTCCCTGTGGGTGGCCTGGCAGGGCGTGAACCGCGCCCGCTTCTCGCTGCTCAAGCAAAAGGTCACCTTCAACTGGAAGGGGCACACGCGGTACGGGCTGGTGGTTATGGGCCTGTGGGTCGCCGGAGCCGTGGGCGGGTCCATCGTCACCGACATGCTCCACGGCATCCCCGACGCCTACGAACTGCACGAGGGCGTGGCCTCGGTCATGCTCGCGCTCATCGCCTTCGGCGGCGCCTCGGGCCTGTACATGGACCGCAAAAAAGCCAAGCGCAAGATGCTGCCCATCCTGCACGGCGTGGCCAACATGCTGCTCATGCTCCTGGCCTTGGGCCAACTCGTCACGGGCATCGTCATTGTCGCCCGCATTCTCTCGTCCTAGGCCGGTTTGTCGCGGAATATTCAAGGCGGGGCTTGCAACCCCGCCTTTTTTATGTCCATTATTCGCGCACCATGACCGTATTCAACGACAACGCCATCGGCGCACTGGAGTTCACCGTAACCTGGCAACGGGACGGCGAGCAGCATGAGGAATGGTTCCTGGGCCGCAGAGTCAACCCGGTGAACGACATCTTTCCGCGCGGCATGCGCGAGGCCCTGGAGGGCAAAAGGGCCGGGGAATCAGTGGCCTTCACCTATGCGCCCCGCCTGTGCATCCCCCGGCGCAGGGACAGCCTGGTCCTGCGCCTGACCCGAGACCGGCTCCGGCCCAAGACCGTATCGGGCGAGCCGATCATCCCGCGCATGGGCCGGTTCTACCCCCAGGGGCACATCGACGGGCTGCTGGACGTCTACCCGGACACCCTGACCCCGTTCCGTCTGGTCGGTCTGGACGACGAGACCTTTACCGCCGACCGCAACCACCCCCTGGCCGACGTGCCGGTGACCATTGAGGCGAAGATCCAGTATCTGGAGGAGCGCGACACCGGGACCTACGGCTCCCTGACCCACTGGCGCGAGGCCACCTGCGACTGGGGGCCGGGCATGCAGGCCCTGCTCGACGGCGAGCCGCCGGACTTCTTCCACCCCGCCTTCTTCGACCGCGCGGCGGACCTCGGCGAGGACTTCCGCCCGCCCGCGCCCGACGCGGCCGCCCTGCGCAACTACCGACGCATTCTGGGCCGGTTCGTGAAGCCCGGCATGCGCGTCCTGGACCTCTCCCCGGACTCCGAGCGCCCCACCGGGCAATACGACGCGGCGGCCTGCCTCTGCTCACTCGAATACATGGACCGGCCTGTGGACATCCTGCGCTACGTCGCCTACTTCCTGCCGCCCGGCGCCCCCGTGGTCCTGGCCTTCACCGAGGCCTTCGACCCGGACCGGGCCATCCGGGGCTGGCGCGAACTCCATCCCTTCGAGCGCATGGGTCTGGCCCTGGAATACCTGCGCATGGCCGGATTCACGGAAGGATTGGGCACGGTTTCGATGCGCAACGACTGGCGCGACCGCGAAGACCCCGCATTCCTCAAGACCAAGGGTGTCAGCGACCCGGTGTTCGCAGCCTACGGGCACAAGCCGGAATAGGGAAAAGGGAAAGGGAACGACGGCGGGCCGCCACAGGGTAGCGGCCCGCTGGGTTGTGGGGTCGGGGAACCACACTGACCATCACATTCTCGACGGTAACGTCTCGCGCCGGTGCAGGGCCTCCGGGCATCCGTCGACGGGTATGGCTATTCCCCCAGTTTAACGAGGATCTTGATGTTCTCGTCCTTGTTGTTGATCAGCTCCAGGAAACCTTTCTCCACGATGTCCTCCAGGCCGATGCGGCCCGTGATCAGCGGTTCGGCCTTGAGCGCACCGTTGGCAAGCAGGGCCGACACGCCGATGAAGTCCTCCAGGGTGTAGGCCAGGGTGCCGATGACGCGCTTGTCCGTGCCGCTCAGGCTGAAGAAGTTGAACTCGCTGGGCTCCTCGAAGATGCCCACGATGATGGCCCGGCCCGCGTTGCGGATGATGTCCACGGCCAGGGGGCCGGTCATCTTGTTGCCGACGCACTCGAAGGAGACGTCGGCCCCGGAGCCGTTGGTCATGGCCTTGACCTCGGCCACGGCGTCGCATTCGCGGGGGTTGAGGACCACGTCCGCGCCGCATTCCTTGGCCTTGGCGATCCGGGCGGCGGACATCTCCAGGACGATGACCTTGCCCGCACCCGCGGCCTTGGCGGCCATCAGAGTGCCCAGACCGATGGTGCCCGCGCCGATGACCACGACCGTCTCGCCGAGGATCGTCCCGGCCTCGCGCACGGCCTTGAAGCCGGTGCCCAACGGTTCGATGACGGCGCCGGCCTCGGGGGACACGCCCTCGGGCAGCACGAAGCAGAGCTCGGCCGGGACGTTGACGTACTTGGCGAACGCCCCGTCGTTGTGCAGCCCCGTAAAGGCCAGCTTTTCGCAGACGTTGTACCGCCCGGTCCGGCAGGTGATGCATTCGCCGCAGTGCTGGCAGGCGTCCGGGGCGACCATGTCGCCGACCTTGACGTTGCTCACGCCGTCGCCGACCTCGACCACCCTGCCGGTGAATTCATGGCCCAGGATCAGGCTGCCCTGCTTCCCGGTCAGGGGATGGGGGGCGTCCACCGGGATGAAGATGGGACCGGCCACGTACTCGTGCAGGTCGGATCCACAGATGCCGCACCAGTCCACGGCGATCTTGACCCAACCCGCCGGCGGGGACGGGGGAACGGGGACGGTCTCCACACGCACATCCTCTCTGCCATGCCAAACTGCGGCTCGCATTGTCTCACTCATAGGTAACTTCCTTTAATTTCAGGTTAAGGAGTCCACGGTTGCTACCAGCGCGATTGTGACGGTGCCTGCCCGGTTGCACCCCCCATGCCGAGACGGAAGGACACGACCCAGCTCCCGCGCCGTTCCGGCCAGGAACTCCAATGATACCACGACGCGAAAAAAACCGAATCCAATTCCGGATAGAAAGGGTCAACAAACCGGGGTTGTGCCGAATTCGAACACGGGGGAGGAAACTGTCAGCTTTCCGAACAGAAAACGGAGGCGGGAAAGGTGCCCGAAGCTGCCGGGCGTTGCGGGCAACAACGAAAAAGGCCCCGGAGGCGGAATGCCTCCGGGGCCGATTTCGGCGGACGGCCGGACGCGGCTAGTCGTCCAGTTGGATATCCTTGCCCTCAAGCACGCGGTTCATGTTGCGCACGGCGCACATCTTGCCGCACATGGTGCAGGAGTCCTTGTGCTCGGGCTCGGAGGACTTGCGGTATTCCACGGGCTTGACCGGATCCATGGCCAGGGCGAACTGGGCGTCCCAGTCCAGGGCCGCGCGGGCCTTGGCCATGTTGTTGTCCCAGTCCGCCGCGCCGGGGTATCCCTTGGCGATGTCGGCGGCGTGGGCCGCGATGCGGGTGGCCACGATGCCCTCCTTCATGTCTTCCAGGGTGGGCAGACGCAGGTGCTCGGCCGGGGTGACGTAGCACAGGAAGTCCGCGCCGGACGCGCCCGCGATGGCTCCGCCGATGGCGGCCGTGATGTGGTCGTAGCCCGGAGCCACGTCCGTGACCAGCGGGCCGAGGACGTAGAACGGGGCGTTGTGGCACAACCGCTTTTCGATCATCATGTTGCCGGGGATCTCGTTCATGGCCATGTGGCCGGGGCCCTCGATCATGACCTGGACGTTGCGCTCCCAGGCGCGCTTGGTCAGCTCGCCCAGGGTGATCAGCTCCTCCACCTGGCAGGCGTCGGTGGCGTCATACAGGCAGCCGGGGCGGCAGCCGTCGCCCAGACTCAGGGTCACATCGTATTCCTCGCAGATGTCCAGCAGCCGGTCGAAGTGCTCGTAGAACGGGTTCTCGGCGTTGTTGATCTCCATCCAGGTGAACAACAGCGAGCCGCCGCGAGAAACGATGTTGGTCAGCCTTTTCGCGGACTTGACCTTCTCGGCGGTGTGCTTGTTCAGGCCCGCGTGGATGGTCAGGAAGTCCACGCCGTCCATGACGTGGCGCTCGACCACCTGGAAGAACTCATCCACGGTGATGTCCTGGAGGTTCTTGTCGTAGAAACCCACCGCGTCGTAGATGGGCACGGTGCCGATCATGGCCGGGGACATTTCGACCAGTTTCTGCCGGAATTCCTGGGTCTTGCCGTAGCAGGACAGGTCCATGATGGCCTCGGCCTTCATGCCCAGGGCGGCCCGGACCTTGTCCAGTTCGGGTTCCACGTCGCAGCAGTCCTTGGAGATGCCCAGGTTGACGTTGATCTTGATGCGCATGCCTTCGCCCACGGCCTCGGCATCCAGGTTCTTGTGGTTCTTGTTGGCCGGGATAATCACGGAACCCCTGGCCATCCGCTCCATGAGATCCTCGATGCGGATGTTTTCCTTGCGGGCTACGGTCTCCATCTGGGGGGTAACGATACCCTTGCGGGCCGCGTCCATTTGAGTGGTATATGACATTGATTTACTCCTTCGCCGCTTCCATTTGATTGCGGAGGGCGGTTATTTTAGCTGCAATATTCGCTCCCCCGACGATTTCGGTGACCAGGGCCGCGCAGCGCGCGCCGTGCCGGACCACCTCGCCGAGGTTATGTTCCTTGATGCCGCCGATGGCAACAAAGGGGATGTCGTGGTTGGCGACCACGTAATCAAGGTATTCGAGACCCACGGGGTCGACCACGTCGTCCTTGGTGTAGGTGCGGAAGATCGGGCCCACGCCGATGTAGTCGGCGCCGCGCCTGATGGCGTCGCGGGCCTGCTCCGGGCTGTGCGTGGACAGGCCGATGGCCATGTCCGGGCCGACCAGCTCGCGCACGCACTCCACGGGCAGGTCCTCCTGGCCCACATGCACCCCGTCCGCGCCCACCAGGATGGCGATGTCGATGTCGTCGTTGACGATGAAGGCGGCCCCGGCTGCTCGGGTCATCTCGCGGATGGCGCGGCACTCCTTGAGCTTTGCGCCCGCCTTCTTGTCCTTTTCCCGGTACTGGACGAGCTTCACGCCCGCGTCGAGCATCTCGCGGACCACCTCGATATTGGACCGCCCGTTGGAGAATTTCTCGGCGGTCAGGCAGTACAGGTCGGTATCCAGGATGTTACGCCGATTGAAGGCCATCATTCGCCCTCCCCGTTTCCCAGCCGTCCCAGAAAATGGGCCAGGATGACGTCCGCCTGCTTGGCGGCGGCGATGCCCACCCTGGGCGACAGGGGCGGCGTGTCCAGAGAGCATTCGGTCACGCCGTCGCCGACGAGATAGAAGTTGTCGCGGACCTTGCGCGTGGTCAGGGCGTCGCCGTCGCCGCACCCGCCGATGCCCGAGGCCGCGACCACCAGCTTGCCCAGGGGCAGCAGGGCCTCCACCAGCCGCTTCTTGGCCACCGGGGCGTCGAAGGCTTCGACCACGGCGTCGCAGTCCACGAAGAGCCGCTTCACCCGGGTCACGTCCACCTTCTCCACGTAGATTTCGAGTTCCAGTTCGGGGTTCACGGCGCGCATGTTGGCGGCCAGGGCCTCGGCCTTGAACTGCCCCACCTGGAGGCTGAAGAACGCCTGGCGGTTGAGGTTGGAAAACTCCACGCGGTCAAAGTCAACCAAGACGAACCGGGTGAACCCGCTACGCACCAGGTGCATGGCGCAGTTGGAGCCCAGCCCACCGCACCCGGCGATGCCGATCTTCACCCGTTGCAGCCGGGCCAGGTTCTCCTCGCCGATATGGACGGCGATCCCTTCTTCCACCTTGTTCATATGCCTTCTCCCCTGGTTTCGAATAGGGGCTCCCAGTCCTTGAAGACCGGCTGGTAGCCCCTGCTGCGCAGGGCGGCGCAGACCTCGTCCACGCTGCGCGCGTCGCTGATGTCGAACTGGCCCGTGTTCTCCTCGCCGCTGGTCTCGTCCGCGTGTCCGCCCACGGCCGTGGACACGCCCGCGGACATGCGGGTTACGCCCAGCGGCAGGATGTTCTCGCGGAACTCGGCGTTCTCGCGGGTGGAGATGGTGATGCCCACCCTGGGCAGAAACAGCCGCAGGGCCATGAGGAACTGGACCATGTCCCGGTCCGAGACGATGGTGGCGGGCTCCCAGTCGCCCACGTGCGGGCGCATGCGCGGCAGGGACACGGCGATGTCCGTCTCCGGATAGTTGTGCATCAGATAGGCCGCGTGCAGGCCGGTCAGCAGCGCGTCGCGCCGCCAGTCGCCCAGGCCGAGCAGCGCGCCGATGTTGACCACGCGCATGCCCGCCCGGCAGGCCCGCTCCGGGGCGTCCAGGCGGAACCGGTAGTCCCGCTTGGGGCCTTTGGGGTGAAGCACGGCATAGAGTTTCTCGTCGTAGGTCTCCTGGAACATGGTCATGCCGTCCACGCCCGCCCGGACCAGCCGGGCGTACTCCTCCTCGGTCATGGCAAAGACCTCGATGGACACGGACGGGAAGTGCCTGTTCAGGACCCTGGTGCAGGCCTCCAGGTAGTCCACCCCGGTCTTGGCCGGGGCATCGCCGGTGAGGATGAGCAGGTTCCTGAGTCCAGTGGCCGCGATGGCCGCGCCCTCCGCGTCCACCTCCTCCAGGCTGAGCATGGAGCGGTGAATCCTGTTGGTGCAGTTGAAACCGCAATAGACGCAGTGGTTGGTGCAGATGTTGGCCAGGTAGAGCGGCGTGAACAGGCTGACGGTCCGCCCGAAGTGCTGGACGGTCAGTCGGCTGGCCTTCCGCGCCATCTCCTCCAGCAGGGAGGAGGCGGCCGGGCTCATCAGGGCCATGAAGTCCTCCACCGTGGCCGTGGTCCGGTTGATGGCCCGGCGCACGTCCTGTTCGGTGAAGTCGTCGAAACGCGCGTCGGGCAGTCCCTCGGCGTACGTCTCCATGAGCGGGTAAAAACTCATGCCGCGCCTCCCAGGAAGCCGGTCAGGGGCGAAGAGGCGTCGGCCAGGACGCGCTTGGCACCGGGGCCGGAGAGGTAGGCCTCGCGTCCGGCGCGGACCGCGCGGCCGAAGGCCCGGGCCATCATGACCGGGTCGCTGGCCGTGGCGATGGCCGTGTTGACCAGGACCGCGTCAGCGCCCATCTCCATGGCCTCGCAGGCCTCGGACGGGCGGCCGATGCCCGCGTCGACCACGATGGGCAGATCGATCTCCTCAATGAGGATACGGACCATCTCGCGGGTCTTGAGCCCCCGGTTGGTGCCGATGGGCGCGCCCAGCGGCATGACCGCGGCCGCGCCCGCGTCGACCAGCGCCTTGGCCACGTACAGGTCGGCGTTGACGTACGGCAGGACCGTGAAGCCCTCGTTGGCCAGAATCTCCGTGGCCCTGACCGTCTCATAACCGTCGGGAAGCAGGTAGCGGTTGTCCGAGATGACCTCGATCTTGATCCAGTCGCCGCAGCCCATTGCCCGGGCCAGGCGAGCGATGCGTACGGCCTCGTCCGCGTCGCGGGCGCCCGAGGTGTTGGGCAGCAGTTGCATGTGTTCGGGGATGAAATCCATGACGTTGCCGGTGGCGGACTCCAGGTCCACCCGGCGCAGGGCCACGGTGATGACCTCGGAACCCGAGGCCTCGCAGACCTCCGGGATGACGCCGTCGTCGCCGTATTTTCCGGTACCGGTGAACAGACGGCTGGTCAGGGTCCGGCCGCCGATCTCGAAAGTATCCTTGCTCATGATTGCTCCTAACCCCCGCCTACGAAGCGGAGAACTTCCAGATGGTCGCCGTCGTCCAGACTCACTTCGCCGAACCGCTCGCCGGGAACGATTTCCCCGTTGCGTTCGACGACCACGGCCTGGGGCGCGATCGCTCTTGATTCAAGCAAAGCGAGAATAGTCAGGGGCTCGTCAAGCTCCGCCGCCTTGCCGTTGATGGTGACGTACATGGTGGTCTCCTTGCAGGCACGGCGCCAAAAAAAACGCCTGCCTCCGATGTGGGGCAAGCGCGGCATGATGACAAAGGCTCATCCTGTGGCAGCTTCCCTCCGTCGGTATTGTCCGAATCAGGTTCAAAGGGTCGGATCGGCTCGATCCATCTCAGCCACAAGGGCCCCCCTAGCTATGAAGAACCGTATGCGGTTTTTCCAGCCCTGTAAAGTTATTCATCCGGACTAAAGTCCCCTGTGCAACCGGCCGATAAGGCACCCGTGGCATATAACGCAACGGGGGATGTTCTTCATGTTTTCCACTCTGTACCAGGCAACCGGTTTCAAGCGGGCCCTCGACCTGTTCGAGGCGGGTCGGTTCGACGAAGGCAGGGCGTTGCTCAAGAGCCTGCAGGATGAGTTCCTGGCGGTCTGCGACGAAAACCAGGCCCTGAAACAACAGTTGGCCGAGGTCGCGGAAGTCCTTGACCTGGCTGAAAAAGTTCAGTTCGACGGACAAAAGTACTGGCTTGAAGAGGACGGCGAGCGCAAGGGACCGTTCTGTCAGGTCTGCTACGACCGCGACGGCCTGTTGGTTCACCTGCACCGGCACGAAAATCACTGGGAATGCCAGAGCTGCCACGGCCTGTACATGCTCCCTCACGAATCGGAAAAATCCCCGCAGAAAAAGCCGCGCATGCGCTCTACCCTGGAAAAGACCGTCCCCCTGTTTCTCGAACAGGAAATGGGCTGATCCGGCCCGACGGAACGGAAAAGCCCCCGCACGGATGATCGTGCGGGGGCTTTTTGCGTATCCTGCTACATGAACTTGGTGCCGAACAGGGTCGCCCGCCGGGTCCAGAGCTCGGTCATGCCGTCGTAATCGAACTTGACCACGCCCCAGGCCAGGTCGTCCAGATCCATGCCCGGCAGATAGACCTCCACCAGCACGTTCTTGGTCACCCGCCGGTGCTCCTTCCACAGGCTGGAGGCAAAGTCCTTCAGCGCCGCGCGGTCGGGCAGCTTGGTGGTGGCCAGGAAGACCTTGAGGGTGATCCAGACATGGCCGTACTCGCGGGTCTCGGACTTTTCCAGAAACTTGAAGCGATAGCCGTGGGCGTTCTGGTCCGGCGCGGGATCGGGCCGCTTGGCGTCCTTGAAGGCGGACCGGTCGATGACCAGGGTCTGCTGCTTCCCCGCCCGGGGTGCGGCCTTGGGCGAGAAGGTCGGTTCGGACGCGGCCCTGGCGGCCGGACGCAGGGGCCGGTCGTCCTTGAGCGCCTCGGCCTTGAGGGCTTCGGCGGAGATCACGGGCTCGGCGGGCTCGACGTCCCTTGCGGGCGTGGCGGGCCGGGCGGGTGCGGAAGGCGCGGCGGGCGCGACCACCATGCCTGCCTCGCGGGAGTTGGCGTCCATGGCGGATTGCAAGGCATAGCCGATGGAGCTGCTCTCCGAGCGGATCATGTCGCTGGCCTTGAAGACCGCGTACCACCCGTTGCGCAGCAGCCCGAGCTGGACCACGTCGCCGGGTGCAAGGGTCCGGACCAGCGGGGAGTTGGTGGTTCGACTCTGGTGCACGTTGACCCTGTTGGTCAGGGCCACCCGGCGGATGGCCGTGGACGCCGTGGGCGCCGCCTTGGCCGGGGCCGGCGGTTCCACCGCCTGGCGGACGACGGGCGCCGCCGGGGCCGGTTTGGGCTCAGGGGCCGGGGCCGGAGGCGTCGCCGCCGTAACGGGCTCCAGGAACTTGGCGCTGGCGTAGCCGATGCCGTTCAGCCTGGAGCGGATGGTGGCGCTCGGCGAAAAGACCACGGTCCAGTCGTCCTCGGGAAAGTCGATGATCACGCGCTCGCCGGGTTGCAGGGTGCGGATCTTCTCGCCCCGGACGTTCGGCCGGGAGCGGATGTTCAGCTTGGTGGACGAAACGGCCGGTTCGCCCCACTCCTTGGGCTCGTACCGGCCCCGCGTGGGCTTGAGGAACTTGGCGTTGGAAAAACCCGCGGCCCTGGACTCGCTCGGGTCGGTGGCCGAAGGCTCGTACACGGCCACCCAGCCGTCCTTTTCATGGGCCACCCGGACCTTCTGCCCGGCGTAGAGGCTGCCGACCCACTCGGCTTTGGGCGAACGTCCGTCACGCAGGTTGAGCGGGCGGTCCGAGTACATGATCTTGCCGAAGGCGAAGGCCGGAGCCGCGGCCAGGACCAGGCAGGCGGCGGCAAGGACGAGGAAAGAGATTCTGCGCATGGATGTCACCGCCTAAAGCATGGAGTTGAGTTCCGAGATGACCCGGTCGGTGATGTCCAGGGAATTGTCCACATACCCGATGATCTCGGGGTCGGTCAGGATCATGGTGAACCCCTGCTCCCTGGCGATGCCCTTGAGGATGGGATCGGCCCGGCGCATGACGAACCGGATGAGCTGCCGCTCCTCGTTCTGGATCTCCTGGTTGCTGTTCCGGACCAACTGCTCGTAATCGCGCGCGGCCTGGCGCAGTCCGGTCTCGCGGCTCTGCTGCTCGCTCACGGACAGGGCATCCTCCTTGAGGCTCGACTGGAGTCTGTTGACCTTGTCCATTGCCTTGCGGACCCGGCGGTCCTTTTCCTTGCCGAGCCGGGCCAGGTCCTCCTGGGCGATCTTGCCTATCTTGGACTCGTTGATGATCCGCTGCGGGTTGACGAACCCAACCTTGGAGGCCTGGGCCAGGGCCGGAACCGCCAGCAGGAGCAAGGCTGCGGACAGCCACAGGGAAAGGGAAAAACGCTTCATAGGGGGTGACTACCTCATTGTCGTTGAAGAATTGTGACAGCCTAGCCGACAACCCGGCCCCTGTCGATACCTACAGGGTGGACAGGGGATCGAGGTCGAGGCCCGTGCGCACCGTGCGCGGGTCGGGATTGGCCCGGACCATGGCCGCATACAGCCCCCTCACCTTGCCCCAGTCATCGGACTTGAGCAGGCAGTTGAACCGCTTGCGCCCGCGCAGCATGGACAGGGGAGCCGGGGCCGGGCCGAGCACGTCGATGCCTAGCGCCCTGCCCTGCTCGCGCAAAACCTGGCCCATGAGGGTGACGGCCGCCGGGCCGCCCTGGAAGTCGACCGGAAAACTGATGCGCACCAGGGCCATGTGTGAGAACGGCGGGTAGCGGAACAGGGTCCGCCGAGAGACCTCGCGGTCAAAGAACCCCTGGTAGTCCCCGCCCAGAATCTCTTTCCAGATGGGATGGTTCGGGTTGCGCGTCTGGATGAGCACCCGGCCCGGGTGCTCGCCGCGCCCGGCCCGGCCCGCCACCTGGACGAGCAGTTGGAAGGTCCGCTCCGAGGAGCGGTAGTCGGGCAGGTTCAGGCCGAGATCGCCGTCGGCCACGACCACCAGGGTCACGCCCGGAAAATGGTGCCCCTTGGAGATCATCTGGGTACCCACCAGGACCTGGGCCTCGCCCCGGCCGAAGGCCCCGAGGATCTCCTCCATCCGCTCCTGCCGCCTGGTCGCGTCGCGGTCCAGGCGCAGGACCTTGACGTCCTCGGGCAAAAGCTCGGCCAGGGCCTCTTCGAGCTGCTCCGTGCCCTCGCCCATGGGGATGAAATTCACGCCGCCGCACTTACGGCAGGTCAGCGGGTAGGCGTACGTCCGGCCGCAGTAGTGGCAGACCAGCCGCTCGCGGCCCTTGTGGTAGGTCATGCCCACCTCGCAGTCCGGACAGCGCACGGTCTCGCCGCAGTCAAGGCAGTACATGAGCGGGGCGTAGCCGCGCCGGTTGAGCATGACGATGACCTGCTCCCCGGCCGCAACGGTCTCGCGGACCGCCTCGCGCACCCGGTCCGAGAGGAGCTGCCTGGATCTGCCGAGCTCCGCGATGTCGACCAACTCCACGTCGGGCAGCCTGGCGTCGCCCACCCGCTCCTTGAGGGTGGACACCCGGATGCGCCCCGCGCTGGCCGCCTGAAAAGTCTTGACGTCGGGCGTGGCCGAGCCGAGCAGAAGCAGCCCTTTGCTCCGGCCCGTGCGGAACCAGGCCACCTCCTTGGCGTGGTAGGCCAGCCGGTCCTCCTGCTTGAAGGATTCGTCGTGTTCCTCGTCCATGACCACCATGCCCAGGTCGGGCAGGGGCAGGAACACGGCGGACCGGGTGCCGACCACCAGGACCGGCCCCCGCCCCCCGGCCAGCTCGCGGAACGAGGCCTCGCGCTTCTTGGGGCTCTGGTAGCCGTGGTAAAAAATGGTCCGGACATGCGGAAACCGGCGGGCCACGTTGCGATAGAGCTGGCAGGCCAGGGCCACCTCGGGCGCGAGAAAGAGCACGGACCGTCCCTGCTCCAGCAGCCGCCGGGCCATCTCCATGTAGAGCACGGTCTTGCCGCTGCCGGTCACGCCGTGGACCAGATGCGCGCCGCCGCCGCCATCCAGCGTCCCGGTCATCTCGTCCAGGGCGGTCCGCTGCTCGGCGCTCAGGGTGAATTCGCAGCCGGGATCGTCCGCGCCGTTCACGCCTCCCTGGTCGACCTCGGCCAGGTGGTCGGCGGTCAGCTCGCCCAGCCGGACCACGCCCGCGCCTTCGAGCTTGGCGGCTACGTCCGGGGCCCAGTCGCCCAGGGTGTGGCGCAGGGAATACAGTGACTGCGGCCCGTTCTCCATGAGGTATTCCAGGAGCCGGAGCTGCCGCTTGGCGTTGGGCCGCACGGCCCACGGCGGGTCGGATTCCAGGGAGACGTAGCGCTCCTCGGCCTCCTTCCTGGCGTTGATGCGCACGCGCATGCGCCCGTCGAGCCACAGCCGCAGGAGCGCGGCCCGGTCTTCGTCCCCGACCCTGACGATGTCGGACGGCCGCAGGGACGCGGGCAGGTTCCGTTCGGCCATGTGCCGGTCCACCTTGAAGGTCACGGCCGCGGTGCGCAGCCCGCGCGGCAGGGCGATTTCCAGGATACGGCCCACGTGGACCATCTGCCGGGAGGCCAGGTTCACGGCCATGTCCACGAAATCCTTGTCCAGCAAGGGCGCAAGCTCCAGCGGCCAGATCATGTTCTTGATCTCGACGCCTTCGGGCACGCGCTCGGCCGGGCCGACCACCACGCCCGCGCGGTGGGATTTGCCGAAGGGGATGATCACCCGCTGCCCCGGTGAAAGGGGCGGGAAATGCGAAGGGAGCCCGTAGGTCCACGTCTCATAGGGCGGACTGACGAGCGTTACCTGCCAGAGGTCGGCCATGACGGAATTACTTAGCCTGCGGATAGCGGAAGGTCCGGCGCAGGAGGTCGAACGGCATGGGCGGTTCGGCGCACGGCGTGGGGTCGAGGGCGTCGCGGGCATAGAGCTCCTCGCCGTCCCCCCCGTTGATCCGGACCCACTCCACGTGGGCCGTGAGTTCGCCCTGGCCGGAGCGGACCACGACCTGCTGCGGCACGCGGTAGCCCGCATAGGTCCGGTAATCGGAAAATTCCACGCTGATCATGCCCAAGGCCGAGGGATAGCGGATGGCGAGCGGGGCCAGGTCCTCGTTGTTGAGAGAAATGGCCGGCTTGTCCTCGTCGGCCGGGTCCGCGCCGAGCATGAGGCACGGGTCCTCGCCGCAGAAGCCGTAGCTGCCCGAGGCCACGTCCACGCCCCAGGACTGCCAGGTGTGCACCGGATTGGGAACCATCCAGACGAACAGAGGCGACAGGGGGAAGTCCCCTGCGGTGCACGCCCCGGCCACGTTGCCGAGCGAGCCCACGGCCACGGCCTTGTCGCCCGCCTGCCACTGCTGACGCCACTTCCCGCGCGCGTACCACAGGTCCACGGACACGCCCGGATAGTCCGGGAAGGTCATTTTGACCTGCCAGGAACGCATGGGGCCGTAGTTCTTCTGCAACCGCGCGGCCAGCTCCTCGCCGTCGGGCACGAAGGCGAAGGAGGGAAGCGCGGTCAGACACACCAAAAGTATCGTCAACAGGGTCTTCATGTTCTCTCTGGATTCCGGATCGAAAAGGCGGGCGCTCGCGCGCCCGCCGGTTCATGGCGCGTTAGGAAGAGCAGGAAAGCAGTTCCTGCAACCGCTTGACGAGGTCGTCGCGCAGTTCTTCGTCCTGCAGGGCGAAGTAGATGTTGGCCGTGAGATATTCCACCCAGTCGCCCGCGTCAAATCGCTGCCCGGCCAAACGGACGGCGATGAGCTTGTCCTGGTCGGCCAGCCCCTGCAGCGCGTCGGTCAACTGGATCTCGCCGCCCACGCCCGCGCGCTGACCCTCGAGGATGTCGAAAATCTCGGGCAGCAGGACGTAGCGGCCGATGATGGCCAGGTTGGACGGGGCCTCCTCGGGCTTGGGCTTCTCCACCAGGTTGGTCACGCGGTAGGTGTGCGAGTCGATCGCCTCGCCCTTGATCACGCCGTAGCGGCTGACCTTGGCCTTGGGCACCTCGATGACGCCGACCACGGCCTTGCCGGTCTCTTTGGCGGCCTTGAGCAACTCGCCGATGCCTGCCTGTACGCCGAACATCAGGTCGTCGCCGAGCATGACGGCGAAGGGCTCGTTCTGGCAGACCTCGCGGGCGGTGAGCACCGCGTGGCCCAGGCCGAGCTGCTCCTTCTGACGCACGCCGATGACGTTGACCAGACTGGCCACGCGCCGGACCTCTTCGAGCATGCTCGTCTTGCCGGCCCGCTCCAGAAGCTGCTCCAGCAGGAAGTTGCGGTCGAAGTGGTCCTCGATGATGGTCTTGTTCTGGTTGGTGATGAAGACAACATCCTTCAGGCCCGCGGCAATCCCCTCCTCCACGATGTACTGCACAATGGGCTTGCGGAAGATGGGCAGCATCTCCTTGGGGACGTTCTTGGTGGCCGGGAGTGAACGGGTGCCCCAGCCTGCGACCGGGATGACGGCTTTGGTGATATCCATATGATCCTCCGCTGTGTAATGTTTACTACTTCAGATACTTCTCGCATACCTGGACGATATCGCCGGTAAACTGCTCCACCAAGGCCGGGTCCGCCCCCTCGACCATGACGCGGCAGACCGCCTCGGTGCCGGAATAGCGCAGGAGCACGCGCCCCTTGCCCGCGAGGGCGGTCTCCACCTTGCGCACGGCCTCCTGGACCTCCGGGGCCTGGTCAAAGGGAATCTTGCGCTTGACGTGGACGTTGCGGAGCACCTGGGGGAACGGCTCGAGCAGCCCGGCCAGTTCGGACAGGGGGCGCTCCCGCTCGCGCATGATGCGCAGCAGTTGCAGGGCGGCCAGCAGCCCGTCGCCGGTGGTGGCGTGGTCCATGAAAATGAGGTGTCCGGACTGTTCGCCGCCGAGCACCGCGCCTTCGCGGCGCATGGCCTCGACCACGTAGCGGTCGCCCACGTCCGTGCGCAGCAGCCGCCCGCCGTGCTCCTTCATGAACAGCTCGAGCGCCATGTTCGACATGACCGTGGCCACGAGCATGTTGCCCGGCAGCCCGCCCTTTTCCATCAACTCCAAGGCGCACAGGGCCATGATCTGGTCGCCGTCCAGGATGCGGCCGTTCTCGTCGCAGACGATGAGCCGGTCCGCGTCGCCATCCAGGGCGATGCCTATGTCCGCGCCCTCTTCCACGACCATCCGGGCGATGACCTCGGGATAGAGGGAGCCGCACTTCTGGTTGATGTTCAGGCCGTCCGGGGCCACGCCCACGGTGACTACCTCGGCGCCGAGTTCCTCCAGCACGTACGGGGCCACGCCGTAGGCCGCGCCGTGGGCGCAGTCGAGCACGATCTTGACCCCGTCCAGGGTCAGGTGCTGGGAAAAGCTGTTCTTCAGGTAGACGATGTACCGGCCGGGCGCGTCACTGATGCGGTGGGCGCGTCCCACCTCCTCGGCCGGGGGGTAATCCCACTGGGTGCCTTCGCCCAGGACCAGTTCGCTGATCTCATCCTCCACTTCGTCGGGCAGCTTGAAGCCGTTGCGGTCGAAGAACTTGATGCCGTTGTCCATGAACGGGTTGTGCGAGGCGGAGATGACCACGCCGAGATCGGCGCGCATGTTCCGGGTCAGAAAGGAGATCGCCGGGGTGGGCATGGGCCCGACCAGGAAGACGTCCATGCCGTTGGCGCACAGCCCGCTGGTCAGCGCGGTCTCGAACACGTAGCCGGAAAGCCGGGTGTCCTTGCCGATGACCACCCGGTGATGCTTGTTGCCGTTGCGGAAATACTGGCCCGCGGCCAGGCCGAGCCTGAGCGCTATCTCGGGGGTCATGGGGAAGATGTTCCCCTGCCCCCGCAGGCCGTCGGTTCCGAAGAGCCTCTGTTTCATGGGATACTCCAACTTGCCGTCTGCGTGGCGGCTAATTCTTCTTGAGGACGGTCGTGACCGTCTCCGGATTCTTCTTTTCAAGCCTGCACCCTTCGGGGAGGGTCACGTCGTAATTCAACTCGAACTTACCCTCGGCCACCTTGCCGCCGAAGACCACCGAAGCCAGGATGGACTTGCGGTACTCGTCGTCGTGGAACAGGAAGACCGGGCCCTCGATGAGCAGGCGGACATAGCGCTGGTGGACCGAGACCTTGAACCCTTCGGGGTCCTGGTACTCGATGGGCACCTTGACCCATATCTCGCGGGTCTTGGGTGCGAAAAACGCCTCCACGTTGACCTGGCCGGGCGAGGCCTCGATCTCGTCGGGAACCTCCAGGGCCACATCCTCGGCCCAGGACCGGGGCACGTCTTCGGGGAAGTCGCCCTTCAGGACCACGCGGGTCTTGGAAATCTTTCTGAGCAGGGTCTCGGGCCCGCGGATGGTGACCACGTCGGGCGAGGCCGTGACCTCCTGCAGCTTGTAGTCGGGATTGAGGTTGCCCGCCCAGGCGGCCTCCACCGTGATCTTCTTGGAGATACGCCGGTCCACCGTGAGCCGGAGCCGGTTGGGCCGGACCTCGATGATCTCGTAGGTGGAGGACAGCGGAATCTTGGCCGGATCGATGTCCACCACCTGCTCGCCGATCTTGAGGTTGCTGACGTTGATCGGGTAGACCAGGTTCTGGGAAGCAAGGTTGCCGACCAGCCCCTTGGGGCCGCGCAGCCGCACCTGGATCTTGTCCACCAGCCCGTCCTCGATGATCAGCCCCTCGGGCGGATTGGTCATGACCACGGGCATGTCCACCCAGGTCTCCACCACTTCCCGGCCGGTAACCAGGAACCAGGTGAACACGGCCAGGGCTATGGACAGCAGTACGGTTTGCCAGTTTCGCAACATATCAGCGCCCCAAAGCGTTCTTGAGCACGCGCCGCAGGCGCGTCTCGTCCAGGCTGGTGGTCAGGCGGCCGTTCATGGCCACGGAAACTTCGCCCCGCTCCTCGGAGACCACGACGGTGATGGCGTCCGACCCCTCGGAGATGCCGAGCGCCGCGCGGTGCCGGGTACCGTACATGGGCTGGCCCCGGAGCTTGTTGGACAGGGGCAGGATGCAGGCTGCGGCCACGATGCGGTCGCGGCGGACGATGATCGCCCCGTCGTGCAGGGGGGTGTCCGCGAAGAAGATGGTCTCGATGAGTTCCTTGTTGACCTTGGCGTCCAGTTCGATGCCGCGCTCGATGATGTCGCCCAGCGGCATGTTCTTCTCGATGACGATGAGCGCCCCTGTGGAGGTGTGCGACATGGTCATGACCGCCTGGGTCAGTTGGTCCAGGGTGTCGTCGCGCACGTCGGACTTGGTCCAGAACCGCCGGGTGCCCACCGAGGCGAGCGCCTTGCGGATGTCGGTCTTGAACAGGATGACCACCACCAGAAACAGGGAGGTCAGGAACTCGCCGAGCAGTGCGTTCAGGGTGTAGAGGTTGAACTTCTCGGCCACGTAGTAGACGACCAGCACGACCACCAGGCCGTAGAGCACGGCGGCGGCCCGGGTCCCCCGGACGAGCACGATGATGTTGTAGTAGATGAAGGCCACCAGCCCGATGTCGAGCAGGACCCTCCAGGTGACTTGAATACCGAAAAGCTCAAACATGCGCTTTAACTACGCCAATTCACGAGCTATGGTCAATGTCTGTCGCGTTAATTGCACTTCGTGGACGCGATGGATGGGCACGCCCTTGGCCGCGAGCACGGCCGTGGCCGCCTGTGTGGCGTTCTGACGCTGCCCCGGCTCGGCCCCGACCAGCCCCTGCCAGACGGATTTGTTGGACAGTCCCATGTAGACCGGCAGGCCGAATTCGCTGAACCGCCCGATCTCCCGCAGGATGGCCAGGTTGTGCTCCAGCTTCTTGCCGAACCCGATGCCGGGGTCCAGAACGACCCGGTCCAGGGGCAGCCCGGCCCGTTCCAGGACCCCCAGCCGCTCCTCGAAAAAAGCCATGATCTCGCCGACCACGTCGTCGTATGCCGGCTCGTCCTGCATGTCCTCGGGCCGGCCCAGGGAGTGCATGAGCACGTAGCCGGGCTTGTACTCGACGAGCACATCCAGCAATTCCGGCTCGAAACGGAACCCGGAGACGTCGTTGATGATGGCGGCCCCGGCCTCCAGGCAGCGGGCGGCCACCTTGGCCTTGTAGGTGTCCACGGAGATGACCGCGCAGGTCCGGGCCGCAACGAGCCCCTCGACCACGGGCAGGACGCGGGCCAGCTCCTCGGCCTCGCCCACCGGGTCGCTGTACGGCCGGGTGGACTCGCCGCCGATGTCCAGGATGTGCGCGCCTTGCCGGGCGAGTTCCAGAGCGTGCGCCAGGCCCGACGCCGTGTCGGGATGAGCCCCGCCGTCGTAAAAGGAGTCCGGGGTCACGTTGACGATCCCGGCAATGAAGAAGGGGGCAGGTCCCAAGACCTTGCCCCCCTTAACTGTCCATGTGGTATCGTTCATGATTGTCTGCCGATTATTGCAGCTTGTTCTCACCGTCGTCCTCGTCGGTCCCGCCCCCCTCGCCGTCGTCGAGGATGAAGTCGTCGCCGGAACCGCCGGACGCCTTCTCGGAATCGCCGGATTTCTCGCTCACGGGTTCATAGCCGGGGCCCGAATCCTTGGCGGCCCGGCCGTCGGCGGTGTAGCCGGACGGGGTGCCGGAGCCGCCTGCGCCGGACGAGCCGGAACCGGAGTTGTGGTTCGGCTCCACGGGGGGCAGTTCCTTGCCCTCCATGAGCAGGTCGATATCGTGGCCGGTGATGGTCTCGCGCTCCAGCAGGGCCATGGCGATGGCGTCCAGAAGTTCGCGGTTCTCCTTGATCAGGTTGGTGGCCCGCTCGTGGGCCTCCTCCACGAACCGGCGGACCTCGGAGTCGATCAGCTTGGCCGTCTCCTCACCGTAGTTCTTGTTGTGGATGAGCTCGCGGCCCAGGAAGACCTGCTCTTGGTTGTCGCCGAAGCTCATGGGCCCGAGCTTGTCGGACATGCCCCACATGCAGACCATGTTGTGGGCGGTCTTGGTGGCCCGTTCGATATCGTTGCTGGCGCCGGTGGTCAACTGGCCCAGGACGACCTCCTCGGCCACGCGGCCGCCCATGAGCACGGCCATGTTGTTGCGCAGGAATTCCTTGGAATAGTTGTGGCGGTCCTCGCCGGGCAGTTGCATGGTCACGCCGAGCGCCTGCCCGCGGGGGATGATGGAGACCTTGTGCACCGGGTCGGTGCCGGGCAGGAACTTGGCCACCAGGGCGTGTCCGCCCTCGTGATAGGCCGTGGTCTTCTTGTCCTCTTCGGAGAGGATCATGGACCGCCGTTCGCGGCCGCCCATCATGACCTTGTCCTTGGCCTCTTCGAAATCGTTCATGTCCACCCAGTCCTTGCCGAGCTTGGCCGCGCCCAGCGCCGCCTCGTTGACAAGATTTTCCAGGTCCGCGCCCGAGAAGCCGGGGGTGCCCTTGGCGATGATTTCCAGGTTCACTTCCGGGGACAACGGGGTCTTGCGGCTGTGCACCTTGAGGATGCGCTCGCGGCCGCGCAGGTCCGGATTGGGCACGACCACCTGGCGGTCGAAGCGGCCGGGACGGAGCAGGGCCGGGTCGAGCACGTCCGGACGGTTGGTGGCGGCCACCAGGATGACGCCCTCATTGGACTCGAAGCCGTCCATCTCCACGAGCAGTTGGTTCAGGGTCTGCTCGCGCTCGTCGTGGCCGCCGCCCAGGCCCGCGCCACGCTGGCGGCCCACGGCGTCGATCTCATCGATGAAGATCAGGCACGGGGCGTTCTTCTTGCCTTGGGCAAAGAGGTCGCGCACGCGGGACGCGCCCACGCCCACGAACATCTCCACGAAGTCCGAACCGGAGATGGAGAAAAACGGGACATTGGCCTCGCCGGCCACGGCACGGGCCAGCAGGGTCTTACCGGTACCGGGGCTGCCCACCAGGAGCACACCCTTGGGGATGCGGCCGCCCAACCGGGTGAACTTGCGCGGCTCGCGCAGGAAGTCGACCACCTCGGAAAGCTCTTCCTTGGCCTCGTCCACACCGGCCACGTCGTCAAAGGTGACCTTGGCGGTCTCCTCGTTGATCAGCCGGGCCTTGGACCGGCCGAAGCTCATGGCCCCGCGTCCGCCGCTGCCGCCGCCCTGCATTTGGCGCATGAAGAATATCCAGACGCCGATGAGCAGGATCATGGGGAACCAGGACAGGAGCAGGGTCAGGTACCACGGCGACTCGTCCGGCGGTTCGGCCTTGACCTCGACGCCCTTGGAAATGAGGGTCTCGATCATCTTCGGATCGTCCGGGGCGTAGGTCTGAAACGACTCGCCGGAGCTCTTCACGCCGGTGATCTTCGGGCCCTGGATCTTGACCGAAGCCACGGCGCCGCTGTCCACCATGGACAGGAACTCGCTGTAGGACGGCGTATCCTTGGGTACCGGAGGCTGGTTGAAAAGGTTGAAGAGGACAACCATCAGGATGAAGATGATCGCCCAGATGACAAGATTTTTCATATGATTGTTCAAAGGAGAGTCCTCCGTAAGGGTCAATTGAACGGCCCGGGGGGCCCGCTTGACGTCGCGTTGCCGCGATTTCAGGAATCTAGAGTAATGCCGTTGTTTGAAAAATCAAGTGAATCGGCAAAAAAACTCGGATTACAGACACTCCCTACAGGGTGCCGAGCCACTCCCTCAACGCCCTGATCTGCGTCGCCACCGACTCCGGGCCAGTGCCACCGGGGGTGATTCGCCGCCGGATGGCCGCCGAGTAGTCGAGCACGGCGTAAACGTCCTCCCCGATCTCGCCGGAAAAACGCTTCAACTCGTCCAGCCCGAGATCCTCCAGGCCGACGCCCCTGCCCTCGGCATAGGCCACGGCCGCGCCGGTGATGTGGTGCGCCTCGCGGAAGGGCACCCCCTTGGCAGCCAGGTAATCGGCCAGCTCCGTGGCGTTCAGGAAGCCGCGCTTGACGGTCTCGGCCATCTTTTCGGGCACGAACTCCATGAGCCGGAGCATGTCGGCCATGATGCCCAGCGAGGCGGTGACCGTGCGGTCCGCGTCGAAAAACGGCTCCTTGTCCTCCTGCATGTCCCGGTTGTAGGTCATGGGCAGCCCCTTGATCAGGACGAGCAGCCCCATGAGCGAGCCAACCACGCGGCCGGTCTTGCCGCGCATGATCTCGCAGGCGTCGGGGTTCTTCTTCTGGGGCATGATCGAGGAGCCCGTGGAGTACTGGTCGGGCAGCTTGACGTAACCGAAATTCGGGTTGGCCCAGATGATCAGCTCCTCGCACATGCGCGACAGGTGGGCCATGATCAGGGAGCTCGCGAACACCGCTTCGAGCACGAAGTCGCGGTCGGACACGGCGTCCATGGAGTTGGCGAACGTCGCGGGCAGCCCGAGGTCGTCGGCCACGGCCTGCGGGTCCACCGGATGGGTGGTCCCGGCCAGGGCCGCCGCGCCGAGCGGCATGACCCGGACCCGTTTCAGGGCGTCGGCCACGCGCTCAAAGTCGCGCTTGAACATCTGGCAGTAGGCCAGCAGGTGCTGGCCCAGGGTCACGGGCTGGGCGGGCTGGAAATGAGTACAGCCGGGCAGCATGGTGTCCTTGTGCTCCTCGGCGCGGTCCACAAAGACCGTGACGACCGAGGCGAGGTGCTCCTGCCAGACGGTCAACCGCGCGGCCACGTGCAGGCGGAAGTCCAGGGCCACCTGGTCGTTGCGGCTGCGCGCGGTGTGCAGCTTGCCGCCGAGCGGCCCGATGATCTCGGTCAGCCGGGACTCGACGTTCATATGCACGTCTTCCATCTCGGTCTTCCAGACGAACTCGCCGGACTCTATCTCGGACTTGACCTTGTCCAGGCCGTCGCAGATCGCCCGGGCCTCGTCGGCGGTCAGAAAACCCTGCCTGGCCAACATCCGGGCATGGGCCTGGGAGCCGCGTATATCCTCGGCGTAAAGAAGCCGGTCAAAGGACACGGATTCGGAAAACGCCTCCATGGACGCGGCGGTTCCCTGTGCGAACCGCCCGCCCCACATCTTCTTGTCTGCCATGGCTTACTCGCAGGAGTCTTCGGTCTCTTTCCCGCCCCATTTGGACTGCTGCATGCGGCCCTTCAGGCGCAGGCCCACCAGCTTGATGAATCCGGCGGCGTCGGCCTGATCGTACACGTAGTCTTCCTCGAAGGTGGCCAGCTCGGAATTGTAAAGCGAGAACGGGGACTTGCGGCCCAGCGGCACGCAGTTGCCCTTGTACAGCTTGACCCGCACGGTGCCGGTGACCTTTTCCTGGGACTTGTCGATCATGGCCTGCAGGGCCTCGCGCTCGGGCGAGAACCAGTACCCATAGTACACCATCTCGGCGTATTTGGGAATGAGAGAGTCGCGCAGGTGCATCATCTCGCGGTCCATGCACAGCCCTTCCAGGTCGCGGTGGGCGGCGGCCAGGATGGTCCCGCCGGGGGTCTCGTACACGCCGCGGGACTTCATGCCCACGAAGCGGTTCTCCACCATGTCCACCCGGCCGATGCCGTGCTTGCCGCCCAACTCGTTGAGCTTGGCCAGCAGGGCCGCCGGGGAGTACTTCACGGAGTTGATGGCGATGGGGTCGCCGGCCTCGAAGTCGATGGTGATCTCCTCGGGCTCGTCCGGGCACTTCTCGGGCGGGGTGATGTTCCGGTAGCAGTCCGGCCCGGGCGCGTTCCACGGGTCTTCCAGCTCGCCGCCCTCGAACGAGGTATGCAGCAGGTTCGCGTCTATGGACCACGGTTTCTTGCGGCTGACCGGGATGGGGATCTCGTTGTCCTTGGCGAAATTGATCAGGTCAGTGCGGGACTTGAGCTCCCACTCACGCCACGGGGCGATGGTCGTCAGCCTCGGGTTCAGGGCCATGGTGGCCAGCTCGAACCGAACCTGGTCGTTGCCCTTGCCGGTGGCGCCGTGGGCCACGGCCTGGGCGCCCTCCATCTCGGCGATCTCGACCATGCGCTTGGAGATCAACGGCCGGGCGATGGCCGTACCCAGCAGGTAGCGGCCCTCGTACAGGGCGTTGGCCCGGAACATGGGGAAGACGTAGTCGCGTACGAACTCTTCGCGGAGATCCTCCACGTAGGCCTTGACCGCGCCGGTCTTGAGCGCCTTGGCCTCGATGCCGTCCATCTCCTCGCCCTGGCCGAGATCGGCGGTCATGCAGATCACGTCGCAATCGTAGTTGTTCTTCAGCCACTTGAGAATAATGGAGGTGTCCAGCCCGCCCGAATAAGCGAGCACGACCTTATCTATTTTCTGCATTGTATATTCCTCGTACTTGATCGAATTATTTAAAGATCCACTCAAGGATCGCCTTTTGCGCGTGGAGCCGGTTCTCGGCCTGGTCCCAGACGATGGAGGCCGGGGACTCGAAGACGGACTCGGAGACCTCCTCGCCGCGGTGGGCGGGCAGGCAGTGCATGAAGCTCGCGTTCGGGGCGGCCAAGCCCATGAGGGACTCATCCACCATGTACCCGGCAAAGGCGGCCTCGCGCTTTTTCTGCTCCTCTTCCTGGCCCATGGACGCCCACACGTCGGTGTTGACGTAGTCCGCCCCGGCCACGGCGGCCTTGGGGTCTTCGGTCAGGGTGATCTTGGCGCCGAGGCTGACGGCCTTGTCCAGGATGGCCTGGTCGGGCTTGTACCCCTCGGGGCATGCCAGACGCAGCTCGTAGCCGAAAACGGCCGAGCCGTTGATGAAGGAGTGGGCCATGTTGTTGCCGTCGCCGACCCAGGCCACCTTGACCTTGTCCAGGTCCGGGGTGCGTTCAAACATGGTCAGCACGTCGGCCATGACCTGGCACGGGTGGTATTCGTCGGTCAGGGCGTTGACCACCGGGATGTCGCCGTAATCGACCAGGGTTTCCAGCTTCTCCTGGCCGAAGGTTCGCACGACGAGCCCATCGGCGTATCGGGAGAGGACACGGGCGGTATCCTTGAGCGGTTCGCTGCGCCCCAACTGGGAGTCGCGGGCGGCGATGAACACCGGGTCCCCGCCCAACTGGCGCACGCCCACCTCGAAGGACACGCGGGTCCGGGTGGACGCTTTTTCGAAAATCAGCAGCACGGTCTTGCCGTCCAGGAGATCGGTGCGGACCTTGGCGTCCTTCATCTCCTTGGCGCGCAGGATAACCTGCTTCACTTCATCCCTGGGGATGTCCAGAATGGTCAGAAAATGTTTGGGCATCGTACGTTTACTCCATCATCGATTGCCATGATATCAGGAAAGAGATGGAGTTTGGCCCATATTAATTTGAATGTAAAGGAATTTGGCCGCCGGAAATCCGGGAACCCAAGGCGGGCCAAGGGTGCGCGGCTACTGGTGCCTGCCGAGCCAGTCGTGGAACTGCTTGAGCGTCAGGCACCGGCTGGCCGGCCCGCTGCGCACGTAGAACTCCTCGCCCTTGGCCGCGTCCAGGATGGCCGGGACCGGGGCCGGAATGCAGTGCACGCGTAGGACCCGCTTTTCGCCCACCTCGATGACCCGGCTGTCGATGTAGCGCGAAAACTCGGTGCCGATGTGTCGGTCGACCAGGTTGTTGAAGTGCAGGAGCGCCTTGTCATCGCTGTCGAAGTTGTCTTCGTCGAAACCGGTCACGGTGCCGTCGTCGGCCACGCCGACGAGCAGGGTCCCGCCCTCGGAATTGAGAAACGCGGACACGGTCTTCAGGCAGGCGTGCTCGATCTCCTTGCCGTTCTTGCCGGACTTGATATTGAAGCGCAGGGTCTGCTTGAACTCCAGCCTGCCGCCCTCCCCGGTCTGGATGAGGTCGATGACCTCGCCCGCGGTGGTCGCGGCCTCGCGGCGCATGCCCAGGGATTCGATGCGACCCCGGCTGCGGTGCAGGATGAAGAGCACGCCGAAGGCCATGAGGATGAGGACCACGGCGCCGGCCTGGAGGAAGGAGTCGCTGGTCAGGGTGGACAGGACGTTCTGGCGCGGCACGGCCACGCCCAGGGAAAGCGTGTCGCCGAAGATGGACAGGGGCATGGCCCAGGTCCACCAAGTCTCGCCGCCCGAGGTGAAGGAAAACGGCTTGTCCGGGGTTCCGTCCTCCAGGGCGGCCAGCCCGGACACGGCCTTGCGGACCACCGGGTCGGGCAACTTGTCCGGGGTCAGGGCCTGTCCGGCCAGGTCCGGGGACACGTCGGTGCCCAGCCCGCTCACGGGCATGGCCCGGCCGTCGCCCCAGTAGAGGAAAATCCGCTCCGCCCCGCCACGTTCCGCCCCGCTGAGCTGGGACAGGATGGCCTCGGCCGGAAAGGCGAAGGAGAGCATCAGCCGCTGGCCCGAGCCCGACTCCACCAGGGAGGAGGCCGTGATCCAGGCCACGTTGACGTGGTGGAAGCGGTTGGCGCTGCGCCAGTTGACCTGGCCCGGTTCCAGGTGGCTGAACTCGTCGGACAGGACGGTGTCCACCTGGGCCAGGTCCATCTTCCAGCCGAGGAAGGGCTTGTCGCCCGCCTTGCCGTCCTTGAGCAGGGTCCAGGACAGAACGGTGTGCAGGTCGTCGGGCACGGCCTCGACCATGCCGCCGAAGCGCCGGGTGAGCAGGTAGCGCAGCCCCTGCCCGTCGCTGAGCATGATCGCTTCCAGGTTCTGGTGGTCCTTGAGCACCGCGCCGAACTCCTTGCGCAGGGCGGCGGGCTTGAGACTCTTGAGCAGCCCCTGGCCCATCTCCTGGTTGGAGTTGCGCACCGCGTTGAGGAGCACGGTCACCGCGCCGGACAAGCCGCGCGCCGAGTTCTCCACGGCCACCATGGCCGCGTCGTGACGGATCTCGCGCACCCCCATGTAGGCCAGCGAGCCCACCGCCGCCACCGCGAAGATGACGCCGTAAAAAAGCAAATTGTACAGCTGCTTGCCTCGGATGCCGCGCATATCTACCCCGCCGCCTCCGCGTATTCGTCCAGGACCCGGTCCACGGCCGCGTCCGTCATGTCGAACATGACTTCGCCGTGGTCGAACCCGGCCAGGTGCAGCAGCCCGTGGGCCAACAGCCGGGCCAGGTGCTCCAGCGGGGCCTGGCCGTACAGGTCGGTCTCCCGCGCCAGGGCGTCCACGGACAGGGCCAGCTCGCCGAGAAAGGTTTGGTCGCCGGGTTCGCCGACCTCTCCGCTCCCGTCCTTGCCGGGGTCCTCCGAGTCATGGGCCGGGAAGCTGAGGATGTTGGTCGGGCCGGTGCAGCCCAGAAATTCGCGGTTGAGCCGGGCGATCTCGCGGTCATCCACCAACTGGAGCTCGAAGGTGCGGCCGGTGAGCCCCAAGGCGTCCAGCAGGATCGCGGCCAACGCCCCGAGTTCGGACCGGGACAAGGGGAACCTCGGGTCGAGCCGGGTCTCCCTGACGATCTCCACCGGGCCGCTCACGCTCATTGTTCGTTGCCCTCATGGGCGTCGTAGGCCCGGACGATACGCCCCACCAGCGGGTGGCGGATAACGTCCTTCTCGTCGAAGGTGATGAACTTCACGCCCTTGACCCCTTCGAGGATGCGCCTCGCGTGGAGCAGGCCGGACTTGGCGTGGACCGGCAGGTCGATCTGGGTGACGTCGCCGGTGACCACGGCTTTGGATCCGAAGCCGAGCCGGGTCAGGAACATCTTCATCTGCTCGGGCGTGGTGTTCTGGGCCTCGTCCAGGATGATGAAGGCGTCGTTCAGGGTGCGCCCGCGCATGAAGGCCAGCGGGGCCACCTCGATGACCCCGGACTCCTGGTAATCCTGGACCTTGGCGAAATCGAGCATGTCGTGCAGGGCGTCGTAGAGCGGCCGCAGGTACGGGTTGATCTTCTCGGCCAGGTCGCCGGGCAGGAAGCCGAGCTTCTCGCCCGCCTCCACCGCCGGACGGGTCAGGACGATGCGCTTGACCTCGCGGCGGGTCAGCGCGCCCACGGCCATGGCCACGGCCAGGTAGGTCTTGCCCGTGCCCGCCGGGCCGATGCCGAAGGTCATGTCCGACTCGCGGATGGCGTCGAGATATTCCCGCTGGTTCAGGGACTTGGGCGACACGGTCCGCTTGGCCGAGGTGGCGTAGACGTCGCCCTTGAAGACCTCGCACACGTCGGCCGAGGGCTGGCGCTCGAGGATACGGCAGGCGAAGTCCACGTCCTGCGGGTACACGGACTTGCCGCGCCGGATCATGGCGTAGAGCTGGGTCAGGACCTGGGCCGCCAGATCGCCCTTCTGCTCCTCCCCCTCCGGGGAGTGGATGACCAGGGTGTTGCCCCGGCTCTCGATACGCACGCCGATGCGTTCGCCCAGGAGTTTCAGATGCTGGCCGTGGGGACCGAAAAGTTGGCTGGCCATATGGCCGTCGTCGAATTCAAGCTTGGTGACGGGCAGAACGATTTCCTCCGGAATTACTCCTTGGCGCGCAAGAACATCCACTTGCATGTCTTGCGTTCCAGGACGTTGGCGACCTCGTACAGGGCCGCGCCCATGATCGACATGCCGAGGATGCCGGAGAACATAGTCAGATAGTCCATGGCCCCCCAGGCGTCCATGATCATATATCCCAGCCCCCTGGTGGTGGCAAAGGATTCAACGAAAAAAAGAACGGCCACGGACACGCCGGTGCCCAGGCGCAGGGCCGTGAACCCGTGCGGGAGCGCCGCCGGGAGCAGGACCTCGCGCAGGACGTCCATGTTCGAGCCCCCCAGGGAGCGGACCGAATCGAAGTACTTGGGATGGATGGAGCGCACCCCGTCGCGGGTGGTGACCAGGATCTGGTAGCCGAGGATGAGCGCGATCATGGCGATCTTGGAGGTGTCGCCCAGGCCGAGCAGAAGCAGGAACACGGGCAGGAGCACGATCTTTGGGACCGGATAGGTCAGGAAGACGAACGGGGCCAGGAGGTCGTCCACACGCTTGACGCTGCCCATGACCAGGCCGAGAGGAAAAGCCGTGACCCAGGCCAGGGCCATGGCGGTCACCGAGCGGTACAGGCTGACCCCGAAGTGCTCCCAGAAGATTTGCGTGGTCATGGCCTGGCCCAGAGCCGCCAGGGCGTCCTCGGGGTTGGGCAGGATGACCCCGCCCAGGGCCACGGCGGTCAGCTTCCAGAGCACGCCCACGACCAGGATGACCAGGCCGTAGCGCAGGATGGCGCCCACAGGCCTCACCACTGGGCCTCCACGGTGTGGCGCAGCTCCCTCAGAAGCGCGAAGCACGCCTCGGTGTCGCGGATGTGCGCATCGCCGAAGCCGGGGTTGTCGAACACGGCCACGGGACGGGCCGGACGCGCGGACATGACCATGATCTTTTGGCCGAGCATGACCGCCTCTTCAAGCGAATGGGTGACCAGGACATAGGGCACCCTGCGCGCCTGCCACGCCTCGAGCAGGGCCAGTTGCAGCCGCTCGCGGGTCAGGGCGTCCAGGGAGGAAAAGGGCTCGTCCAGCAGGGTCAGCCGGGGCCGGGTGACGAAGGCGCGGGCGATGGCCACCCGCTGCTGCTCCCCGCCCGAAAGGTTGGCCGGATAATCGTTTTCGCGTCCGGTGATGCCGACCTCGGCCAGTTGGGCGCGCGCCCGCTCGATGCGCTCCCTGCGGCCAACGCCCTGGACCTTGAGGCCGAGCGCCACGTTGTCGATGACCGTGCGCCAGGGCAGCAGGCCGTAATCCTGGAGAATGATGGAGATGTCCGAGGTCGGGCCGGTGATGGGCTCGCCGCCGAGCAGCGCGCGCCCGGTGTCCGGTGCGGCCAGCCCGCTCAACAGATAGAGCAGGGTCGTCTTGCCGCAGCCGGACGGGCCGACCACGGCCAGGGTCTCGCCCTGCTCAAGGCTGAAGGAGACGTCCGTGATGACGGTCCTGCCGTCATAGGATTTACCCAGGTTCTCGGCGGTCAACATGAGCTAATTATGCGCGGGCGGCAGGGCTGCGGCGTCGGGCACCCGTTCTTTGAGCAACCCCTTGGCGATCATCCAGTCCTGGACCTCATTCAGCTCCGCGGCGGCGGGCAGCGCGGGGGCCGGGAAGGGATAGACCGGGAACTGGGAGACGAGCGGCTTGGGGATGCGGCAGGTCTCGGCCATGAGCGCGCGGTACTTCTCCGGGTTCTCGGCGAGCCGCCGGACCGCCTCGCCGTAGGCTGCCAGGAACTCGCCGTAGGCCGAGCCCCCGTTCTCGAAATAGCGCTTGTGCAGGCAGAGCACGGTCAGCGGCAGGTCCAGTTCCTCGGCCGTGGCCAGGACGTTGCCGCCCTTGAGCCGGGCGAGGGAGAGCAGCGGCTCGGGCAGCAGGGCCGAGTCCACCTGGTCGGTCAGGAGCATCTGCAACCGGATGGGCATCTTCTTGACCTCCAGCCGCTCGAAATAATCGTGCTTCACCCCGAGGTGGTCCTCCAGCTTGTCGGCCAGGAACTCCATGACCGTGGACTTGGACAGGGCCAGGGTGCGGCCCCCCATCCCGGCCAGGTCCCTGTCCCGGTTGGCGGGCGACAGGGCGATGCCGAACATGGGATAACCCGGCGTGGTCCGCCAGGAGGTCAGGGCGATGTGCATGGGCACGCCCCGGTCCAGGAGCAGGTAGGTGGCCACCAGGTCGCCGAAGTAGCCGTCGATCTGGCCGGTCTGCATGGCCATGTCGCGCTCCAGCGCGGACATGAACCGCACCAGGGTCACGTCCAGGCCGTGCTCGGCAAACAGCCCTTCCTTCTCGGCCACCTGCAACGGCAGGGTGTCGATAACCGGCAGGATGCCGAAGCGGATCTTGATGTTCTCGGCCTGGGCCGTGGTGGCCAGGGCCAGGATTACGGCCAGGGCGAGCAGGATTTTCTTCATTCCGATTCCCCTTGGATTTGCTGGCGGGCTTTTAGCATGATGCGCCGAGAAAAGAAAGACGCGACAGCCCGTTGCCGCCGCGTCCGAAATGCGGGAACCGACCGGCCCCGATGCTAGCCTCAGCCGCCGTGGGAGTGCGAATCACCGGACAGGAAGGAGCCCAGGAAGCTCTTGGCCACCAGGGCCAGCGTGAGCACGGCGGCGGCCACGCCCACCCAGTGGGGCAGCAACTCGCCCACGTCCGAGACCGTGGCCCGGATGTCCAGGCCAAGCGCTGCGTACAGGTGGTCCGTGGCCCAGGCCAGGACCAGGGAGCAGACCATGATGGAGGCCACGTAGAGCCCGGCGGCCCGCTTGCCCAGAGTCTTGAGCATGACCGTGATGGTCGCGCCGTTGGTGGCCGGCCCGGCCAGGAGGAAGACCAGGGCCGCGCCCGGAGAGAGCCCCTTGAGCAGGAGCGAAGCCGCGATGGGCGTGGAGGCCGTGGCGCAGACGTACAGCGGCAGGGCCACCACGAGCATGGCCAGGTAGGAGAACAGGCCGGTGCCCACCCAGCGGTCCACGGCGTCCGCCGGGATAGCTGCCGAGATGACCCCGGCGATGAGCACGCCCACCAGGAGCCAGCGGCCGATGTCCTCGATCATCTCGCCGAAGGCGTAGCGCATGCCCGCCGAGAACCGGCCCTTGAAGGTGGGCGGCGGGGGCACGGCGCAGGAGCCGCCGCAGCCGCAGCCGGTGCAGGCCGCCGCGCCGTCGGACAGTCCGGCCAGGGACCGGGGTTCGTCCTTGTCGTCCGGGAAGGCGTTGATCAGCACCCCGGCGAAGATGGCGGTAATGGATGCGGCCACGGGCCGGATGACGGTCATGAGCGGATCGATGAGGGCGTAGGTCACGGCCATGGAGTCCACCCCGGTCTCGGGCGTGGAGATCATGAAGGCCGTGGTCGCCCCCTTGCTGGCGCCCTGCCCTCGCAGGCCGAGGGCCGCGGGCAGCACGCCGCAGGAGCAAAGCGGCAGCGGCACGCCGATGACGGCGGCCTTGAGCACCGCGCCCACAGACTTGCCTCCCAGATGGCGGGCCATAAACGAATCGGGGACGAACCCCTTGAGCAGACCGGCCACGAAAAACCCGAAGAGGACGTACGGTGCGGCCTCAACCAGCACGTTCCAGGACTCGACCAGGACATTGACGACGATATCGACCATACAAAACCTACAAAGACATTTTATTCACAAGTGAATACCTATTCATAGAAAAGGACAAAAAAAAAGGAGGAGGCGGGCTACGCCTCTTCCTTGATGTGGTCCAATCCCTGGGAGACCAGGTTGCGCACGTGGTCGTCGTCCAGGGAATAAAAAACGTTCTTGCCCTCCTTGCGGTAGCGCACCAGCTTGGCGGCTCGAAGCAGCCTGAGCTGATGGGAGATGGCCGACTGGGACATGTCCAGGACCTCGGCCAGGGCGCAGACGCAGAGTTCGCCGATGGACAGGGCGAACAGAATGCGCACGCGGGTGTAATCCCCCAAGGCCTTGAACAGTTCGGCCAGGAACAGGAATTCCCGTTCGGAGAGCATGGACTCTCGGGCGGCAGCGACATTCTCTGCGTGCTGCTCGGTATCACTGCAAGCAATATTCGACATTTCTTCCCTCACATGAATAATCACTCATTTGTTATAACAATACGTACAGACACCTCGCTTGTCAAGTCCGGCACCCCCGTGACGGGGATGCCGGGCATTGTCGCACCTTCCGCCCTACCCCAGCCCGAGACGGTCCAGGGTCAGGAGCTTGCGGCCCGAGAAGTCCAGGATGCGGTCTATGAGTTCGGCGTGGGGCAGGCCCGCGCCGCGCACCTCGGCCATGAGCCCGGCCACGACCTTCTCCTGTGCGAGGTAGCCGAAGACCACCTCGCGCACGTCGCGCAGGGAGACCAGCCGGTCGGCCCAGCCCAAGCCTTCCTGGTAGAGCATCCTGGCCGAGATGAACGAGGCCAGCAGGGCCAGTTGGTGAGGCCTCGGCAGGTCGTTCACGATCCGGTCGCGGTATTTTTCGACCAGTACGTCCGGGCAGTAGGACAGCAGGACTTCGACCAGTTCCGGGTCGTCGGCCACCCTGTCCACGGATTCCGTGAGCACGGCGTCCACGTGGTCGGCCAGGGTGTTGATGGACTCGGACAGGGCATAGGAGAGTTGCGTGATGGTCCGCCGCCCGCCGGACAGCTTGTACTCGTGCATGAGCAGGCGCGCCTCGGACCGGGCCCGCAGCCGGAGGATGTCCAGGAGCTGGGCGATGTAGTCCTGCTTGATGCCCAAAAACTCCTCCTCGCTCAGGATGAGCCCGGCCAGGATCTCGTAGGACGAGCAGATCACGCCGGTCTTGTTGGCCGACGGGCCGGGAACCACCGGGACCCCGGCCTTTTCGAGCATGACGCGGGCATCGGTCGAGATGAAGATGTTGGCCCCTTCGACGATGCCCCTGGCCGAGGGCGTGCCGTCCTTTTGCAGGAACTCCTTCCAGTTGGTCATGTTCACCGTGTCCGGCCTGCCCCCGGACGGTATGAAGATGTCGGCCACCACCGTGTTGTGCAAGGCGTTGCGGATGCGGATGCCCTGGGGCTCGGCCGCAGTGACCGCGAAAGCCCCCTCGCCCTTGAGCCGGTCCCTGTTGAAATCCGAAGTCCGCAGATCGTTGTCCATGAGCCGGAGCAGTTCGGCGTGGTCCATGCCGTCCGGGTCGTAGACCGCGCCGTGGCCGTCGGACATGGCCAGTATCCGGGCGTTGTCGCCGTACTCGCGCATGAGGATGCGCATGACGTTGGAGGCCACGTCCCCGGCCGGGCCGCCGGTCAGCTTGACCGTGAACGGCTGGTTCCTGGGGTCGATGCCCAGCGTGTGCAGCAACTCCTCGGCGAAGACGATGACCCCTTCCGAGGTCACGCCGTACTGCTTGTGGGCGATGCCCGCACCGGGCTTGGAACTCATGAAGGCGCTGGGCCACTTGTAGCCGCGCCGGGCGGCCCGGTCCGCCATCCACTGGATGTGCGCCGGGGTGATGTTCTCGTCCGGGCCCAGGAAGATGATCTCCTCGCGGTTCAGATAGTCCACGATGCCGGGCTGGACGAAGCCCTCCGCCCCTTCCGGGACGACCAGCAGGTCCAGGAAGGAATCGACCATGGACTTGAGCGCCAGGTCGATGTCCCCCTCGGGACCGAGCAGGATGACGGCCTTGGAGCCGCCCTCGGGGATGTCCTTGTTCTTGAACTGCTGGGCGCGGGCCAGCTTGGTGACCTCGTCGAGCAGCCGGTTGGACTCGACCTCGAACTGTTCCTGGCTCCAGGTCCGGACCACGCGCACGCCGCCGCGCGCCATGTCGCGGTAGCGCACCTGGAAGGCCCAGCTATACGGGCCGTGGAAGCAGTACAGCCCGAAGGGCCGCTCCCTGCGCGGCAGCGGGGCCAGGATGAGCGGGTCGAGGCGGAAGCTCAATCCGAGCTTGTGCTCCAGGTAGTAGTTGGTCCGCAGGGTGTAGCGGAAGAACTTGTAGATGTAGGTCAGGATGTCGCGGTGGATGGCGTTGTCCACGTCCCGTATGGCCGCGCGGACGCGGTCGCGCTGGTCGCGAACGGCCCTGGCCCGGTCGCCCGCGAACGCCGGATTGAAGCGGATGTCGAAGTACTCCATGAGCATCCCGGCCACGTCCCTGTGCTTGAGGATGGCGTAGACGATGCGCGAGGAGGTGTAGGCGTGCAGATCCTTGCGGATGAGGAACTGGTGGGCGAATTCGCCCGCGGCCTGCATGAGCATGACCTGGCCGAGCTCCCAGCCGTCCTCGTAGGCCAGGGCGTCCAGGCCGTGCGGCGCGAACCACTTGCACATCTCGAGCTGGCGCTTGAGCTTCCGCCACGGTTCACCGCCCTCGTCCAGGTTCACGCGCTTTTGGTCGAGGTAGAAGCTCATGATGGAAATGGCGGGCAGTCCGGGCCGCTCGAACTCGTCGGCATAGGCCCGGTCCACGGGAATGCCCGCCCGGGCGATGACGTTGACCACCGTGTGCAGCACCCCCTTTTTCGGCGGCTGGGCCATGGCGATGCCGATACGGTCGAAGCCGGGATGGACGTCCTTTTCGAGCTGCACCTGGACCCGCTCCACGTTCTCCACACAGCCGCAGGTCTTGAAGTGGCGTATGGCCCGGGCGGGCTCGAACTTCTCCATGTAATCTTCGCTGATCCAGCCGAGGAACTGCTCGAACCCGTTCAGGTCGCCGGGGTCGAGGTGCATCTCTCCGGCACGGGCCTTTTCCAGGACCTCCTTCACGCCCGCGTTGTCCGCCGCGCACAGCGGCTGCGGGCCGATGACGAAGGTGTCCAGGCGGATGGTGTCGTCCCGGCTGGAATAGATGCGCGCGTGCTGGATGTCCTTGTCGCGGTACTGCTTGAGCACCCAGCCCAGGGTGTCCATATCCCCGCTCGGGGAGATGTGCGTCACCCTGGCCCCGCACGGGCTGTGCAGGGCGATGGACTGTTTCTCCTCGCGGACCATGCCGGAGATGAGGGCCATCAGGTGCTTGATCTGCTCGTCTTCGCCGTGGGTCTGGAAATAGTATTCGGGCATGTCGCCGTAAAACCACGGAACCAGTTTGGCCGCCGATTCATCCAGGGTCTCGAGAAGCTTTTTCCGAATCTTTGCCGGGTCAACAGACATATTTCCGTCCATCATGCATCTCCCTTCCGTTTGGGTAACTTTTCCACGTGTCTCTCTTGTGCATGGGCGAAGCCATCGCGTCAACCCCATAACCCGGCCGTCCGATGGTGCCAACACATTATAAATGTCTTACTTATCAATCTAATGGCGTGGACATAAAATGTGCGACAGCGTATGCAGACGGGTATGGGTACCCAGGAAAGAACATCCGATAAGGGAGTAGGGATATGAGTAAGAGCGCCATCGATACCGGAATCCTTCTGGAGACGGGAACCAACGAGCTCGAAATACTCGAGTTCTATATCAACGAGATCCGCGAGGAAGGAAAGGACCCGGTTCCCAATTTCTTCGGCATCAACGTGGCCAAGGTCATGCAGGTCATCGAGACCCCCAACCTCGAACCGCCCGAATCGGCCCCCCACCCCTCGTTCATGGGGACCATCCCCCTGCGCGACCTCATCCTCCCGGTCCTCGACCTGTCCGTCTGGCTGGAGCTGAACATGCCCAAGACCGAGCGGGACATCGTCATCGTCACCGAATTCAGCAAGTCCGTGACCGGATTCCTGGTCTCGGGCGTGACCGAGATCCACCGCGTGGGCTGGGAGAAAGTCATCCCGCCGTCGAGCATCATCTCCACCAACACCGACGCCATCATCGGCCTCATCGACAAGGGCGAATACTTCGTCCAGCTCCTGGACCTGGAGACGATCCTGTCCCAGTTCGAGCCCGACGACGGCGTGGAGATGGCCGTGTCCGAAAACGAGTACAAGGTCCTCGTGGCCGACGACTCGGCCACCATCCGGGCCATGATCAAGGCCAATCTGACCGAGGCCAACTTCCAGCCGATCATCACCAACAACGGCGACGAGGCCCTGCGTACCATCCTGGATCTCAAGGCCAGGGCCGAGGCCGAGGGCAAGGACATCACCGAATACGTGGACCTGGTCATTTCCGACATCGAGATGCCGCTCATGGACGGATTCAGCCTGACCAAGAACATCAAGCAGGATCCGGTCTTGCGCAACCTCCCCGTTATACTGTACTCTTCCATCATCACGAACGAACTGCGGCACAAGGGCGAGTCGGTGGGCGCGGACATGCAGATATCCAAGCCCGACCTGCACACCATACCGCAAGTGGCGCTCGAACTCATCGAAGGTGGTGCGGATTGATACAGCGAGGCGACCAAGTCCTCGAAATCTTTCTCGAAGAGACAGCGGATCGGCTCGATGCCATCGAGTCGGGTCTGTTGCATTTGGAGAGTTGCGGCGAAGACTGCGACCCCGAGATCATCAATTCCATCTTCCGCGACGCCCATTCGGTCAAGGCGGGCTCCAACCTGCTCAAGCTGAAAACCATCGAGGATCTGGCCCACAAGCTCGAAAACGTCCTCGAAATGATCCGCAAGAAGCAGATCGCCCCCTCGGAGATTATCGTCACCGCCTGCCTCGAATCCGTGGACAAGCTCCGCGAGCTGATCGAAAACATCGAGCGCAGCGACACCATCTCCACCCGGCTGCACACGCACATGCTCGAAGTGGCCGTCCAGAAGACCCTGCAAGGGGAATAACGACACCGAACGAAAAGCGGCCGCGCCCCAAGGGGCGCGGCCGCTTTATTTCATGGTGCCGGCGACTAGTTTTCCAGGGTCGCAAGGAGCTCCTGGGCCTCGCTCATGCGCGAGAAGGAGGTATTCTTGAAGACCTCGCTCTCCACGGCCTTGACGAACTCGTCGTAGGTCAGGATCCGGAAGTCCAGCATCATCCCCTTGATCTTGAAATACATCTCCAGAAAGGAGAAGACCGGCTCGTCGATCAGCGTCCTGGCCAGGTCCCGCCCGTTATTCAGGGTGGTGTACGGCTTGTTCATCCCGCCCAGGTAGAACATGTCCAGGCCAGACTTTCCGTCCGTAACCACCCCGAGCAGGTTGAAGGTCTGGAGGCGGGCCGCGAATTCCTCCGTCATGTTCGGCATCTCCATGAGGTCCTTTTTGGGGAACATGCCCACGAAGACCATCTGCCCGCCCTCCTCGGCCATGGTGTGCCGAAAGACGTGCTCATCCCGGTTCTTCCGGGCGGCCTTGACGGTTTCGTAGAGGTCGAGGGCAAAGGCGAGTTTCAATTCCTGTGCGACTTTTTCGTCCATGTGGTTCTCCGTTAGATGATTCCGTGCAACGGGCCGCCCTTGGCGCCCAGTTCGTCCACCCGCTTTTCCACCTCGGGGTCGTCCTCAAGCGGCGGCGCGTGGTAGGTCTTCAGTCTGGCGTCCACGACCAGGGCCTTGTCCGCGCCCCAGTGCTTGGCGTGGGTGAACGCGCCCGCGCCGTAGATGTCCGTGGCCGGATCGGAGCGGGTGAAGGTCACCCACAGAAAGTTGTCCCAGTCTTGGGCCGTGAAACGCGCGTCGTCGGCCACCACGATCAGGGGAAAGCCCTCGATGCCCGGAACCTTGGCCAACATCGCGCCCAGCCGCTCCAGGGCCGGGTCCTGCTGGTCCCGCTTGCGGCGGTGCTTGGGGCCCTTGACGACCAGAATTCCCGGCGCGAAGACCCTCGGATCGCGGAAGCCGCGCGGCAGGTCGAGCCCGGCCGGGACCTCGGCGGCCAGTTCGCGCTTGCGGTTCCCGGCCACGGCCAGGACCAGCTTGGAGCCCTGGTTCAGGCTGATGCCCGAGTAATCCAGGGTGTCGATGGTGGTCCGGGTGATGAAATGCAGGTCGCGGGTCAGGTCCGCCCGCTCCAGCAGATGGCGGAAAAACGCGGGCACATCGTGGCAGCCCACCCCCTGCGGCAGGTCCTCGCGGGCCGCGATGAGCACGTATTTGGACAGCGAGGTCTGGGTGTTGCCGAGCAGGGCCATGGCATTGGTCAACAGTTCCTGGGGCTGGCGCTCGGCCGCGTACGGCACGTAGCGCTCGCTGCCCACGGCCAGGAGCAGCGGGTGCACCCCGGCCGCGTCCACGGCGTGAACCTCGTGCACACCCGCGAAGACCGACGGCACCAGTTCGGCGGTCAGTTCGTGGACGAACTGGCCGAAGAGCGTGTCCTCCTGCGGCGGACGCCCCACCGTGGTGAACGGCCAGACCGCGTCGTCGCGGTGATAGACCTTGTCCACCCTGAGAACCGGAAAATCGTGGGCCAGGCTGTAATAGCCCAGGTGGTCGCCGAAGGGCCCCTCGGGCTTCTCCCCGCCCCGGACCACGGTGCCGCAGATGCAGAAGTCCGCCTCGGCCGAGATGGGCAGCCCGCCGGGCCGCACGACCATGGGGATGCGGTGCCCGCCCAGCGCGCCGGCGAAAAAGATTTCGGCCAGCCCCTCGGGCAGGGGCATCATGGCGGCCAGGGTCATGGACGGCGCGCCGCCCACCGCGATGTTGACCTTGAGCGGCTCGCCCCGGCGCAGGGCCTCGGCATGATGGTGGCCGATGCCCCGGTGGATCTGGTAGTGCAGCCCCACCTCCCGGTCGCGGACGTAGTCGTTGCCCGACAACTGGACGCGGTACATGCCCAGGTTGGACCCGGCGAAGCCCGGCGCGGCCGGGTCCTCGGTGTAGACCTGGGGCAGGGTCACGTAGGGGCCGCCGTCCATGGGCCAGGACTGGAGCTGCGGCAGGCTGGACACCACGGTCTCGTTGGCCATGACCGGCCCGTCCGAGACCTTTTTGGGCAGGGTGTGCCAGGCCGTCCTGGGCGCGCCGAGATACTGCCACGGACGGCGCAGGAACTCCATGGGGTCGAGCTTCAGCTTCATCAGCCGCTCCACCGTCTCCACGGTGTCGCGAAAGAGGAAGCGCATGCGCTCCCGCGTGCCGTAGAGGTTGGCGGCCATGGGGAACCGGCAGCCCCGGACGTTGCCAAAGAGCAGGGCCGGCCCCTTGGCCCGGAAGACCCTGCGCTGGATGGCGCCGATCTCGAGCTTCGCGTCCACGCACTTGTCGATGCGGACGAGGTCTCCCCGTGCCTCGAGGGCCTCGAGGCATTCACGCGTATTCCTGTATCCCATTGCGGTTCCCGTTTGTTGACTTGTGGCGAGCCAATCTAGACGGAAAAGACGGAAAAGTTAAGCGGAGAATCGAGCAGCGCGGGAACCTCGGAGCGGGAGCCGCCGTGGGCTAGTTCGTGGCCGAGGGCGGTTCCCAGACGCAGGCGTACCGCTCGGGCGACGCTTGGCTGTAGCCCGACAGCAAATCCTCGTCCAACGGCTTCATCCAGCGCGAAGCGAGGTTGCGGCAGGTGTTGCAGAACTCCTCGGGGTAGTTGCACACCAGGCAATAGGGTTGATAGTCGTCGCAGCTCGCGGCGTTCCAGGGGCGTTGGTGCCCGAGAATGCACTTCTTGTGGTGGAAGACGCATTCCTGGCAGTTGTTTGACATCGTTAACATTTTACGCATTGTTCAGTCCTCCGAACCGGGTATGATCTCAGTATTGCCTGTAAGCACGGCGGGCGCTTTTTTTGTATTATAATCTGGCTGCCCCTTCCCGATTCTTCACGCGCCGGACACGTGCCCGCTTCCAAGCCGCCGGAATCGTGAAACTCTGTCGCAACCCGATTCCCGGTCTTGTCATTTACCGCGCATCTGCTAATCTCCGCGAGACCAAAACCGTGTTCGGAGGATACCGATGCCGCTCATTCAATGGGACGAGACCATGTCCGTGGGCATGGACGAGCTGGACGACCAGCACAGGGAACTCATCGACCTGATCAACGAGACCTATGCGGCCATCCAGCGCCACGACGAACCGCTCATGACCTCGCTCATCGACAAGATGCGGGACTACTCAGTGGTCCACTTTCGGGCCGAGGAAGCGATCCTGCGCAGTTGCGACTATCCCGGCAGCGACGTCCACGCGGGCCAGCACCGCGCGTTCGAGGACAAGGTGGCCGACTTCCGGCGCGACATGTTCGTCAAGACCAACCTTTCCCAGGTCTTCATCTTCCTCAGCCGCTGGCTGACCAACCACATCATGCACGAGGACCGCAAGTTCATCCTCTGGCTCCCGGAAACGGACGACAAGGGGGCCTAGCGCAAAAAAGAAAAAGCCCCCGCACATGTGCGGGGGCTTTTTCTTTTTTCATGGTGGGCTATGCAGGATTCGAACCTGCGACCTCTTGCTCCGGAGGCAAGCACTCTATCCAACTGAGCTAATAGCCCACGGGAAGGAAGTAGCTATACTTCCCCTACTCCTTTGTCAAGGCTATACTATCCACCACAAAAATGAAACAACGAACAGGGAGGGACCGCGCCTGGCGGTTTCCCCTTGCAAAAAAGTCTAAAAAAAGTCTATAAGCTCAGGTAGCAGCCGGGCGGGAGAACACATGGAATCTAAACGCATCATCCTGGCAATCAGCGGCGCGAGCGGCAGCCTGTACGCCGCCTCCCTGATCCAGGGACTCGTCGATCGCGACGACGTGGAACTGCACGTCATAGTCTCCGACGCCGCCAGAGAAGTGCTGGCACTCGAAACCGGCCTCCAACCCGACGCCCTCACGCGCGGCGCCACGGTCCACGCCCCCGACGACATCGCCGCCCCCCCCGCCAGCGGCTCCTGGCGGCACGACGGCATGATCATCTGCCCCTGCTCCATGGCCACCCTGTCCGCCGTGGCCACCGGCTTCGGCCACACCCTTATCCACCGGGCCGCGGACGTGACCCTCAAGGAACGGAGGAAACTGATCCTCGTACCTCGCGAGACCCCGCTCTCCGCCATCCACCTGCAAAACATGCTCACGGCGACCCAAGCCGGGGCTGTCATTCTACCGGCATGTCCGGGCTTCTATCATCGCCCGGCAACCATTGCGGACCTGACCGACCAGGTGGCCGGCAAGGTCCTCGACCAACTGGACATCCCCCATTCCCTGTTCAGGCGGTGGGGGGAGTAGGAGAAACGCCATGGAAATTACCTGGTTCGGCCACGCGAATTTCAGAATCAAGGCCGCAGACGCCACCCTGTTCATCGACCCGTTCTTCGTGGGCAACCCCAGCGCCCCCACATCCTATAAGGACGTGGACGAATGCAACCTCATCCTGGTGACCCACGATCACCACGACCACATCGGCCAGACCCTGGAGATGGCCGTCAAGCACGACGCCGAAGTGGTGGCCATGTTCGATGTCATCCAGTCCCTGATGAAGCAGGGGCTGCCCGAACACCTGGGCGTGGGCATGAACATCGGCGGCACGGTCAGCCGCAAGGGGCTGGACATCCAGATGGTCCAGGCCGTCCACTCCTCGACATCGGGGTTCCCCGCGGGCTTCGTCATCACCGAACCGGGCGGCCTGTGCGTCTACGACTCGGGCGACACCGGCCTGTTCGGCGACATGGAACTGATCGGAAAATTCCACGACATCGACGTGGCCATGCTGCCCATCGGCGGCCGGTTCACCATGGACGCCCGGCAGGCGGCCTACGCCTGCAAGCTGCTCAAATGCAAAAAGCTCATCCCCCAGCACTGGGGGACGTGGGGCATCCTGGCCCAGAACACCCGCTCCATGGCCGAGCAGCTCGCTCTGGTGGCCCCGGACACCGAGATGCTCGAACTCGCCATCGGCGAGCCCATGACCATCTAGCGGCCTAGAATTCCTCGTAGACCGCCGGGTCCTGGCCCTTGAGGCGGCCGTCCGGACGCGCCAGCGCGTCGATGGCCGCCATGTCCGCGTCGCACAGCCCGAAGTTGAACACCTTCATGTTCTCGGCCTGGCGCTCGGGCGATGCGGACTTGGGCAGAGCGTCCACTCCGACCGAGCCGTTGAGTTGGTAGGTTCCGAGGCCGAGAGCGGGCATGGCCCGGCCACCGTTCAACATGGTCTCGGGGACGCGCATATCGTGCACGGCCTCTCTCCGGATGAACGGAGGGGCAACGGGAACGGCTTCGGCCGCTTTGCCCTACAGACCATATCCCCCTCGGGGTTCAACCCGAAAAATCAAGATTCCCGTGACGATCTGAGGGCCTGCAGGGCGGCGTGGATCTTGTCCGCCCGCTTGGGGCCGATGCCGGACAGCGCGCCGATGGCCTGCGGCCCGGCCTCAAGCATGGCGTCCAGGGACTCGAAGCGGTCCCAGAGGATGCGGGCCGTCTTGGGGCCGATGCCGGGCAGGGAGGTCAGCTCGCTGCTCAGGACCGCCTTCTTGCGCGCCCGCCGCTGCCTGCCCAGGACAAAGCGGTGGGCCGCGTCGCGGATCTTCTGCAAAAAGAGCAGCTCCGGGCTGCCGGGCTTGAGCGGCATGGGGTTCTTGCGGCCGGGCCGGAAAATCACGTCGCCCAACTCGCCCGCGCGCCGGGATTCGCCCTTGGCGATGGAGGCCAACTCCCAGCCGCACTCCTCGGTGCATTCGGCCAGTCCCCGTTCCACGGCCGAGATCTGGCCCCGGCCGCCGTCGATGAGCACCAGGTCGGGCCATGGCGGACCGGACTCCATGCGCCGCCGCGCCCATCCGGCCAGGGCTGCGTAGTCGTCCCCGGCCCCTTCCAGGTCGGGGAAGGCGTAGACCCGCGAGGCCTCGGGGTTGCGCCGCCCGTCCTCGAAGACCACCTGGCCCACGCGCATGTCCCGGCCGCCCAGGTGCGAGGCGTCCACGCACTCGATGCGCACGGGCTCCTCGGGCAGGTGCAGGGCCTTTTGCAGCCGGGAGGTGATGGTCTCGCGGACCTCCATGGACCGCGCGGCCACATTGCGGGCGATGCCGAGCAACTGCTTCTCCTGGGTGTTGCGGGGCGCGACGATGTGCACGTTGCGGCCCCCGCGCTCGGCCAGGACTTCGGGAAGCGGGGACTCTTCCAGGTCCATGGGCACGACCAGGGTGGACGGAATGAACCGACCCGGCCCGTAGAACTGCCCGATGAAGCTCTCGACCACCTCCGGCCCCTCCTCCAGGGTCAGGCCGGGCCAGAAAAACTGCTTCTGGTCGAGCAGCCGCCCCTGGCGCACGAAGAGCAGACCGAGGCCGAGCCCCTGGCCGTTCTCGGCCAAGCCGACGATGTCGCGGTCGCGGTTGTCGTGGATCACGGCGGCCTGCCCTTCCACGGTCTTCTTCACGGCCCGGATCTGGTCGCGGTACTCGGCGGCCCGCTCGAACTCCATGTCGCGGGAAGCGGCCTTCATCTGGCGGGTCAGGTCGTCCACCAGCTCCAAGCTGCGGCCGGACAGGAGCATCTCCACCCGGTGGACCATCTCGGCGTAGGCCTCGCGGTCCACGTCCTTGACGCACGGGGCCCAGCACTGGCCGATGTCGTGGTACAGGCACGGGCGCACCCGGTTGCGGAAGGCGGTGTCCTTGCACTTGCGCAGGGGAAAGACCTTGCCGAGCAGCTTCCAGACCGTGCGCGCGGCCGAGGCAGAGGTGAACGGCCCGAAGTAGACCGACCCGTCGCGGACCACCTTGCGGGTCATGGACAGGCGCGGGAACTCGTTCTGGCGGTCCAGGCGGAAGAGGACGTACTGCTTGTCGTCCTTGAGGACCACGTTGTAGCGCGGCCGGTGCTTCTTGATCAGCCCGGACTCCAGGAGCAGAGCCTCCTTCTCCGTGGCCGTGAGCAGGGTGTCGATGTGCCGGATGCGGGTGACCAGGGCGCGGGTCTTGGGGGTCTGCCCGGCCGGCTTGCGAAAGTAGGAGGCCAGCCTGCGGCGCAGCTTCTTGGCCTTGCCCACATAGAGGATTCGGCCGCGCCCATCTTTCATTAAATAGACGCCCGGCGTGTCCGGAAAATGGTCGGCAAAAAATTTGTACTCGGTGTCCATGTCGGTGCGGTTTTTTTTCAACACAATTCGTACGAAGAAGGACTATACGGGAATTTCAGCCACAAATCATCTTTACATTTATCATGCATAACCATTTGAATTAAAATTATTTTATACTAAACCACCACTCCCTGAAGTTCAATTTTTTGGCCGGTAAAAAAATTTTTACTTCGATGCTTTTTTTGGCCCAAAATCCTTGCAAAAGCCCTTTACCTGGGATAAACGGGATGCAGTTTAGGCGTTAACTTGGTCTTTAACTGCAAAAAAAGGAAGATCACAAATGAAACGTTTGTCCCTTCTCGCCATCGCCCTGGTCATGGTCCTGGGTATGGCTGTGTCCGCTTCCGCGGCGCCCGAGGTTTCCATCTCCGGTAACCTCCTCGTGAACGCCGTCTGGATGGACAACTGGAACTTCGACAAAGACGCTGGTTCCAAGAACATGCGCATCCTCGAGCGCGCCGACCTGTACTTCACCGTCACCGCCAACGAGAACCTGAAAGGTGTCCTCGGCCTGCGTTCCGACAAGGGGAACTGGGGTCAGGGCGGTTTCGCCCTGGGTCAGTCCGGCGGCGGCAGCTCTATGGGCAACGCCGTGCTGAACATCCGTGACGCGTACATCGACTTCAACTGGCCCGGCACTGACGTCAACGTCAAGGGTGGTATCTTCACCGTCGCCCTGCCGCAGTCCGTTGGTTCCGCTTCCATGGTCCTGGCCGAGCGCGCCGGCGCCGTCATGGTTACCGCTCCGGTGACCGACAACGTCTCCGTCCTGGCCGGTTACACCCGCCTGTTCGACAACGACCCCAACGGTTCCGGTAACGACGATCCTACCAAGGGTACCGTCACCTCCGGTGGCGTCTATGACAACAACTACCTGGACGGCTACCTGGTCGCCCTGCCCCTGTCCTTCGAAGGCGTCTCCGCCACCCCGTTCTTCCTGTACGGCAACGGCGGCCTGAACTACGTCAGCCAGGACACTGTCACCTCCGGTCTTAAGGGCCAGGATGTGTCCGCTTACTGGGTTGGCTCCAACTTCACCATGTCCCTGTTCGATCCCTTCATCGTGAAGGCCGACGTGAACTATGGTAAGCTCGACGCCGAAACCGACACCAACGACGCTTCCGGTTGGTTGTTCGACCTGGGCCTGGACTACACCGGCTTTGACTTCATGACCGTGTCCGCTTTCTTCGTCTACACCACTGGTAGCGACGACGACAACAGCGACGGCGTGGAGACCATGCCCATCCTGGACGGCGACTGGGCCGTTGGCTCCTTCTGGTTCGGCGGTGGTTCCATCACCTCTGACGACATCAACGGTGGCGACACCCCGCTGGGCTTCTGGACCCTCGGCCTGTCCCTGACCGACATCCAGTCCTTCGCCGAAGGCCTGACCCACGACTTCCACGTCCTGTACGTCAAGGGTACCAACGACAAGCGTGCCACCCTCGGCACCTACGGCAAGTACCTGACCGAGAAGGACTCCCTGTGGGAAGTTGACTTCAACACCGCTTACGCCGTGTACGACGAGCTGACCCTGTACGGCCAGCTGGGCTACATCAATTCCGACTTCGACCAGGACGTCTGGACCGCTCAGAACGTCGAGGACGATGCCTGGAAGATCGCCACTGGTGTTGTCTACAAGTTCTAAGCTCGCTTAGAACCTTAAGCTGAAAAGCTTATTTGCCAAGTAACGCCCAGAGGGCCGGGGAGTGCAAACCCCGGCCCTCTTCCATTTCTTCAACAATGCCGGGGAGCAGGCGTATCGACGCCATCCGGCCCTGGCCCGACATCGAGGGGCGTCCCCCGCCCCGCATTCCAGGCCTGGCCGCCCTCGACTTTTGATCGGCGCTCGGCTATAAAATTTCCCCTTGGACGAACAACAGGACAACCGCCTTTTTTCGAGGTCGATATGAATTGCAGAGAATTGACATATGCGAACCGGGACGATTGGGATGCCATCGGCCGGTGGCTGGAACGGCGCAAAGACCCGGACACCAAGGTCGACGCCATCGTGCGCGATATTCTGGCCGACGTCCGCGGCCGCGGCGACCAGGCCCTGGCCGAGTACACCCGTAAATTCGATTGCCCGGACTTTGACGCGGCCGCCCTGCGCGTGCCCGGAGCGGCCATTGCCGCCGCCCTGACCGAGATCCCGGACGCGGACGTCGAGATACTGAAGGAAGCCATCCACCGGGTGCGCGCCTTCCACCTGAATCAGAAGGAAAAGTCCTGGTGGACCACCGCCGAAGACGGCACCATCCTCGGCCAGATGGTCCGGCCCGTGGACCGCGTGGGCCTGTACGTGCCCGGCGGCCAGGGCGGGGAGACCCCGCTCATCTCAAGCCTGATCATGAACGCCATCCCGGCCCAGGTGGCCGGGGTCGACTCCATCGCCGTGACCTCACCTCCGCGCAAGGACGGCACGCTCAACCCGTATATCCTGGCCACCGCCGCCCTGCTCGGGCTGGACGAAATCCACCTGGCCGGGTCCGCCTGGGCCATCGCGGCCCTGGCCTTCGGTACCGAAACCATCGCCCCGTGCGACGTGCTGGCCGGTCCGGGCAACATCTTCGTGGCCACGGCCAAATCCCAGCTCATCGGACAGGTGGGCATCGACATGGTCGCCGGTCCGTCCGAGATCGTCATCCTGGCCGACGCCACGGCCACCCCGGCCTGGCTGGCCGCGGATATGCTCTCCCAGGCCGAGCACGACCCCCTGGCCGCGTCCATCCTGGTCACCCCGGACAAGGGCCTGGCCGACCAGGTCCGCAAGGAGCTGGACACCCAGTGCGCCGCCCTGCCGCGCTGCGACATCGCCGCGAAATCCCTTGAGGACTGGGGCGCGATCGTCACCGTGCCCGGCATCGAGGCCGGGACGGAGCTGGTCAACCTGCTGGCGCCCGAGCACCTGGAACTGGCCGTCGGCGACCCGTGGTCCCTGCTCGGCTCCATCCGCCACGCCGGAGCCATCTTCATGGGCCACAACTCGCCCGAACCCGTGGGCGACTACTTTGCCGGGCCCAACCACGTGCTGCCCACCCTGCGCACGGTCCGTTTTTCCTCCGCCCTGTCGGTGCAGAACTTCTGCAAGAGATCCAGCGTGATCGCCGCCAGCCCGGGCTACGTGGCCGAGCACGGCGCCAAGATCGCCCGGCTGGCCCGGCTGGAAGGGCTCGAAGCCCACGCCCGCAGCGTGGAACAACGCAACAAGTAACAGTACATTCAAGCAATAGAGGAAATATCATGGCTGCCGTTCTTGAAACCAACATCACCGAATATCCGCTCATCTCGCGGGGCAAGGTCCGCGACATCTACGAGATCGACGCGGACACCCTGCTCCTGGTGACCACCGACCGCATCTCCGCCTTCGACGTGGTCATGCCCGATCCCATCGAGGACAAGGGCAAGGTGCTCAACCAGATCACCCTGTTCTGGATGAAGATGATGGAGGACCTGGTCCCCAACCACATCCTCGCCACCAACGTGGACGACTACCCCGAACCGTTGCGCAAGTACCGCGACCAGTTGCAGGACCGCTCGGTGCTGGCCAAAAAGGCCAAGCCCCTGCCCATCGAATGCATCGTGCGCGGCTTCATCACCGGCTCGGGCTGGTCCGACTACCAGAAGACCGGCGAGGTCTGCGGCCACAAGCTGCCGGAGGGGCTGAAGGAATCCGAGATGCTCGAAAAGGCCCTGTTCACCCCGTCCACCAAGGCGGACCTGGGCGAGCACGACGAGAACATCACCCTCGACAAGGCCGCCGACCTGCTCGGCGAAGAGATGATGCGCAAGGTCGAGAAGCTGGCGCTTTCCATCTACACCCGCGCCCGGGACTACGCCAAGCAGCGCGGCATCCTCATAGCGGACACCAAGTTCGAGTTCGGCATCCTGGACGGGGAACTGCTCTTCATCGACGAAGCCCTGACCCCGGACTCGTCGCGCTTCTGGCCCGAAGAGGGATACGCGCCCGGCAAGTCCCAGCCGAGTTTCGACAAGCAGTACTTCCGCGACTGGCTCGTGGAGATCGGCTTCAACAAGCAGCCGCCCGCGCCCCACGTGCCCGAAGACATCGCCGCGCGGACCCGCGAGAAATACCTCGAAGCATACAAGCTCCTGACCGGAGAGGACCTGAAGGTCTAAGGAGGGCCCCATGCCCGAATGGTTGCAACTCATCGCCCTGGTCGTCGTGGGCCTGGCCATCGGCCGGTTCCTGCGCGGAAAATTCGGCGGCGGATGAGGACCGTCGAACCAATGCGGCTGGACGCCGCCCGACGACAAGGATAAGAAATAGAGAGCCCGGAGCCGGGACCGCCTCTTGACAGGCGGACCGATTCCCCATATGTAACGCCTCTTGCCTTGCTCTCCTCCAGGTGGAGGAGGGCCAATGACCAAAAGGAGAATGAAATGGCAAACAATTACGAGACGCTCGTCCTGCTCTCCCCGGAGCTGGCGGCAGAGGACAGGACCACCCTCCTGGACACTCTGACCGGCATCGTGGACCGCGAGGGCGGCAAAATGGTTGAGACCGACGACTGGGGCATGCGCCAACTGGCCTACCCCGTCCAGAAGCAGACCCGTGGATACTACGTTCGCCTGGTGTACGAAGCCCCCGGCGCGCTGGTTGCCGAACTCGAGCGCAACATCCGCATCGCTGACGGCATCTTCAAATTCATGACCGTCAAACTGGCTGCCTAGGAGGTTTCACCATGGCTTTCCGCAAGAAATTCACCCCGAGGAAGAAGTTCTGCCGCTTCTGCGCGGACGCAGAGCTGCCCCTGGACTACAAGCGCCCGGATATCCTCCGCGACTTCGTCACCGAACGCGGCAAGATCATCGCCCGTCGGATCACCGGCACCTGCGCCAAGCACCAGCGCCGCCTGACCAACGAGATCAAGCGCGCCCGGCAGATGGCCCTGCTTTTCTACACCACCGTTCACAGCACCGATGTGAAGAAACGGAGCTCCATGTAGGAGGGAGGACCCATGAAACTTATCTTACGCGCTGACGTCGACGCTCTGGGTCGACTCGGAGACATCGTTACCGTCAAGCCCGGTTACGGCCGCAACTACCTGATTCCCCAGGGACTGGCCAAGCCGGCTACCACCGCCAACCTGAAGGCGTTCGAACTGGAGCGCCGCAAGCTGCAGGAGCAGGCCGATTCCCTGCGCGCCCAGGCCGAGGGCCTGGCCGACCGCATCGCCGCCGCCCCCATCGAGATCGAAGTGCGGGTCGGTGACGGCGACAAGCTGTACGGCTCCGTGACCACCTCCAACATAGGTGACGCCATGGAAGCCGCCGGCATTGAGATCGATCGCCGCAAGATCATCCTGGCCGAACCCATTCGCTCTCTGGGTGAGTACGAGATCGAGATCCGCCTGCACCCGGACGTGCACGGCGTGCTGAAGCTCTCCGTCATCCGCCACGGCGGCCCCGTCGTCGAGGAGATCGAAGAAGTCGAAGAAACCGCAGAAGTGGCCGAGGCCGTCGAGGAATCCGTAGAGAATGTCGACGCCGAAACCACAGAGGCCTAAATCAGGCCAATACGCAGATAATCCGGAAGAGGCCCTGGACAGGGCCTCTTCCGATATCCTACGCAAAGTCCCCCCACACTCTTTCGAGGCCGAGCAGTCCGTGCTCGGCGGCGTGTTCCAGTCCGAGTCCATGTTCCACCAACTGGTGGACATCATCGGCCCGGATGATTTCTATTCCCCCGTCCACCGGGACATCTTCAAGGCCTTCACCCAGCTCTACGACGACCACCAGCCCATCGACGTGGTCACCGTCGCCAACCAACTGGCCATGAACGGCACCCTGGACACCGTGGGCGGCCCGGTCTACCTGGCCGAACTGTCCGACTCCGTGGTCAGCGCGTCCAACGCCCTGCACCACGCCCAGATCGTCCGCGACAAGTGCATCCTGCGCGAACTCATCGACATCTCCAGCGGGATCATCTCCAACTGCTTCTCCTCCGCCGACGTGGGCGAGGTCCTGGACGAGTCCGAAAAGGAAATTTTCCGCATCGCGCAATCTAAGGAAATGCGCGGCATGCAGTCCAGCGGTCAGTTGATGTCCAAGGTCTTCGACGAGCTGACCGCGCGGTTCAACAACAAGTCCGTGGTCACGGGCATCCAGACGCACTACCACGAATTCGACAGCATGACCGCGGGGTTGCAGAACTCTGACCTGATCATCATCGCGGGCCGCCCGTCCATGGGCAAGACCGCCTTCGCCCTGAACGTGGCCTTGCGCGCCGCAGCCCGGTCCGAATGCCCCACGGCCATCTTCTCGCTGGAGATGTCCATGGAACAGCTCATGACCCGCCTGCTGGCCGTGCAGAGCAAGGTGGAGCTGTCCAACCTGCGCACCGGCTACCTCGACGACTCCGACTGGAACAAGCTGTACGAAGGCGCGGACGTGCTCAGCAAGGCCCCGATCTTCATCGACGATACCCCGGCCCTCTCCACCCTGGAGCTCCAGGCCCGCTGCCGCCGTCTCAAGGCCGAGCACAACCTCGGGCTGGTGGTCGTGGACTACCTCCAGTTGATGCGCTCCAGCGCCCGCCCGGACTCCCGCGAGCAGGAAATTTCGGACATCTCCCGCCACCTCAAGGCCCTGGCCAAGGAGCTGAACGTGCCGGTCATTGCCCTGTCCCAGCTCAACCGCAAAGTCGAAGAGCGCACGGACAAGCGGCCCATGATGTCGGACCTGCGCGAGTCCGGCGCCATCGAGCAGGACGCGGACATCATCATCTTTCTCTACCGCGACGCCGCGTACAACAAGAGCGAGGACAACCCGCTCAAGAACCACGCGGAAGTCATCATCGGCAAGCAGCGCAACGGCCCCACCGGCAGGTGCGAGCTCTTCTTCAAGAAGGAATACACCCTGTTCGAGAACATGGACGCCACGGCCTATCCCTCCGAGCTGCCCGAGGGATTCCACCAGGACTCCGACTAACTTCAAGCCTGCGGAACAGCTATGTACTACGATCCGGTTGAAGCCATGGACCGCGCCGCCCTGGAACAACTCCAGGCCGAACGCCTCAGAGAGACCATCGAAATCGCCAAGCGGTCGCCCTTCTACTCCGAGCGCCTCAAGGGCGTGGAGCCCGGCGACATCAAGAGCCCTGCGGATATCACCTCCCTTCCCTTCACCACCAAGGACGACCTGCGCAACCAGTATCCCCACGGGCTGCTGACCCGGCCCCTGGACGACTTCGTGCGCCTGCACGCGTCGAGCGGCACCACCGGTACGCCCGTGGCCGTGTTCTACACCCAGAAGGACCTGGACACCTGGGCCGACCTCATGGCCCGGTCCATGTACTGCTGCGGCTGCCGCCGGTCCGACGTCCTGCAGAACACCTCGGGCTACGGCCTGTTCACCGGGGGCTTGGGCATCCACTACGGTTCCGAACGGCTGGGCATGCTGACCATCCCGGCGGGCGCGGGCAACACCAGGCGCCAGATCAAGATGATCCTGGACCACCAGGTCACGGTCCTGCACATCATCCCGTCCTTCGCCTTGTATTTCGCCCAAAAGGTCCGTGAAGCGGGCTACAAGCCCGAGGAGATGCCGTGGCGCATCGCGCTCATCGGGGCCGAGCCCCACACCGAGGAGGCCCGGGCCAAAATCGAGGAACTCATGCACATCAAGGCGTACAATTCCTACGGACTTTCAGAGATGAACGGTCCGGGCGTGGCCTTTGAATGCGTGCACCAGCAGGGCATGCACCTGTGGGAGGACGCCTACATCGCCGAGATCATCAACCCCGAGACCGGGGAGCACGTGGCCGAGGGCGAGATCGGCGAGCTGGTCATGACCACGCTCCGGCGCGAGGGCATGCCGATCATCCGCTACCGCACCCGCGACCTGACCCGGTTCATTCCGGGCCAATGCGAGTGCGGCCGCACCCACCGGCGCATCGACCGCATCACCGGCCGGGCCGACGACATGATGATCCTCAAGGGCGTGAACATCTACCCCATGCAGATCGAGCAGTGCCTCATGGCCATGCCCGAGGTGGGCCAGAACTACCTCATCGAACTGATCCGCGAGGGCGTGTCCGACCAGATGCGCGTCAAGGTGGAGATCAAGGACGAATACTTCGTCGAAGACATGCGCGCCCTGCAAGGATTGCAGAAGCGCATCGCCAAGAATTTGTGCTCGGAAATCCTGGTCACCCCGCGCGTGGAGTTGTGCCAGTCGGAATCCATCCCCAAGGCCGAAGGCAAGGCCGTGCGCGTGGTCGACCTGCGCGACAAGGAGTAGGGCCGGAGCATGGAATACGTCTGGGCCGTCCTGCTCATCCTGGGGCTGATGCTCTCCCAGGTCCTTCAGATCTTCAGCATGCCCGCCAACTGGGTGGCGCTGGCCCTGGTGGCCCTGTGGAAGTACATCTACCCCGAGTCCATGACCTGGAACTTCGTCTTCGTCTTCGGCGTGGCCGCAGCCGCGGGAGAGGCCTTGGAATTCGGGTTGCAGGCTTGGGGCGCGGGGCGCTACGGCGCGTCCGTGCGCGGCAACGTGGGCGGCATCGTCGGGGCCATCGCGGGCGCCATCTTCGGCGCGCCCTTCTTCCTCGGCCTGGGCGCGCTCGTCGGGGCCCTGGGCGGAGCCTGGCTCGGCTGCTTCATCGCCGAGACGCCCGGCCGCACCCGGCCCGAGGCCATGCGCGCGGCCAAAGGAGCGTTCGTGGGCAAGGCGCTGGGCTTCACGGTCAAGACGGCCATCGGCGCGACCATGGTCATTCTGTCCATCCCGCGCGTCTGGCCTTGATCCCATGAAAAAAGGCCGGAGCCGGGCACATGCCCGCCCCCGGCCCGACTCCGTTCTATTCGGGCAAAAGCCCCCGCTCCCGCAGATAGGCCATGACCCGCGTGGTTTCGCCCATGCCCGTGGTCCCGCGCAGGGCCAAGGTCACGGAGCAGGTCTCCAGAATTTCATCCACAGTGGCCCCCAACTCCAGGGCCTGTTCGGTCTGGAACAGAATGCAGGCCCGGCAACCGATGCACAGGGACGCGGCCAGGGCCATGAGCCGCTTGTGCTTGCCGCTGAGCACCCCGTCCTTGTATACTTCCTGGTTCAACTCGTCGTAGTGCCCGGCCACCTCGGGCATGAGCCGCTTGTACGCCGCCGCATTGGTCTCGTTGGCGTCCATCACTTCCATCTGTGTTTCAATCATGACTCTCTCCTGTTTGTTGGAGAACATACCATGCCGCGGCAAGGACGGACGGACAATCCGGAATTCCCGATACCGGCCATCATCGCGCCTGATCCCCGACTAGCGCGAGGCGAACACCTTGGGCAACTGTGCCTCGGCCAGATCGTAGCCGTGCTTTATGAGCGGGGCGGCCTTGTCGAAGTCCATCAGGCTGGACAGGTTGATGGGAATTTCCAGGACGGCGTCGGGCGGGTAGGCCGCGATCTTCTGCCGGGCGATGGAGCCCTGCATGGCGTCGAAGGATTTGTAGAGGATGTCGTAGGCGCGGATATCCTTGCGCTTCTGGGCGATCTTGTCGGTCACGGAACCGATGAACTCGCTCACGGCGTGGGACACCCCGGAGCCGTTCTCATCCCCGTTGTGCTTTCCAGCGGAGATCTCGGCCCCCTTGACCGGGGGCGCGCACAGGTTCACGGCGATGGTGAAGTCGGTCAGGTCGCCGAAGGTCGGGGCGATGGGCACGGGATTGAGGATGCCGCCGTCAATGATATCCTCGCCGTCCACGACCACGGGTTTGAAGACGAGCGGCAGGGCGATGGACGCCTTGATGGCGTCGAAAAGCGGCCCCTTGCGGATCCAGACCTCCTTGCGCCGGGAGATGTTCGCGGCCACGGCCGTGAAGCTGATGGGCAGGTTTTCTATGCGCTCCTCGCCGACCACGTCGCGCAGGGTGTCGATGAGCCGGTCGCCCTTGATCAGCCCGTCCATGCCGAATGACAGGTCCATCAGGGCGAGCATGTCCCGCTTGGTGATGCGCCGCGCCCACTGCTCGTACTCGTCGAGCTTGCCGATGGCGTGGATGCCGCCCACCAGCGCGCCCATGGAGCAGCCCGCGATGGACTTGATCACGCAGTTGTGTTCCTCAAGCCAGCGGATGACGCCGATGTGCGCAAGCCCGCGCGCCCCGCCGCTGCCCAGAACCAGGGATATGGTTTTCTTTTTCATGCGATGAGTCTCCGATGCGGGCCGGACCGGGAAAGGCCCGCCGTCCCGCTGTTTGCAAGGCCAGCCTACACAATTTTGACTTGCCATACACTACCTTTTAAGCGAACCTTTGGTCCCTTTCGAGGCGAGTGTGACGAGAGAACCTTATTCCCATCGGGTGAGACAATGACTGCCGATCTTTTTCCCTCCTACCGCGGCCACATGGAATACTTCTGCCTGGGCTGCGGCAAACGATTCCCCACGGACGAGCTGTACTACACCTGCCCCGACTGCGGCGGCGTGTTCCTGCTCGACAATCTGAATTTCGACGAGTTGAAAAAGACCTCCGGCGAGGAGTGGCGCGCCATCTTCGACCAGCGCGCGGCCTCCAAGAAGACCGCCCTGCGCGGCATTTTCCGCTTCTACGAGCTCATGGCCCCGGTGCTTGAGGAAGACGACATCGTCTATCTCGGCGAGGGCAACACCCCGCTGGTGGCCTCCAGTCCCACGCTGAACGCGGCCACGGGCCTGACCACGGCCTACAAGAACGACGGCCAGAACCCGTCGGCCTCGTTCAAGGACCGCGGCATGGCCTGCGGCTTCTCCTATCTCCGTTCGCTCATCCGCCGCCACGGCTGGGACCAGATCCTGACGGTCTGCGCCTCCACGGGCGACACCTCGGCCGCGGCCGCGCTCTACGCCTCCTACGCGGGCGGGGCCATCAAGTCCGTGGTCATCCTGCCCCACGGCAAGGTCACCCCGGCCCAACTGGCCCAGCCGCTCGGCTCCGGGGCCGTGGTCCTGGAAGTGCCCGGCGTGTTCGACGACTGCATGAAGGTGGTCGAGCACCTGGCCGACAACTACCGCGTGGCCCTGCTCAACTCCAAAAACGCCTGGCGCATCCTGGGCCAGGAGTCCTACGCCTTCGAGTGCGCCCAGTGGTACGACTGGGACATGGCCGGCAAGTGCATCTTCGTGCCCATCGGCAACGCGGGCAACATCACGGCCATCATGGCCGGTTTCCTCAAGCTCTATGACCTGGGCGTCATCACCGAGCTGCCGCGCATCTTTGGTGTGCAGTCCCACCACGCGGACCCGGTCTACCGCTACTACGCGGTGGACGACCCGACCGAGCGGGAATACCATCCCATGAAGGTCAGCGCGTCCGTGGCCCAGGCGGCCATGATCGGCAACCCGGTCTCCTTCCCGCGGGTCAAGTACTTCGCCGAAAAGTTCGAGGCCGTGGGCGGCAAGCGCGCCTTCCAGGTCATCCAGGTGACCGAGCAGCAGATCATGGACTCCATGATCCAGGCCAACCGCAACGGGCACATCGCCTGCACCCAGGGCGGCGAGTCGTTCGCCGGGGCCAAGCGCGCCCTGGAACTCGGCCTGGTCACCCGGGAGGAGTTGTGCATCCTCGACTCCACGGCCCACCAGCTCAAGTTCGTGGATTTCCAGAATATGTACTTCGACAATTCCTTCCCGCCCGAGTTCGGCGTCAAGCCCGACATGGCCCTGGCCAACAAGCCGGAACTGGTCATCTCCCCGGAGGAAAAGGAAACCCTGTCCGAAGCGGACTTCACCCGCAAGACCGCCGACAAGGTGGTCGCCAAACTCGGCCTCGAAAAGAAATAACCATTTCCCCGCTCTCCCGACCCCGCCGCAGGCGGCCTGAAAGTTCAGGAAGGGAGAGGGATGGAGTCGAGGAGGCAGAGGAAAGCCCTTTTCAAAGGGTTTCCCTCTCCCCTTCCCCCGACCGCCGGAGGCACATTATGCCCAAGAAACAGCGTGCGGATCAGCTTTTGGCCCAGCAGGGCCTGGTGGAGAGCCGCGGCAAGGCCAAGCGGCTGATCATGGCTGGCAAGGTCCACTACATGGATCGCGGCCAGAAGACGCCGGTGATCAAGCCGGGCCAGCAGTTCGACCCGGACACGGAGTTCGTGGTCCCGCATAACGAGCGCTTCGTGTCGCGCGGGGCGTACAAGCTGCTCACGGCCATCGAAGAATTCTCCATCGATTTCACGGGCAAGATCGCCATGGACGCAGGCGCGTCCACGGGCGGGTTCACGGACTGCATGCTCCAGTTCGGCGCGGTGCGGGTCTACGCCGTGGACGTAGGCTACGGCCAGTTGCACGAGAAACTCAGGCAGGACGACCGGGTGATCAACCTGGAACGGACCAACGTACGCCACGCCGAACCCGACCTGATTCCCGAGCCCGTGGACGTGATCGTGGCCGACGTGTCGTTCATCTCCCTGACCAAGATCCTGCCCGCATGCCTGCAGTTCCTGAAGCCCGGCGGCGAGCTGGTGGTGCTGATCAAGCCGCAGTTCGAGGTGGGACCGGGCCAGACCGACAAGGGTGTGGTCCGCAGCAAGCGGCTGCAGCAGGAGGCCGTGGACACGGTGGTCGGATTCTGCGAGTCCGAGCTGGGGCTGATCGTGCGCGGCGTGGTGCCGTCACAGATCCTGGGGCCCAAGGGCAACCAGGAATACATGGCCTACATGGCCATGCCGGAATAGCGCCATGCTCCAAGGCCTGATCTATGCGGTGATCTCCGCCGCCTGCTTCGGCTCCATGGCGATCCTGGTCAAATTCGGCTACATGGCGGGCATGGACGGCGCGGTGATGATGCAAACGCGTTTCACCCTGGCCGTGGTCATGCTGTTCTTCTACCTGCTGGTCAAGTCCCCCCGGATGCTGCGCATCTCCCTGCGCGACCTGGCCAAATGCGCCTTTCTCGGGCTGGTTGTCTGCTGGATGCAGACCTCCTGCTTCGTCTACTCGCTGGAGACCATCCCGGCTTCCACGGCGGCCCTGGTCCTGTACGGACACCCCATGGCCGTAACCCTGCTCTCCTCCCAGTTCCTGCGTATGCGCATCAACCGGGTGGTCATCCTCTCCCTGGTCCTGGTCATGACCGGCTGCTGCCTGGTCTTCTACGACGCCTTCCTGCGCGAGGTGGACGGCACGGGGTTGGCCTACGCCCTGGGGGCCATGGCCACCTTCTCCATCTACGTCATCCTGGTCCAGGTGCTGCTCAAGGGGCTCAGGCCGCTGACGGCCACCTTCTACGTCATCGGATTCGCGGCGGTGTCCTTCACCCTGTCGGGCGACATCCATGCGTGGGGATCGATGAACCTGGAACAGGCAGGCATCGCCCTGGCATTGGGCCTTTTCCCCGGACTGCTGGCCGCGACCTTGCAGTACACGGCTATCGAAAAGGTCGGCAGCGCGTACGCCTGCATCTTCTCGTCCGTGGAGCCGGTCATCACCCTGCTGGCGGCGGCCGTGTTCCTGGGCGAGCCCGTGGTCTGGCTCCAGATTGGGGGCGCGGCCCTGATCATCCTGGGCATCGTCGTACCGAACCTGCGCCTGCGGGAACCTGCGCCGGCGGGCTGACCCCGCCGGACCGGGCTCAGTCCCGCTTGTCCATAAACTTGCCGAGCAGCTTGAGGTGGGCCTTTTCCTCGCGGGCCAGGAGCTGAAGCACGTTCCGCGTGTCGTCGCTCTCGGCGCGCAGGGCGCAGCGCAGATAGTAGTCCAGGGCCTGGGCCTCGACCATGGAGGCCAGTTCCAACACGCCGCGGTCATCGTCGAACGCGCCGGGGAAACGGTCCATGAACTCGCTGACCGGCACCCCGCCCTCGGCCATGTCCGAGGCGTTGCGCAGGGCCATTTCCTCGAACTCGTCACGGCTCATGACCTCTTCGGCGGTGCGGGTGTACAACTCGTACAGGACGTCCTTGTGCTTATCCTCGAATCCGGCCAGACGCATGAACAGCTCGATGCGCTCCGTGGTCTCGGCCATGTCCGCGCGCTGCACGTAGAAGACCTGGAGCACGTTCTCCATGGCGTAGGCCTTGAGAATGACCTCGGCCGGGCTCTCGGCCCCGGTGAAGGCGATCATGCCCAGTTCCATGGGGCCGAAAGCGCCCTCGCCTTCCCAGGCGGAGATGCCGCCTACCAGGTTGTTGACGTCCTCGAACCCCTGGCCCTGCAGGAGTCCGGCGGCGGCCATGGACCGGCCGCCCGAGGCGCAATAAACCAGCAGGGGGCGCTCCTTGTCCAATTCGTCGAACCTGTCGGGCAACTCGGACAGGGGCACCAGCCTGGCCCCCGGAATATGGTCCTGCTCGTATTCCACTTCCTGCCTGACATCGAGGAGCGTGTAGGAGTCCGGTTTGCTGCCTTCCATGAACTTGCGGGCCTCATCCGGCGTCATCTGGGTGATGGTGGACATGATTTCCCCCTGGAAATTGCGGTCTGACGGGCAAAGCTGCCCTTTTTAGCAAACAGTAGGAGGGACGGCGCATTCCGTCAATACGGGTCGGGAAGGACTAGAGGAAAAACATGGCCCCGGCGGCCGCGAGCACGAAGGCGGAGCCCAACCAATCCCGGACGGACCAGGCGAAGTCCGGCTCCCAGGCCCCGGCCCGGTCCAGGCCGCGACAGGCCACGGCCAGGGTCTGGTTCCAGGTCTTCTGCCCGAGATTGCGGATCACGGCCTGGGGGATCATGCGCATGCGCCGGAAGAACCCCGCCTTGGGGAAGCGCCGGGCGACCACCTCGCGCACGCCCGACAGGGTGGACAGGCAGACAGGCAGGAAGTGGACCATCAGGGAAAGGGACAGGGCGATGCGCCACGCCCGCTTCCGGCCCAAAAACGGCCGCAGCGCCCAGGCCACGGCCAACCCTAGGGCGCGGGCAGAGGAGGACAGGGCCAAGCCCAGGCCGAGCAAGACCAGGGCCACCAACCGCACGCCCAATTGGCCCGCGTCCCGGGCCATGGCCTCCACCGGCACACCGGAGAGGCCGTCCAGGACGAGCTTGGCCGCCACCCAGAAGAAGACGAAGGAAAGCAGGCTGCGGACCATCTTGCCGCCGCCCGGCTGCCCGGCGGCCAGGGCCCGGTCCAGAACCAGCAGGAATGCGGCGCAGGCGGTGGCTGCCAACACGGGAACCTTCCACAGAAAGGGGCCGATCAGCAGCGCGGCTGCCAGCTTGAGGCGCGGATCCAGGGCCCGGACCAGTCCGGCCACGCCGATCATCGGCGCCCCCCTTCGTCCCACGGCACGATGGTCCGGCATGCGGTCCAGGAACCCGGCGGGCGCACAGCGTGCTCGGCCACGTGGTCCAGGACGGTCTCTGCCGGACCGTTCAGGACCAGCTCGCCGTTGTCGAGCACGGCCAGCCCGTCCACCAGGTCGATGAAACTCTCCAGGTCGTGGCTGGAGACGACCTGAGTCAACCCGGCCTCCCGGTTGGCCCGGATCAGAGCGCGCATCTCGCGCACGCCGGGATAGTCCAGGCCGCTGAACGGTTCGTCCAGGAGCAGTACCCGCGGCCGGTCCAGGAGGGCTGCGGCCAGACAGAGCTTGCGCTTGGTACCCCAGGACAGAGTCTGTACCGGGCGGTCCCAATATTTCAAGAGGCTGAACCGTTCGGCCATGGCTCGGGCCTCGGTCGTCGCCGCTTCGCCCCGCCCTCGGCCCAGGAGCAAATCCTCCTCCACCGTGGCACCGAGAATCTGCAGATCCGCGTCCTGCATGACCAACCGGCAAATGGAACGAATGTCCCCCTCGTGCCCGGGACTGGACCGTCCGGCCACTTCCAGCCCTCCCCCGGTGGGGGCGTACAATCCGGCCATCAGGGCGAGCAGGGTGGACTTGCCGCTGCCGTTGGCGCCGGCCAGCCCGAGCAGGCCGCCCTGTTTCACGGCCAGGGAAACTCCGCACAGGACCTCGTCCCCGGAGGGATAAGCGAATGTAACGGTATTGAATTCTATCATGTGTTCCTCACTGCCAACTCATCAACATTTAGCGGAAGCCTGTCAACCATGGCGTCGCGAGCCATGCCGCCGCGCCAGAAACTCAAGGGGTGGTCGGCACGAACCGCCCCGAACGGCTCTCTTCGCGGCATAGGGGCCACGGCAAGAGGCCGATCATGCTCCGCTGCCCGGCCCGACCGGCACGGTCAGTCCGCACTACTCCGCATACAACGGCTATGCAATGGATCTCAGCATACCCCGCAGCGAGGCCTCCCCATTCACTTTCAACAGCGCACCTCACCAGCCGCCTGGAGCTCCGGCCTGAACATCACCGTTAGGGGGCTTTTCGGCGGTTCCCTGCTCTACGACGCCTCGGTCGTCGTGGACACGTTGTCCGCCAACCTGTTCTCCTTCAATTTCGAGGGAATCGACACCCTGGTCCTGTCCGCCTCCGGCGGCACCGATTACGCCGCCAACGAAGGCGGCGCGGGGGCCCTGTTGGTGATGGACGACTTCACCTACAATGAACCCGTTGCCACTCCCGCGCCCGAGCCCCCCACCGTAGCCCTGCTGCCGGCGGGCTTCACGGGCCTGGCCGGATTCGGGCTTCTCAAGCGGCGGCGCGGCTGAACGACGGAGCCGACAGCGAACCCGGCGGGCGCACCGCCCGGGGGAAACCATGCCATGAGCCAAACAAAAGGCCCCTGCCGAAGCAGGGGCCTTGTACTTTCAAACCGGTGCCGATCTAGAAGCTGTAGCCGATGGAGGTGCCGACACCCCAGGTCCGGCCATGCTTGAAGTCCACGTCGAAGGTACTGGCTTTGTCGGTCATGGACAGGCCCGTGCGCTCCTTGGTGATGATGTACATGCCGGCCACGTCCAGGGTCCAGTCGTCCCACTTGTAGCCCGCGCCCAGCGTGAACATCTGGCGGTCGTTGGCGGGCAGCATGGGCGAACAGTACTCATGGCGGATCGGAGTCTGGTCGTAGACGTATCCGGCGCGCAGGGCGAACTCGTCGGTGAACCGGTATTCCGCCCCCAATTGGAAGCGCCAGGTGGACTTGTAGTTGAAATCCTGATTATTGTCGGGCAGCCCGGAGCCGGTGAAATCGAACTCGATGCGGTCAAACTGCTCCCACTGGGTGTAGACGACGTCGAACTCGACGGTCAGGTCATCCAGGGGCGTCAGGCCGACCCCCACGGTGTAGCTGGCCGGGAAATCGGCGGTCATGGTGCAATCGCCCTTGCCGTTGGCGTAAAAGCCGGCGTTGGCCACCTCGACACTCCCCTGGCCTTCGAAATGCACGGGGGAGCGGTAGGTAAGCCCAACGGTCAACATGTCGTTGACGTCGTACGCCAGGGCAAGGTTGAAGGCCAGGGCGGTGTCGGACACGTCGGTCTTGACGTTTCCGCCGAGGGCCGCGACAGGGATATCCTTGTGAACGATGAAGCGGCCTTTGATGACCTCCACGCCGCCCGCAATGGACAGCTTGTCGTTGACCTTGTAGGCGACGCTCGGATTTAAGGAAAAGGTTTCCAGCAGGGCATCCTTGACCAGCGTCCTGCCTGCCCAATTGTTGTCGTAGTTGGTGCCCAGGCCAAAGCGGGTGAACACGCCCACTCCGATCGTCCAGTCGTCGTTGAGCTTGCGGGTCGCAAAGGCATGCGGGACACCGAAAATCTGATTCTGGGTCTGGTTCTTCTGTCCATTGATATACACGTCGGAGTTGGGCGAGACCGCGGTGACGCCGCCGTAGAGATTGGTGGTGCCATCGAGCTTGGTCATCAGCGCCGGGTTGTAGGCGATGACCGAGGCATCATCACCGGTGGCGTAGTTGGCCGTGCCCATGCCCAAGGCGCGGTTGCCCCACTCGTACAACGCAAAACCGCCTGCCTGGACCACGGACGCGGTCGCCAGCAGGCAGACCAGAAAACTCAACACAAAACATGCGGATGCGCGTTTCATCCTTCCCCCTTCGTTGCCGCACGCGGCAGCGTTCTTCCAATGCCTCCAGCACCCTCCCAGATGCGGCGGTTCCATCCCGTCCCGGAAACATTGCGTTACTATTTGCACAAACTGCCAATGCATTCATGACGGGGTAAAAAATGTAAAACTGAAAAGTCTTTTCAAACAGCTGTTTAAGGTATTTCACGACGGGGCAAAAAAGGCCTGGACAGCGGCATGAATCTGGCAAGAGACAGGACAGACGCCGGGATGCGGAAGATATTTCCCGGCGCGGGAGGACACATGAAGGAATTCATTCCCCGGCCGGACGCCAAGGAGAAGAGCTTCCACGGCCTGCTGGCCATCGGCGGCCTCGCGGGCGTCATCGAAGGATCGGTCCGGTACGGCTTCACCCTGCATACCGCGTTTCCGGGCATGCTGCTGACCCTGCTGGGGGCCTTTCTCGGCGGGTTTACCGGTTTTTTCCTGAAGGATTGTTGCCGCACCTGGCGGGGCATGAAACCCTACCGGGGGGTGAACAACGACGGCTGGCTTATGGGGGGGGTCCTGGGCACATTGGTGGGCACCCTGTTCCAGGTGGCGGTCAGCCCGGACGGGTCCAACCTGGTCATCGGCTCCATTGTCGGCGCCTACCTCGGCGCGGCCTGCGGCGCCCTGCCGGACGAGTTCGTCACGCCCATCCTGAGCCGGATGGCCGAAAGGGCGTCCGACAGGCCCTGACGCCGGGAGTGACGCCAAGGGCCTGCCGGACAGGGACAGGCTACTTCATTTCCACCCAGATGACCGCGCCCATTTCGAGTTCGCGGCCCTCATAGGGCTTGTCGGCGGTGTTCAGGCCGGCAAAGCCCCACCACCCCTTCCACGGACAGGCGAAGGTGAACACGCCCTGGCCGTCGGCAATCACTTCCTGCGTGACCATGCGCTCGTTGGGGGCCTTGCGCTTGCCGTCCTTGTTGTAAAATTCCACTTCCACACGGGTATACGGGGCGGGCTTGCCACCCACCATGACCACGCCCTGGAAGACGTTGCCCGCGTAGTTGCCGAAGGGCCGCGTCAGGGGCACGATCTCGGTGTCCAAGCCGAGCGGGGTGTTCCAGCCCTCGCCCTCGCCGTAGGCGTCGACCACCACCTTGGTGATGTGACGGATGTAGTTGTTCTCGGCATCTTCCTTATAGGGGACGGGGTCGAAGACAAAGGTGTACAGGCCGGGGGCCTTGGGGGTGAATGAGGTCTTCCAGGCGGTGTGGCCCATGACCTCGGTCTTCTTCAGGGTCGGCAGCAGGTCGATCCGCTGGTCATTGTCCACGGCCACGAAAAAGGCGGCGGGCTTTTCCAGTTCCATGCCCTGGCCCTCGAAGGGATGGGAGAAGGACAGGATCAGGTTCACGGTCCGTTTTGCCTGGGTCAGTTCGTCGGTGTCGGGAATCAACATGCCGAAATGGGCCAGGGCCGGTCCGGCGTACAGCACGGCGCACAAGACCGCCAGGACGAAAGTCTTTTTTTTCATCACACACTCCTCAATGGTTATGACAGATATGAATGACCATTTCTTGATCAATTGATGTTACTAGTATCAAATTAGTAACACAAGTCAAGCAAGAATATGGATTCATTGCCCTTCGTGATGAAAAATTGCTTAATCCGGCTGGTTGCGCCAGCGGCGGGCCAGGGCCACGCCGGACAGGTTGTGCCACAGGCTGAAAAGCGCGCCGGGCAGGGCCGAGGCCGCCCCGAAGTGCTTCACGGCCAGGGCCACGCCCAGGCCGGAATTCTGCATGCCCACTTCGATGGCCAGGGTCCGGGCGTCCCGCCTGTTGCAGCGGGCCGCTCGGGCCAGTCCGTACCCGATGGCCAGCCCCAGGGTGTTGTGCAGGATGACCGCCAGCAGCGCCAGGAAAGGCAGCGCAAGGAGGGTCGCCTGATTCAGGCCGATGATGCAGGCGATGAGCAAGGCGATGACGATGATGGACAGAGACGGGAACCAGCGCAGGAACGGTTCCAGCCGACGCCGGAAGATGCGCCGCAGGATGAGGCCGTCGACCAGGGGAAAGACCACGATCCAGAACACGGACGTGACCATGGACCAGAAATCGATCTCCACCTGGCGCTCCAGGAGCAGGTAGATGATGGCCGGGGTCAGGAGCGGGGCCAGGCAGGTGGAGGCCAGGGTCATGGTCACGGACAGGGGCACGTTGGCCTTGGCCAGGTAGGCGATGACGTTGGAGGCCGTGCCGCCGGGGCAGGCCCCGACCACGATCATGCCGATGGTGATGTCCGCCGGCAGGCCCAGCGCGTAGGAGATGCCCACGGCCAGCAGCGGCATGATGGCATACTGCAGGATCACGCCCAATCCCACCAGGGGCCACTTGCCCAGGATATCCATGAAATCCCCGAACTCCAGGGTCAGCCCCATGCCGAACATGATGATCCCCAGTCCCAGGGGGATGTGCGGCTTGACCCAGGTGAAGGCCGGAGGATACGCCAGGGCCACTGCGGACATGGCCACGGCGATCAGAATAAAGTTCCGCTCGATCAAAAAGGGGACGGCGTCGATTTTCATGCCCGTGGGTTGGCCCAAATACGGGTTCTTGTCAACGCCGGAGCGAAAAAACAGGGGCCCGCTGGCCTTTTCATCGAAAATCAGACCTCGATGGCCCCCCCGCAACTCGACCCGGCACCGGCGGTGCAGCCCAGGCAATGCGGTCCGGTGGTGATCCTTCGGCCGACCCAGGCCGCCAGGTCGAAATCGGCCAGTTGGTCCGGTGCGTCCGGGTCCGTGCCGATGCGCAGGGCCTGATTGAAGTCGCAGTCGTAGAGGCGCCCGTCCCAGCCGATGTTGACCTGGTGGCGGCACATCAGCCCGTCCACGGTGGCCGGGTTGAAGGAACCGTCCAGGAGTTCCAGGTATTCGCGGTCCCTGCCCTGCTCCTCAAGCATGCGCATGAACCGGCCGATGGGCAGGTTGGTGATGGTCAGAAGGCGGTCGAAGACCACCCCGTGCCGGGTGCGCAGTTCCCGCTTGTAGTCCTTTTCCAGATTCTCCTGGCCTGGAGGCAGGTCCGGGCCGCCGGGGTTGAAGACCAGATCCAGGGTCAGGCCGTCCCCCCGCCCATAGCCGAGTGCATTGAGCCGCTTGAGCATGCGGACGGAACTCGCGTAGCAACGTTCCCCGCGCATGCGGTTCACGTTCTCCGCGCTGTAGCACGGCAAGGACGCCACCAGAGCCACCCCCTTTTCGGCGAAGAATTCCGGATACCCTTCAGCTCCCGGCTCTTCCATGGCGGACAGATTGGTCCGCGACTGCACGGCCAACCCCCGGTCCGTCAGGGCGGTGATGAAGTCCCGCAAATATGGATTGAGTTCAGGCGCACCTCCGGTGATATCCACCAGCCCGGGCCGGACGGCCCCGGCCAGAGCCACGATCCGCTCCATGATCGCGCGGCCCATGAGTTCCTCGCGCGCCGGGGAACACTCCAGGTGGCAATGGACGCAGGCCTGATTGCACTTGAGCCCCACGTTGACCTGCAGGATGTCCAGGTCGGCGGCCCGGAGGGGCTCGCCGATTTTCTTGTCAAAAGCGTTCACCGGCACCTCGCCTGTTGCGGTTTTGCTCCAGACTATACGGGAACCCCTCCTCGGCGCAATATCCAGAGCCCGGCGGTAGCGCATTGCGCCGAGATTCATGCAAACCGATGCAAGGGAAGAGTTGACGAACGCTCGGGAACGCTGTAGGAAAACCATTCCCGTACAGAGGGAAGCCGGACGGCGGTTGCGTCGAGAACCCCGTCAGGTCCGAGAGGAAGCAGCGGTATCGATTGCTGCCGGGTGTCCGGTTTCCACTCAAAGGCGCGTTCAGCGATGAACGCGCCTTTTTCATTGCCCTATCAGGCCGCGGCGTCCGGTCCCGATCCGAGCCCGGCTTTCAACTCGTCGAGCACGGCCAGGGCCTTCTTGAAATCGTATTCGGCAATAAGCTTGAGCAGTTGCTTGACCTCGGCACGCGCCTCTTCGGGCCAGACCAACCCCTTCACGTCCTGGCTTCGCTCCCGGCACTCCACCGGCGCCCCCTGGGAGAGGGGAGCCCGGAGACCGTCCAGGCTGGCCATGAGCGCCTCCACCGAAGCCACCTCCCCTTCCTCCGGAAGCTCCGACTCCTCGGTCTGGGCCTCCTTGAGCTCGCCGATGCTCCGGACCACCTCGTCGAGCCGTGAAGTGAACGTGGCCAGCAACTGGGAGGGGTTCTCGTCCCCCTGGTCCAGGGCCTTCTCCAGCGCCCCGGCGGCCTCGAACAGGTCCATGGCTCCGAGCATGCCGGAGGTACCCTTGACGGAATGGGCCAGGGCCACGGCTTCATGGATGTCCCCCGCGGACAGGTGCTTCCCGATCTGTTCGGCGGCGTCCGCGTACTTCTCGTCCAGCAGGAGCAGTAGCGTCCTGTAGAGCTTCTCGTTGCCCCGGGCGCGCCGCAGGCCGAGTTGCACGTCGATGCCCTGCATCATGGCGGGGAGAGCGTCCTTGTCCGTGGTCGGCCGCTCGCGCTTCTTGTCGGACCTGGCCGGGCCGGCCGCAGCCTCTTCGTCTCCGCCGGTCAACCACTTGGTCAGGACGGCGAACAGGTCGTCCGGATCGAAGGGCTTGGCGATGTGGTCGTTCATGCCCACTTCCTTGCTCATCTCGATGTCGGCGAGCATGGCGTGGGCGGTCATGGCGATGATCGGCAGGTCCTTGAAGCGGGCCTGCTCACGGATGAGCCGGGTGGCCTCGTGACCATCCATGACCGGCATCTGGATGTCCATGAGCACCAGGTCCACTTCGTTCTTATCGAGAAATTCCAATGCGCTCTGCCCGTTGAAGGCCTCGAAGACCTCGACTCCGATGGAAGCCAGAATCTCCTGGGCCACCTGGCGGTTGATTTCGTTGTCCTCCACCAGCAGGATCCGCTTGCCGGCGAGCTTTTCCAACGCCCTTTCGGGCCGGGCGGTCTCGTTCAGGGTGACCATGCCCTTGCCCAGAGTCTCGACCACCAGGTTGAACAGGAAGGACTGGTTCACCGGCTTGAACAGCAGGCCGCGGAAACCCAGTTCGTTGGTCCGCTTGACCAGGGAGGCGTTGCCGTAGGCCGAGACCATGAACATGGGCGGCTTGACCTGGATGGCCCCATCCTTGAGGATATTCTCGGCAGTCTCCAGGCCGTCCATTTCCGGCATACGCCAGTCCACCACGAGCAGCTTGAAGGTCTCCTTGTCTCCGCAGCCGCGCAGGATGTCGATGGCCTCGAAACCCGACTTGGCCGTGGTCACGGACAGCCCCATGTATTCGAGCATGCCCTTGAGGATAATGCGCGAGGTGGGGTTGTCGTCCACCACCAGGGCGGGCATGCCCAGCAGTTCCTGAGGCAGGGTCGCGCTCTCGGTCTCCTCCCGGTAGATGGGGAAGGTGACCTCGAACCAGAAGAGGCTGCCCTTGCCGAAATCGCTCTCGGCTCCGATCTCGCCGCCCATGAGCCCCACCAACTGGTTGCACAGGCTCAGCCCCAGACCGGTGCCGCCGTATTTCCGGGTGGTGGAGGCGTCCGCCTGGGTGAAGGGCTGGAACAGTTCCTGAATCTTTTCCGGCTTGATGCCGATGCCGTCGTCCTTGACCGTGAAACGCAGCTTGGCCGTGTCCGAACCCTTTTCCACCGTGGCTATGCTCACCACCACGGACCCCTCGTCGGTAAACTTGACGGCGTTGTTGCACAGATTGATGAGGATCTGGGCCAGACGCATGGGGTCGCCCTGGATGGAGGGCGGCACGTCCTTGCACACGCTGATGAGGAACTCAAGTTTCTTCTCGTTGGCCCTGGGCGAGACGATGGAGGTCAGCTGCTCGAGCACCTGCTCCAGCTTGAAGCCCACGGATTCCACGGTGAGCATGCCCGCCTCGATCTTGGACAGGTCGAGCACGTCATTGATGATGCCGAGCAGGGACTTGGCAGAAATGTCGATCTTGTTCATGTAATCCCGCTGGGCAAGCGAGAGCTCGGTCATTTTGATCAGGTGGGTCATGCCGATGATGGCGTTCATGGGCGTGCGGATTTCGTGGCTCATGTTGGCCAAAAATTCGCTCTTGGCCTGGGTGGCCTTTTCCGCTGCTTCCTTGGCCTTGATAATCTCCTTCTCGGTCTGTTTGCGGATATGGATTTCCGAAGTCAGCAGCCGATTGGTCTTGTTCAATTCGTCCGTGCGCTCGACAACTCTCTTCTCCAGCTCGTCATAGGCGGTCTTGAGGTTGGCTTGGGCAATACGCAGAGGCGTGATGTCCGTGATCATGGCGAACACCCCGTTGAACAGGCCTTCGGCATCGAACTGCGGGCTGGCCGAAATCAACGTCCAGACCTCGGAGCCGTCCCGGCGGACGAACCGGCGCTCGTACTGCGACCCCTCTCCGGCGCGGCGCTTCTCGATCTCGGTGCGATGGTTCCCCTGATCCTCGTCGAGGATAAGATCCGGCACGTACATGCCGACCAGCTCCTCCTCGCTATAGCCGAGCATGTCCGCGAAAATCCGGTTGACCTGGAAGATGTGCTCGGACGCGTCGATCATGACGATGCCTTCAATGCTCGTCTCGAACAGGCGGCGGTACTTCTCCTCGCTCTCGCGCAGTTCGGTCTCACGCAGCCGGATCTGTTCGGCCATCTCGTTGAATTTGGAAAGGATGAGCTGGACCTCCTGGAACCCCTCCTCCTCTTCAGCGTGCTCGGAATACTCGCCCGCAGAGAGGCCTTCGATGCGCTGAATGAGCTGCCCCAGCGGCATGCGCAGGCTGCGATTCAGGATCAGCCGGGTGGACAGGCCGAGGACAATGACCACGGACAACAGGGAGAGCAGGCTGATCCAGGTAGTCTCGTAGACCTTTTCCCGGAAGATGGCCGGGGTCAGGCCGAGCCGGACCACGCCGACCTCGATGTTGTCGTAGCTGATCCGCTGTTCCTTGATGATGGTCTCGCCCGGCGTGATCTCGCCGTAGCGGTAGATATCGTTGCCGCGGTGGTCGCGGACCTCGATGAAGACCACGATGTCGATGTTGGCGAAGGTGTTGCACAGGTTGACCACGGACTCCTCCTCCATATGCCAGAGGTAGGATTCCAGGCTATTGGCCAGGTGCGTCAGAGCCTCGTCGGCCCGCTGCTGAAACTGGGCTTCGGACTTCTGGAACAGGAGGACGAAGATGACCGAGGATACGGCAAAGGAGGAAAGGACCACCACCATGACCAGGCTCGTGGTCAGGTGTTGCACCAGGGAGCGTTTTCTCCTGATTTTATGCAGCAACGGCATTCTCCCCATCCTCTCCCAAAATGACCCGAGGCCCTGCTACAGGCCACTTCCCGGCGTGTTGTGCGGCGGCAATGCGCGGGAACCTGCCGGATTCCCAATATCCATCCACCGCTTCACCATAGGCCGAAGTTCATTTCCAGTCGATTATATTCAACATCCGCAGCCTGATCGGGACGTCGCGTCATCCTCAGTGCAACCAACGGTCCAGGACCGGTTGCAGGGCGCCCTCCCGCTTCAGTTCCTCGATGGCCTTTTCCAACTTCTCCAACAGCACGTCGTTGCCCGTCTCCACGGCAAAACCCACCGGGGAACCCGGGTCGCCCACGTCGATGACCCTGACCGGCACCCCCTGACGTTTTGCCAGGAGCTGCCCCACGGCGAGGGGGGCGATGACCGCCACCACCTTGCCGTCCTTGAGCATGCGCATGGACTGCTCCTTGCTCTTGGTCCGGACGATGCGGATGGCATTGAGCAGCCCCCGCTGCTTCAGATAGTGCTCCGCAAAGGAATGGCGGTCTCCGGCGACGGCCTTGCCGACAAGGTCTTCCACCGTGCCGAGGCCAGCCCCGTCACGACGGACGAAGATAACCACCTTCCGGCTGTAATAGGGCGTGGTGAAGGCAAAAAAATGCTCGCGGTCGCGATTGATCTCCATGCCGCACACGCAGTCCAGCCGCCCCAGGCGCAAACTGGCGACCACATCGTCCCAATCGCCCGGGACCATGCGGCACTCGACGCCCATCCTGGCGAAGACGAGCCCGGCCACCTCGATGTCGAGGCCGGCCGGTTCCCCCATGGCGTCCAGGAACTGGTATGGCGGGTATCCACGGGCCATGCCGCAACGCAGCGGCGGCTCCTCCGCCGAGGCAACGGCGGGCGCAAAAACAAGCCAAAGACAACAAGCCGCAATAAAAAACCGAAAAATCCGCCGCATCGTTCGTGCCCCGAAGGGCCCACCTCCAATCCACTCAACTCGATCAAAAAATGGTTAGTATGCAATAATATACCACATGGCCTTGGGCCGCACCAGTCCTTTATTCCCCTGTCCCGCGGCCAGAAAGTCCCCTTTTTTATGTAACCCTTTCGCCCTTTCGAGCGCTTTTCCTTTTAGGAGGGGGGGAAACCTCAACCAAGGTGGCACCTATGTTCGGCAACAACGGCCACAGGCCCATACTCAGCGAGAAGGAAATCAAATTCCTGTTGTCCGATTGGCCCATTCCCGACAATCCGTCCCTTCACCTTCGATCGGACGAAACGAACGCAACGGCTGAAGCTTCGACAAAGGACACACTCGCCAACGACCTGCTCACGACAATCCGGGACCCCCGTTAGTCGGGGCAGGCTCGGCGCGCGACAAGAAAAAGGGCCTGCGAGAACTTCTCGCAGGCCCTTTCGCTTTCCATGGGGTCGGGAGAGGGCTCGGGCCTCCGGAAGCGCCGCCGCGCCCGCTTTCCCGCCCCCTGTCCTGTTATTATTTATTAGCGCACCCAATTGATTTATTTATCTTCCCCCCCCGAGGCCCAGGTTCGAGGCGGGACCCCAAAAAAGGCCTTGTTCGTCAGCAACAAGCTGATGAACAAGGCCTTTAAGAAAAGTGGCGGAGAGGAGAGGATTTGAACCTCCGTTGGAGTTCCCCCCAAACACGCTTTCCAGGCGTATTACTGAAACAGCAGCACTCAATAATACTAACACTTTCAGACACTAAGTTCGACCATCCTCATCAAAGCATGCACCATTTTCACTGACTCTAATTGAGTTATGGTGCACAAATTGGTGCACTCAGCCAACATGCCGCTGGCCTTATCCAACACACTAGCTATTAATTTTATTTTACTTGACGGGTGGGCACAGCATTACGACCTCAATTTCGATTGATGACATGTTCGATCACTTCCTGTCGAAACGCAATAAAGACATACTTGACGTAGTCCGATTTTGCTATCCCTTTGACGACGATGACAACCTCGTCGAGAGTAACAAAGTCATCTTCAACACAGCGTTTTGCGATCAGCTCGCTATCGCTCTACTCTCCAGCAATGAAAGGGCCTTATTAGAGACCCTTTGCCACTTTCCACGGCCAGTGTGGACAATGACATCCGGCCTTTTGCCAAGTTCATTGTTGGTGCGGTGTTGGAAGACAAAGCAGCGGACTCTTAATCCGAAGGCTAGGCACAGAGCCTTCCAATGGAAACCCACTTTATAGACGAAGTCCGTCAGTCCGACGCATTCGATACGATTTGTCTCATTCGTTCCATAATGATCGGCACCCGCTGCTGGCTGGCAGCATCTGTGGGAAGATGCCCGGGCAAGGCATCTCGAAATTCTTCATCCGCCAAAAGTCCAGACAACTCACTTGCGAGATATGCGCGGATATCATCCAGTGCTTGAGTTACCTCTTCCACCACATCTAGGTTGCCATCCAACACCGCAATGATGTCTTCGATATCGTGGCTAGTCATGAAATCGCCTTCGCCTCGTCCATAAAAAGCCTCAAGTTTGGTCCCCAGGAAATACGGCGGCGTGATAGCTAGAAACGACACGCCGTCAATCTCACATTTCCGAGCATAGCGAAGCGAATCAGAATACCACTTGTTTGAAAAGCCGAGGATGTCGGGGTTGGTAGGCATGACGTCAAGCAGAAGCGTACCGTTCCGCCACCTGCAAATGACATCTTCCTCTAGGCTCTGCTTAAAACCTCTCTCACGGAGGCGTTCTTCCACCGCATAGTATTCGCCTCTGGTTGCAACTTCGATGACCACATCTACATCCAAAGTTGGCCGCACATCCGTGATGGCCGGATCGTTCACGAGCAGCCCGGCTGCGGCCCCACCGACGAAGACGACCTCCTCCACCATATCGCCGAGAAGTTGCGCCGCCAGGACAATCTTATCAACATATTGATACTTGCGCCTTTGCATGGTGCAGCATCTCCCTCAAAATGTTTTCAGCAAACCTCTGCTCCCTTGCACGTCCGATACGCAAGGCATCCAAGACGGCGAGAGCGTCATGCAACGCCTGATCCCTTTCAACAGCTTCGGGGACAGACTTGTGTAGTGGCGATAATCCCATGCCCCGATGCTCCCCTCTGGGATGCGGCCAAACATAAATATTCATGTCTTCGTCGAATGATCCGAATTCGCCCCGGAACACCGGCGCGGCAAAGGCCGTGGGAATACCGCGCGTAAGCGACCCCACATCGGGAACAAAAGCGTACTTGACCCCATGGATGAGGAATTCTTCCAATGCCTTGAATCGGGGTCGCCGTTCGTGCTCATTGAAAAGTTGAGCCTGTATGGCTCGCTTAACTGCACTGTGGACTACCGAACTGCTCAGCCCGAGTTCATAGGCAATACTGCCGTAAGTCCATTCCTGTCCGGCCAAGACCGTGAGCTTCAACATGATAAGAACATCTTGCGGGAGTAAATTCATACACATTCTATATTCTAGATTCTAGAACGTGGCAAGTTGAAAAGATACGAAGTAAGAGCGCTTCAGGTTGATACCGCGCAATGCATTTCGCTGTAAGCCTTTTTTCCACACAACCAGCCCCCCTTCCTACTTCCACAAAACCATTCTCAAGCAAAATGTTTATTGTTCCACACTCGCCTATTTACACCGTCCAAAACACACCCAAAAAGGGCTTACGATTCTCATCGTAAGCCATTAAAATATAACGGAAAATGAGAGATTTGAACTCTCGATGGAGTTTTACGCCCCATACACGCTTAGCAGGAAGAGCACGCCCCTAAAAACCAACTGATTTTAAAGCATTTTAACAAGTTAGACTCATACAGCTGCGTCCAACTGCGCCCAAATTCGTACTCATGAGAGGTTAGACACGCATGAAGCACGCATCGCAAGTATTTCCTCTACCGATCCCGCTACAACTTGTCTTTATCCCACACGGTGTCAGGAAGTCACTCAACAAGCTTCAGATTCCCGCGCTGTACATCTGATACGGATATCCAGGCGCTACAATTCAAGCCAGTCGCACCAAACACAAACTCAGCTTATTACAGATCATTATTTGGGTGGCCCCCGTTTTTCAAGAAGAGAAAGAGATCCCTCCGCAGAGTTCACAGTCCGTGCAACTCTAAAACGCTGTCCTGAAGCCTCCTTTCCAAGTTGGGCGGCAAGTATGGTGCTCCCCCCCCCAATCGACATCCAAACGGAAGAAGCAAGCCCAAAGGTAAATTGCTAACCCTAATTTCAATTGACAACAATCGCCCTTTAGCTTCTAAATAATCAAAATCGCATATACGAACTATCAATTATATTATTCAAATCAAGGACATAATGAGGTTGCTATGAGCAAAAAGATGGGCATAATCACCATCAAAACTGTTGAGCTTAATGACGATTATCTAAAAAAAACGGTATTCAATCAGTTAGGCAATAATGAAATTCCTTTCATTAGCCCGACAGCTCAAGCAGCGATCAAAAAGTACACTGGAGAAGGTGGACGAGAGGCCGCTAAGGAATTGTGGAAGGAACTGCTGATCGACACTATCTGCTTATTAAAACTTAATGACTCAAGAGAGAAAGTTTATAGCGACATCCCTATCGATGACATGAAAGCCTTTTCCGAACATTTTGACCAAATTCGCAATAGAACTTCACACGGCATTGACGAACTCCTGCTATATTATGATGACTTCGTAGCTTATGAGTCTGTTCTTTACGGAACAGAAAAATACTATCGGGACCACATTGAACATGTATTACAAGTCTGGGGTGTTGGCATCGGTTTAATCTTTGAAGATAACCCCGTCATATTAAACGACATTCAACACCTTAAATTTAATAGTGAAATCAGATTTCACAAAGAGAACAAGGGAGCCCCAAACGTCATTTCCCAAAGCGAACTGTGGGCAATGTGGACAATCATAGCTCTGTGCCACGACCTTGGTTACCCCATTGAAAAAACGTCCAAGATCAACCAGCATGTCCGAAAAATAATCAGTCAATTTGGCTGCTTGAGTTTTAATGAACTAGATTTCAGTTTTGATCTTTTAAATAGTTTCATTGTAGAAAAATTCATCAATATTTCGTCTTCGAAAGCCATGTACATCCATGGAGTCCAAGAGCACCGAACTAAAATACAACACAAATTCCGCGACAAATTCGCAAAATCACTTGAAGATTACAAACACGGGATGTTTAGTGGCCTGCTATTGTTCAAAAAACTCGTCTATTTTTTAGAGACTGACTATGGCCCTGACGACAACCCCTTATCCGACGAAGACCTCAGACAGTTCATGATAAGAAGAGAAATTTTGCGGGCGATATGTGGACATACTTGCCCCAAAATTTACCATCTAGATCTAAATACACTTTCATTCTTACTTATCTTATGTGATGAAATTCAAGAATGGAATCGCCCCCGCTTGGCAGAGCTACTTGATCATCGCCTAGACAATTTCGTTCCAACAAACTGCATTAAAAAATTTGATGTAACTAACGGCGACTCCAATAAGTGTGAAGTGCACATTGAGTCAAATTATGGAGATGTGACTTTGGACCCCCAAAAAGACACGAGCCTATTCGAAGCGCTCGTTGTAAAAAAATTTAAAAATTTCAACTATCTACTAAGAACAGCAAAAGACGACACCCGAAGGAAAATCGTATTTCAATGGGATATTCTGTTCTCAGAAATTAGCTACTCGTTCAAACTTGACTCAGATGAGAGCGCCCTAGTAACTCCAATTACCTATAAATCAATTACTGGAGTTGACGGCAAGGTGAGTCAGGAGAGATTTGACCTTTACACCAGATGATCTAAAGTAAAATTGCTGGCCCCGGAAAAACCAGTGGACTTCTTTTTAAGTTGATTTCGTCCCCTCATACTGGTCATTTTCCGACAAGCACCTAGCCCCTACTCAGTGACTATTGATTTCTCTTCCTACATGATGTAAGTATTTCTTACTGCACGTAAGGAGGAGCTCGCACCATGCCCCAACAGTCGATAAGAGAAATTATCGTCAAATGCCTTAAAGACGTCGCTGAACTAGACGCCGAAAGCAAGCCTGTCAGCATTAGCGACAACATGTGTCCATTTAAAAGCTTAGGTCTCTGTAGCGAAGATGGGATGCTCGTAACTCTCGAGGTTGAGGCACAGTTGGGCCAAGACTTCGGAGACGAAAACCTGTTTGTTGACGGCAAAGGGAAGAATGGGAAACGCAGAACTGTTGGCCAAATGGTAAAACATGTCGAAGAGCTTATAAAAAAAGCTGAGGGGAGTAATGGCTAACCAAGATATGAAAACGGTTATTTCAAATCGTCTTCGTGCTGCGAGAGAGCAGGCAGGATTGTCTCAAGGACAAGTTGCAGTGCTCATGAATAAGCAAAGGCCAACAATAAGTGAAATTGAAGCCGGTCGAAGAAACGTGACTGCAGAAGAGCTGGCTCATTTGGCAGATATTTATGGAGTAAGTGTAAACTGGCTGCTTAATAAAGCAGACGCCCAGGACAACCCTTCCATTCATTTGGCGGCACGCGAATTAGCAAAGCTAAAGAAAGAAGATCTAGACAAAGTTCTCAATCTCCTAAGCACATTACGAGACGTTAACGGAGAATCTTGATGTTTGATCGTACCACACTTGGCAGACGGGCATTAAAAGGGGCCATGCTTCTTCGAAAAAAACTTACAATTCCCCAAGATGCCCCCATATGCATATATGATTTTGCTGAAGCACATGAAGTGCTGGTTTGGTTCACAGGCGGGTCTAGTTTTGGTGGGATGTATTCTAAAGAAAAGAATACAATCCTTGTCCCAGCTCTTCGCAACTCTCCAAGGCAGGTGTTCACAGCCGCGCACGAACTTGGCCACTGGTTCTTTAATCACGGCACCAAAGCAGATGATCTCCACACGATTGGCTGCGCAGAAGCAGATTCTGAAGATGAGCTTTTGGTCAACCTTTTTGCTGGACACCTTCTTATGCCGATCCACTGCCTGAAAAATGAGTTTGGCAGGCGCCATATTACAATTCAAGTCTGTACTCCGATAGAGATATATCGAGTGGCCTCCCAGCTGGGGGTTGGCTACCAAACACTCGTCAACCAACTTTACTACACTTTCGAGATGATCAATCAGGACCATTTCAAAGCCCTGTCAAAAGCAACGCCTAAGAGCATCCGTTCAGAGGTACTGCCGAATAAGATCGCCACCGACCACCTGATTTATGCTGATGCCCAATGGGACAATTCAATAGCCATCGATTTACAAGTGGGAGATTGCGCATACGTCCCATGCCAGCTGGACAAACACGACAAGAATTTCAGTATACTCTCCCACAATCAGCATGGGTGCCTGATACAGGCTTCAAATCAAGGAATATCAATTATCGATTCTGAAAACGGCTGGACCAATTCCCTCAGGGTTAGCCGCAAAGAATTCTCTGGACGTAGCATACACAGACACTTTGGAGACCCTGATGACTAAAAATAAGCAGACCAAGGATAAATTCGTAATCGAAGCTTCAGATGTCTCTACTGCCTGGGCAAACGTATTACTAGAAGTAGGAAAACCTGGTAAGCGCTCAAACCCAATTTGTGTTGTAATTACAGACCAGGGAAACAATCCTCCACTGCTCCATAGAAGTATTCATAACACATTGAATAATTTCTTAATGAAACGGAAAGAAACTAAAGACAAATTCGTCACGATTGAAGAAACAGCTTCTACAATCTTTCCGTACAAGAAATGGGAACTCTCTGGTCGAATAGGCATTGAGGCTCTTCAAAAGTGGTATATTGGTACATATTTAAAAAAATACAAAGCGAGATGTACTTTTTCAAAAGAAACATACTTCGAGAGAATGGTTAACTTCAGGTGCGTAAAATCCAATAAAACGGCTGACGAGATAACCCATTTGAATCAACTAGAGTACCTCATCAACAAGTGGAATACCCAGACAATATCACCTACTAAATCTGAAATGCAGCTGTCGTGTTTCGACCCTGGCAAAGATCATACAGATCCACATGGCTTAAAATTCCCATGCCTTCAGCAGCTTGGATTCTGGATAACGCCGAACAAGCAGCTTACATTGTCAGCATTTTATACCACTCAGTACATCGATAGCCGGGCCTATGGGAATTATTTTGGCTTGCTATATTTAGGGAAATTTCTTGCCCAGCAAACCCACTCCGTTTTTCACTCGCTTAGATGTATGGTCAGCAACCCTCTACTAGAGGCGAAAAAATGCTTACTCAAAGATGTATTCACAGAAGCTAAGAACTATAGGATTCAGGAGAACTAATGTCTCTTTGGAGTACTCAAACTCTACAAAAAAGAAGTGTAGATGAAAATTTGATAAGTCCATTCAATAGCAGCAATATCAAACACTGCTCCTATGAACTTGCCCGTGGAGGTAAGTATTATTCAACAGAGGACCAAAACCGAATCGCGATTTGGCTTGGCGGAGTTCTTTTCACCATCATTATCACTCTAATGGGCGCTATTATCAGCGGGATATTCCCCAAATTGCTAGACCGCTGGCTGGGCTAATAAATCAACTGAAGATATGAAACAACTTTCACTACTTAATACTGGCAAACTATTTGTCTTTGAAGGCCCTGATGGTGTAGGGAAAACAACTTTGTGCCAAGAGTTCTCTGACCATCTCAGCTCAAAAGGTATAACCAATCAAATCTTATCATTCCCAGGACAAAAAAAAGGAAGCCTTGGGAAAATCATATATGACATCCACCACTCAAGACTGGATGTATTAACCGACGACATCCATCCAACGAGCCTGCAGATATTACATCTTGCAGCCCATATTGATCAGATTGAGCAGCAAATAAAACCATTGTTGGACATGGGGACATCAGTTGTTTTGGATCGATACTGGTGGTCTCTGTACGCATACGGCCAGCTCAACACTGTTCCAGACGACATTTTAGAATCCATAATTCAAATAGAGAAGCAATTCTGGGGAGAGTTAAAGCCAGAAGCAATTTTTTACATACAAAGAAAAGAAGCATTTAAGCTGTCAAAAGAATCTCAACAACTAAATACAAGATACGAGAACTTAATACTCGAACACCCTGACAGCAATATCCACATTGTCATAAATGACAGCACATTAGATGTAACGATACAAACATTGAGCAAGATAAGCTCTAAATCAACTGAGAATACAATCCCTAGTAGAATCAACCACATTACCAACAAGCAGGCGAATCACCCATCAAAGCTCGCGAAGCTACTAAAGCCAACTATTGTTTATGACACCTATTGGAAGTTTGCAGTAGAACGGCAGAACATCTTTTTCTTGCGACAGAAACAAGAGCGATCACCCTGGACAAGTGACCCAATTCTTACGACTTACAAATTCACAAATGCTTACAGAGCTTCGGACCGCGTAAGCCAATATCTAATAAAAGAAGTCATATACAAGGGAAGTCAGGATATTAATGAATTGTTCTTTAGAATACTGCTTTTCAAAATATTCAATAAAATTGAAACGTGGGAACTACTCAGGTCAGAGTTTAAGGACATTGTTTATTCTGACTATTCTTTCAATCGGTATGACAAAATCCTCACTAATGCGATTTCATCCGGCACCCGCATATATTCTGCAGCTTATATAATGCCCTCTGGAGGAAAAAGCTCACCACATAATAAGAAACATCGGATGCACTTGGATCTGATACATAAAATGATTAGTGAAGAGCTACCAACGAGAATAGCAGAAGCAAGGTCAATGCGAGCTGCATTCGAACTAATGAAAGAATACCCATCAATTGGAGACTTCCTAGCCTACCAATACGTGACAGACATCAACTACAGCAGACTTACTGATTTCAGTGAAAAGGATTTCGTTGTCCCAGGGCCAGGAGCCAAAAGCGGAATAAAAAAGTGTTTTCAAGCGACAGGTGGATTGACCGAGGCTGAAATAATCAAGCTTGTAACAGAAGAACAGGAAAATGAATTTGAAAGACTTGGACTTAAGTTTAAAGACCTGTGGGGTAGACCGCTTCAATTCATTGACTGCCAGAACCTCTTTTGTGAAACAGACAAATACTCTAGAGTCGCACATCCAGAGATACAGGGCCAAGCAAATAGAACGAGAATCAAACAGAAATTCACTTCTTCACCGAAGAAGATTGAATACTGGTACCCGCCTAAATGGGGGATAAATGACCGCATTAAAAAGAATTGATACACCAGTTAAGCTATTTCATGGAACCGGTGCCGACAATGTTTGGCTTGAGGCTATGCGTTACTTTGATGAAGTTCACTCTTCGACCAAGCAGGATAGTCGACTTGGTGCAACTCGCGAAATACTCCATGCAAATTTTAACATCACAGATCCCAAACAACGCTGGGTGCTATCTCGTCAACCAGCTATTAGCCCTGCTTTTGCAATCGCTGAGATCATATGGATACTGTCTGGTCAAAATGACTCAAAATTCCTTAACTTCTGGAATCCAGCATTGCCCAAATTTATGGGAAAAGGGCCAACATACCACGGTGCGTACGGTTACCGAATAAGGAATCAGTTTGCCTTTGACCAGTTGGAGCGGGCCTATCATGCTTTAAAGGGCAACCCCGATTCACGACAAGTCGTGATCCAGATTTGGAATTCTGAAAGAGACTTCCCATCTAATAACGGTTCTCCGGTTTCTGAAGACATTCCGTGTAACATATGCTCTATGCCTAAAATTCGCGATGGAAAGTTAGAATGGTTGCAAATCATGAGGAGCAACGATTTATACAGAGGTACACCATACAACGTAGTTCAATTTACTACCATTCAAGAAGTATTGGCGGGCTGGTTGGGGCTTGAAACTGGGGCCTACCACCAAATCAGTGATAGTCTTCACATATATTGTTCTGATCTTAATGAATTGAGCTATTCTGAGTCCAAGCTGCCATCTAACAATGATTCGTTAGCACTACCCAAACAAGAGTTCGACAAGACCCTCCGCCGAATGGATCGAATGCTCAGAGACCTTGCAGGAGACAACTTGACCCCTGCTTTATATAAAAGCATCTGCACAGCAATAGACCTGCCGCACTCATATAAAAATTTATTTTGGATCTGTGCAGCAGATGCAGCCCGCAGGCATCAATGGTTTGAGGAAATGGATTGGGCTGCTGACCAATGCGACAATAACCTTTTAGTTTACGCTTGGGACAACTGGAAAAATCGATGGATCAGTTCCTAGATCCCCCCAAAGAGGACACATAGTGGACGAGAGAAAGAGGGTAGAGCCATCTCGCAATATAGACAGAGACAACTAAAGTCTCTGTTCAATATACACCGTCTTAAATCCCTATACCCTTAATCATTGAGGTTAGTCATCATGAAAGAAAAGAAGGTATTCATCAGCCACCATGGAAAGGATGACGAACACATAGGCAAGTTGAAAGATTTGCTTGGAGACAAAGGCTATACGCTTAAGAATAGCTCCATTGACAGCACAAAGCCCAACGATGCGAAAAACACCGATTACATTAAGTCTATGTTGAGGCCGCGAATTAACTGGGCTGGAGCAATGATAGTTCTTATTGGACCAGGAACTGCTAAACGGGACTTTGTTAACTGGGAAATTGAGCAGGCAGCAAAAGCGGACAAGAATATTTTTGGTGTTTACATCCGCGGTGGAACCGACTCAGACATCCCTCCTGCGTTGAATAAATATGGTTGCGGCGCATTTGGCTGGATGTCTGACAAAATCATTGATGCTCTTAATGGGAAAAGTCCTGGTTGGGAGAAAGCTGATGGGAGTCCAAGAGACAGCTACTATAAGGCTTCAGGGGTAGATTGCTAATGAAAGGATACTCATATGTTGCGCCAAGGGAATTTGGGTTCGCTCCCAACCCTTTCTGGGGGTACTGCACATTAGCAACATGCAAACCTAGAATTCGACAAGGAGCCGTAATTGGGGACTGGATTATAGTCCTTGGATCAAAACAGAATAACCTCAAAGGGCACTTAATATGCCTTATGCGCGTTGACGAGAAACTATCATATAGCACCTATTGGAATGACCCAAGATTTCAGACCAAAAAACCCATAATGAACGGCAGCTTGGTACAGATGCATGGTGACAACATATACAACCAAAGCAATGCCACTTGGATTCAAGCACATTCTCACCATAGCTTAGAAGATGGCAAGGTAAATATACGCAATCTTAGAAGGGACACTCAATCTGACAATGTAATTGTATCCTCTTGCTATTACTACTTTGGGGAGAATTGCATTAAAATCCCCCAGAACATCTTCCGACATCTCCATGTTCAGCTGGGAGAAAAAAAAATTGGCAAATATCATGTGAAAGCTCTTGTGGAGTATGTCTCAGGACAGTACTCTACAGGGCGACACGGAAACCCTTCAGAGTTTGAGGGTTTTACATACTATGACGGCAAGTAACAACCGTACACAAATCTCAGTATTATGCTGCCTAGCAACGAAATAAACGCAATTCGAAAATCCAATTCAAAGTCGGCGATAGTCTTCCTGCATGGCTTCTCAGGCAGTGCAATTTCGACGTGGTCAAGATTTCTCACCATGTTCGGCACAGATCGCCAGTTTATGAACTGGGATTTATACTCTGTGGGCTATCCAAGCGCTTTGACGCCGGACATCCCTTTTTGGAAGAAAGAACCACCCATTTCTTTGATCGCAAAATCTCTTTTGACCCAAACGAACCTCGGGCCCTTAAGCGAGTATCAAGCTATCGCAATCGTGGCGCACAGCATGGGAGGACTCGTGGCTCAAGCTGCTTGCATAGAGTCCAAAGAGTTTGCCGAAAGAGTTTCTCATCTCGTGCATTATGGGACACCTAGCCTCGGCCTAAGAAAGGCCAAAGCACTAGGTTTCTACAAAGCCCAAATTGCAGACATGAAAGCTGGAGGGAAATTCATTGAAACGCTAAGAGGCAAGTGGGATCTCATCACCACCCACGGACTTCCTTTCTCCTTTCTTTCTGTGGCAGGCAACCAAGACGATTTTGTCCCATCAGCCAGCTCTCTCTCACCCTTCCTAGAGGAACACCAGGCAGTCATTTCCGGTAATCACGTTGATATCGTCCGCCCAGTGTCACAAACGTGTGCCGGGGTGTGTTTGCTCAAAAATTTTTTGGAGTCAGGGCACTATAAAGCTGGCCCAATTGATAGTGCTGCGCTTGCGGTTGAACGGAAGGACTTTCAAGCTGCGATAAACACCTATGAAATGCATATTGATGAACTTGATGAGAAAAGCCTTGGTACTTATGCTCTGGCTTTAGCAAGTCTTGGAAAAGCTGAAACGGCCATTGAGCTACTTCAAAACAATCTTGAGAAAGGTACTGACATACAAGGAATTCTTGGGGGCCGCCTAAAACGCCGCTGGCTAGCTGAGGGTAAGTCTGGTGATGCCGAACAGGCTAGGGAGCTCTATACGGAGGCTTTTCGCCAAGCAGAGAGCAAAGGCGATCATTCCCAATGTCACTATCATGCAATCAACGTAGCTTTTATGGTCTTAGCTTCTGCCAGGGACTACACTGAAATGGAGAAGTGGGCCAAAGTAGCAATGGATCATGCGAATAAAGCCACACGCGACAAATGGGCTGAAGCAACAGTAGCTGAGGCACATTTGTATCTTGGAGACATCGAAACTGCCAAAAAAAAATATAAAATCATATTTACACTGGGCAACTTTTCTCCAAGAGAACTCGCGTCCATCGCGTTACAATCATTACATATCTCCGAACATATCAATTCAACAGACTTCACAGATTTTATCAACTCGCTCTAGCCAAAAGCCCATCCCACCTAGTCCAACATAGCTTCTGCACCAAGAGTCTTTGGTGACGGATCGCTCAGTGCTGGCTACATGCTCCATCGCATGATCAACCACTAAAGCAACCTGGAGACCTGCATAAATGTGCTCGCATCCATTTCCCGAAACGGAGGAGAACTCTACGGATTAATGCGCCGAAAAAATGAACCTTTACTCATAAGCCTCTTGGATAATAAGGAGCCATCAAGCAAAATTGGTGTGCTAACTATCCGCCTTGATTACATTATAAGTAGGATAGTAGGCTCAAATTTATTAAGTGCTTGGCCTCCTAAGCAATTGGGATCAATTTTAGGCAGCAGTTTTCCCCCACGCCAAGTTATGCACACTGTACTCTTTGTACCCTTTTTCCTTAATAAAATAGCGGACCATTCTTTGGCCACGAACAAAATTTTCACCGTATGCTTCTAAATACCCAGAGGCACACGGATAATATCCAGAAATATCTGTAAAATCATCCCACCAAAAGCTATTATGTTTCATTGGAGAGAGATAAGTCTTAGGATAATGTTTCCCATTCAACAAATCCCAAAACAACTCCTCCTCAAAATCAAAGGAACAACAGCGAGCACCGCTCAATTTCAACTCACCAATTAACTGGTAAAGGCTGTAGACCTGATAGCTCCCTTCTCCAGATCGTGCTCCAAGAGCCCACCAGCTGTCGACAGTAATGTACCTATATTCATTCAATTTTATCACGATGCCGTATTCACCAAATGAGGACTTCGATCGAACAAAAAACACATACTCATAGGGATTCCTTTGCAACCAATCCATCAAATCAAATGGATCATGAATTCTCCTCAAAGGATTACTAAAGGGCTCTCCTTTTCCCTCAAGGAGCCAGTCGTAATTGACACCAAAAAAGCTTGAAAAACTTTTCAGCAAATCGATTGATGCCTCTTCTTTGCCCAGCAGGACATTTTCGAATTGGCTCACTCGAGGCAAGGACAACAGCTCGGCCACTTTGGGGATGGTGAGGAACTTATAGCCATTATTACTTTTGTTCATCAACTCCACAGCCCTTATCAGCCTGAGTGAAATCATCTGACTCTCAGTCTGAGACTCCTGTTTCTTTGGGGGCTGGACGCTATCAGCCACAACAGATTGTTTTTTTGAATTTTTATCCCGCTTTCCAAGAAACCGATTCCCTATCCCCGAAAAAAGCAACATAAGCAGCCACTTCAGATCTTCCATTCCGATAACCAACCTTCTTTTAATACGGCAGCTTAACAGCTCACAGACAAAAATGGGGGTGACCTTCAGCTACACGATTGCCTTACGGTGCCTAAGAGAAAATCCCCTTGGGCATACAAATGTACAAAGGAACATTGATACAATCATACTAAACAAAAGAGCTCTCGACAACTATCTGAAAAACTGGCGGTCCCCCCATCATCGCTTAGACTAATACCCCTTGTTCTCAAGGTATTCGTCTAAAGCCTCTCGTATCAAGTGGACCTCTTTTCGGTCCATTTCAAAAGCAGCTCTCCGAAGCCTTTGGTATAGCGCCATATCGAATTCAACATTCTTAGACTTTTTCATTGGCACCCCACCAGATTTCCCAATTATTGTCTCGATCGCTTTAACCTGCCGAACACTAGAGCGCTGTCCTAACCCCTTGGGCTTAGCCATTTGTATAAAACTCCATTTATACCTTGATACAAATGTACATTGGTACATTAAAATTACCGCAAAAACTCGCGCGCTAACTGAGCATAATCAAGTGCACCATTAGCTTTTGGATCATATTCAAAAATCGACATGCCATGACTTGGAGCACTGGCCAAATCAACGTTGCAACGAATCTTAGTCTCGAAAACCTTATTTACAAATTGTCCTTGCTCTCCGATGGATCGGACAACGTCTCGATGAAGCACTTTTCGCTTGTCGTATTGCGTGACGATCACGCCAGCCAATTCGACTGTGGCGTTAAGCTCTTTGCATGCTTCAAAGGTTGTCCAAATCAACCCCAATCCACTTAATGCATAGTATTCCGCCTCAGACACGAAGTAGACATGCGTAGCTGCGACAAACGCATTTACCGTCAGAAGTCCAAGATTTGGTGGACAATCCAGCATGATATAATCATAGGAACTCAAAACAGACCTAAGCCCCTTCCGCAAAAGCTGCTCTCTAGCGATTCGACCTGAGAATTCGAGATCTGCGGTGGCCAAAAGCTGTGACGCCGGAAGCAGATGAACATCGCCAACATCAAGGATCATTCGCTCAACAGGTTGCCCTTTGAGCAAATCAAACACACTCTGCCCGACACCATAGGGATCCACACCAAGGCCATCCGTGAGGTTCGCCTGCGCATCGAGATCGACACACAGGACCTTGTAGCCAGCCTTGGCAATGGCAACACCAAGGTTGTTCACGGTGGTTGTCTTTCCAACGCCCCCCTTTTGATTCGCAAAGGCACAAACTTTCGCTTTCACTCGTCCTCCTACTTAAAACATCAAACTTGACATTCCATTAGCACAATGCAACCATTAATTTATATATTTTGATAAATCAAGAGGCAACAATGAACAAAATCTCGGAAGCTCAAGTTAAGCACATGATTTCAAATGGAGTAATGGTTGACGTGATATTTACTCCTGCTGACAACAGAAAAGACAAATATATCAGTGTAATTCGTGTCAACGACAGAGATAACATACTTCACACTCAAAAAGATCACATACGCAGGTTCACAGCAAAAGCTGCTATCAACTGGTCCCTCGAAATGAAGACAGGAACTCAGATTATATTTGACGTAGGCCACAACGCAGTTTAACTGATCAATTTAGTAGGATTGACATATTATAAAATACATCCTGACAAATTGAGAGGCAAAAATGCTTGTAACTGCAAACCAAGATGAAATCCAAATGATGTCAGGGAAATGGGAGCCAATTTACGAACCCGCACTTAAGAACTCCATCAAAATGGGAACACCGTTCGAAATTGAATTCCGCGAGATTGCTGGGACTAGAGATTTTAAGTACAAAGATAGAGAACCCCCAAGATTCTTTTTCGCTGTAATTACGACCCGGCAGCAGCACTCATTTTTCCTTCTTACCCAAAAAAATAAAATCAGATATTTCTCTGAAAAAGCTGCCTATAAGTGGCTAAAAGACATTAATTATTTTGGCCCTTGCATTTTACGTTCAGACATAGAACCACGATCTCCCAAAGACCACGTTGGCGAGCCAACGTTAGCTCAACTCCACGGCAATCAACTTGATGTCGAAAAGAAGAAACTTGATGACGTGAAGATGGACAGCACAGTTCAAAAGACTAATTCAAAAGGCAATTAAACTTTCGACAAGAAAGGGCCGTGTGACATACATGATCTATCGGTGTTTTAAGAGGAGTCAAATATGACCAATAACACAGGCCTCTTCGGTTTTGGGAGTTGTCAGCCTGTAATCAAGAAAGGCTACAATAAAAAGGCAACTGACAAGATCCTCCAGAGGCATCGTCAAAATGCCGAGACTTACAGAGAGCGCATTCGTGAGTTGGATGAAGAGTTGGATCTGGTGACGAGACAGAGAGACGCCACGCGAAAAGCCTATCTCAATTATTTAGAAAATCATGGTATCAAACTGGATGAAGATGAGTTCGACCAATATTTTGAAGAGTGCATGAATGAGATGTAGAAAAAGAAGGGCGAATAGATCTCAAGGCGGTTTCCATAAATATTGATAAAATGGCCCCGATAAATTCGGGGCCATTTTATTGACAACTACACCAGCCAGATATCCAAGAAAGCTGCTCAGTGGTCCAACAGAGTGGGCCCACTTCTTAGCGCCCTTTATATTTTGAAGACGCCTCGTGGTTCTGTTCAGATTTCTTTTGCAAAGACGCATCTTCATCCTTCGCAGAACCTGCTCCAGAGTCAGAAGGCTTCCCCCCACCTCCAACGGCATGTGCGGTTGTAGTAAAGACACCAAACACCTGGTTTGTCCCTCCCTTCATATGATCTTCAGCGCCATTCATAAGCTGTGCACCAGCACCAGCTTGGCCGAGCCAACGCATAATGTTGTCAGGCAAGTGGTTGATGAGCTGATAGAGCTTGTTGCAGAGGAAAAGAATGAAAGCACAGAAAAAGAATATATAGAAGATCGTTCCGGCAAGCCCTATGTGTCTTTCTGTGCCTCCCGGCAACATCGGTGCGCTTGAGAGTATGATTTCAGCACTTTCCGAAATGATTGGTCCAATGACCGCGATTATGATGAGGGCAACCAGAAGGCCAAGCAGCATGAGCAAAGGACGCAACAAAATGCTCAAAAGGAGAATAAAGCCAGATCTTCCGTGCTGGCCTGCAAAGCCGTCTCCTTCGGGCATAGCAAGAGCAAGGCACCAAATTGGCGCGGCAACAAGGCTTTCAATGACCAGGATCAACCAGCTAATCACTGCCCCCCACCAAATGACAAACGGCAGTGCCGGCAGAAGAAAGGCCATGGCCAGGCCTGCGAGATAAACAGGAATAACCCCAACGATTGCAAAGTCGCCAAGGCCCTGGACAACTTTGTTTCCTGCCTTGATAAGCGCCCCGGTTATCCCACCAGAAAGCCAGTTTCCGATCTTTCCAACCAAACCATGGTCAGATGCGTGTTCAACGGCAGTGGCACCGGCCTTAATCGCTATGATAGCAGTTATGTAGCCGTGAACCGTCGCGACTAACTTGTGACCCACTTCGGACATAGAGACTATAGGGTCGCCCGAATTCATTCCATGGATGACATATGTAATCATTCCTCGGAAAAATTCATTGAACAGAGTGCTTAATGTCCCTTCTTCATTCCCGCCTTTCCCGGCTTCAGCCGCCGCCGTCATGTCAAAGGCCTCTTTGGCCACCTGGCTTGCTCTAGACATGATGATTGCGCCTCCGCTCTCAGCGGTTGTGGGGCCGAGGTCATTAAGGCTTCTCGGCAAAGCCGTATTATCTGGCTTGAAGGCGGTCGGAAATGTCTTGAGTTCTTGATTCAAGCCTTCCAAGAAGCCACTCATGGTCCACACATAGGCTCCAGCACTGACCCAACCACGCCACAAGGCCTCATTTTTAAAATTAGCGAAAGCTTCTTTTCGCTTTTCCGGAACCTCTTTTTTGTAATATTCAGAAACGAATTTCCGTAGTTCCTTTTTATAGGCGTCTGAGGCGAGCCAAAGCAATTTTTGAGGAGATACGGGGAATACCTCTTTGCTCACAAGAGCCTCATTTTCCGCAAACGGTTTTGCGATTGCGTTGCACTCGACAACAAGTTTTTTAATGAGATTTTCGTGGATTGCTTGCATGGCCGGATCTGCCATGAGGGGCATCCTAATATAGCCCATTTGGGTGTCGAAAGATCTCGGCCCGTTCCACACGAACAGAACATATTTTTGACCGGATCTTTCTTCTTCGCGCCGTTCATATATAGCATTCCCTTCTATGGGGTCGTATAGCGGGGAATCCGGATCACCATAGAAATGATCCCAACGCGCTTGGTTGACTTGATTTATAAAAATGGTTTTCACCAAGTCGTCTGCTTGCTCGGCGACTTTTGGTGGCAAAGTAGCTACTAGCTGGCCAACTTGTTTCTCCTGATAATCTAGAGCCACATACCACATCCAATTTGCAAACTGGATGCTGAAAGCAACGCACCAGAGTATCCCCAATTGCAGGAGGCAGAAACCTTTTGCGACAGGAGCGATTGCGCCGAGTGCCGTTGAAATACGGATGGGTATCCAGGCGGTATGGTATTTCGAGCCGAGGGGCTTTCCTTCAGATGCGGTGCCAACCATCCCGGTTGTATATATCCAGATGAAGATAATGATTATGGCGCTAGTAAACAGCCAATTCAGTTGTTCAAAAATAGGCAGAAGGACTGACACCGCAGCACTGCCCCCTAAGCTGGGATCGCCTCCGACCCGGAGGGAATGCCATCCAGGGCCGAAGACCGAATCCAACAAGCGTGAGGATACATCATGCGGGTTGAGTTTAGGCAGAGAAAAACCGTTCGCCGGGTCAACAGGCAAAGGATATGGGTTGCTCATGGGCATGTGTGCCTACCTTCTAAAATAGGACGGAATTTTGCTGACTACGTTTTTGGCCCAAGGCCAAAATTCAGAATCCTTGCTGCGGCTGCGGGGAAGCACCATCACGCTCCACCAAAGCCGAGGAAGGCTGTAAAGACATGCGGCGATGATCATGGAGTACACAAGAGCGTTGCCTTGCAAGTTGTACATGTGGGTTTCAGTGGTGTGCCAAACGAGAAAAAAGACCGAGTAAAAGGCAAGAATGAAAGAAAACAGAACACTGAGCAGAACACGAACGGTTTTAAATATATTTTTCATCATTTTTCACTCCCAACCAAACGGTAACAGGTTGAAATTTTTTATTTTCAAGCATCCAAACACGCCATTCCGAGCTGATAAGAATGACACAGCTTAAAACCAGAAGCAGGACGGCGATCAAAAGGCTGTTCAGAGTAGGAAATCCGAAAGTGACAACCTGGTCCCAAACAACCAATCCGACTAGCAGTGCGGGAACGAGGGCCATCCATCTATGAAGTTTATAGGCCCTAATGAGGCGCGATCTGTCCTTTTCGGTGAAGCCCCAATGCTTTTCTACTTCGGTCCAGTTCGTCATGTGTGGAGCATCAGGGTGGTCCAACGGCATAGGTTTCCTGGGCAGAGCACTGCGGAACACTTGACCGATATGGCGTCTCAGCCCCTTGTGCTCTTCCCATGCAGTAAGTCTCTTGGCGTATTTTATAGGGTTCATTCGTATTCCTCGCTTTAAAATTTTGCTGCATAAATTGCGAATACCGTACTACATCTATATTTCTGCGGCAAACAAAACGCTAAAAACTTTAGTTTTCCCAATTTTACCTGTATAAATTTTGAAAAATTTCTCAAAGCAAAAGGACTCAGATTGCTCCGAGTCCTCATTACTTTGTGATTTATTTGATTCATATGAATCATGCATTGCCAAAGTGTGCAGCTCACATGATTTCACGGCGTAAATAAATGCCTAGGAGATTTTTATATACGTCCGTCTCCTGTGCTGCCTGGCCTGCCGTGTCCAGCAGCTCACGCAACTCCTCTTGATCCAAGACAAAAGCGCCTACCTGGTCGGCCAATGCCTCAAACTCGGCGGGACTCTGATTTTTGAAATCCAACAAACTCCAACTCACCATGTTTTTTACCTCCATTGATTCAACGAATAAGGGTAAATTTACCCGAATACGGGAATAAGTGTCAACTTGTATTTGGGTAAATTTCTTCATTTACGGGTAGGGCTGTTTTGGTGTAGAAGTATGGGCATGACGTTGAAATGGAACGAAGAACAGGCGCGGAACACGCTCAAGGCTCTACTGGCCAGTCAGGGCCTCAAGGTTGCGGATCTTGCCGACCGCCTCAATGCTATTGGTGTCCATGAGACGCAGAAAAGCATCTATGGGAAATTACAACGTGGGACCTTTACCCTCGCATGGTTCCTGCAAATCCTAAAAGCCCTCGGCCTGAAACTAGAAACAAAGAATATATGACAAGTTTAACTGTCAGGCTCAATTTGTGGCCATAAAACGACCGACACTCACACCTGAAGAGATAAAACGCCGAGAGCGGGTTCTAGAAAATGTCGTAGCATCATGTGCGACAGGAGGGACTTCACCTAACTCCTGAGGACCTCGATGAAGTCCGCAGGCTGATTATAACCTACAAAACGAGTGATGAGATGGTCGCTGAGTTAAAAAAGATGGGGATTGATTAGTCCAACCAATCATCGCCAAAGACCTTGTCGACAGCGGAAATATCCCTCCCGCAAATCCTGACAGGCTTAGCTCCGTATGTATTTCTCAAAGCTCTTGCGACTGAGGGAGCCGCTTGGCTCCTCCCACTAGTAGGTATCCTTAAATTTTTCACCGTCATCACTTGCAAAGATGAAACTCCGACCGCACCAATTTCGGAGGGCTTGCCAAAAGCGCAGATCGGGATGAGCTTCACAGTATTTCACAAAATCATTGAGTGTCTTTCTAATTCTCATATAACCATCTGTTTTCAATTGGGTTAGTATAAACTATCAAAATCATGTTACCCCTTTATCTCGTCATATGCAGCTTCCAGATCAAAGGACTGGCCATACACTTTTTCAAGCACTTCCTCAGCGTGTTCCAAATCCCAAGGGCCATTGAAATAGACGTGCTTCAGCAACCGAGAATCCGCCGGGCCGGCCGGAACAAATCCAAAGTCATCCGTGATGTGAACTTCGGCAGCGCTGCGGCAGCTCTCGCCAAACCGCTCCACCATCTTTTCGATGCCAAGTTGGTGATGCAAGATGACCCAATGGAGCGAACTACGAAATTCCATGTAATAATCGTCAATGGCGATATGTAGTTCCTCGAACTCGTTGCCGAGTTTTTCCCTAGTTGATTGCATGTGATCTTCAAGTATCATGGCTTACCTTTTAGCCAGTTCTCGGCCCGGGCAACGTATGAATGCTGTTCTAGGTTGTTCATAGCCAGTCCCACCACCGCTCGCTTGACCCGGCGCAGCCCAGCGCCGTCCACCGGCAACCATCAAATTCGCCGTGCTGGTAATGGTGAAAATGGCCCAGGAACCATTGTGCCGGCTGATAGCGTCTTAGGACCTCGCTGAGCGCCCTTTCAGAAGAATCCGGTGTGCGGTCCCACCAGTTAGGCCATTGTGTCCAGGGCAGGCCCTGCACGTCGAATTCGCGGGGCCGTGTGTGCGAGATCACGATGTCGATCTTGATCTTGCCCGGATCTGGAAAGTTGGCCAGGTCCTCTTCAGTCAAGATCTCATGGTTGGGAAACCAGTTCTTTCCTGGTAAACGCATCCCGTTGTCCACTGAAAAGCCACCGCCGGCGAAGAGTATAATGCGACCGTCTGGTAGCGTGAGTGTCGAACCCCGCGGCTGATAAAAGCAGCTCGGCGTGACTTCGAGCTGACCGGCAGCTCGGGCATGCTCAAGGGCCTTATGGTCCTCGTGATTGCCATCGCACCAATGGAGCCGCGTGGATCCAAGTTTGAGATTGAGAGCAGGATCATACCGTTTGTCTCCTGGCCAATAGCCGAAGTCTCCAACTTGCAGGATAATTTCCGGATGTTGGCTGTTAATCAGCGTATTCAACTCACCCCAGGACGCATGAACGTCTCCAACGATCATAATCGTGTGGGCTTCGTTCTTGTCTCTTGGCAGATTAGTCAAACGCCGCCTCCAAATCGAATTTTTTGCCGTATAGCTCTTCCAAAATTTCGTCAGCGTATTCGAGATCACGAGGGCCGAGAAAATTTACTCGTTCGAGCAGTCGCGGATCGATCGGGCCGATCGGAGTGAAGCCCTCTTCGACAACTTCATTTTCGAAGTTCCGGACAGCAAAATCATCTCTAATATGGATTTCTGCCGACCGGCGAGCCTCTTCGCCGAATCGCTCAACGAGCAGCTCAATACCGAGCTGGTGATGCAAGATGACCCAATGTAGCGAGCTGCGAAAGTGTACGAAATATTTATCAATCTCGATGTGGATTTGACGAAAATCTTGACCGATTTGCTTGTATGTCGAGTTTATGTGGCTATCCAATCTCATAATTCAATCCACCATCTATTTGAGCTACGGGGGTAGCTAAGTGCGGTCCAATCTACTCCCTGATCATGGCCAACCTGGTGGACATGGTAATGACCGAAAAACCATTGTTTCGGCTTCACAATCTCCAAGATAGCATCAAGCATCTTCGGGGTCGGTTCATCGAATTTGGCTAGCCAAGACTTCTTGGCGTAACCAAATGGCGGCTCCTTCTTCAGGCTGAAGCAAGCCGGGGCCGTGTGACTGACAACTATATCAACCGGCTCGTCCATCACTTTGGCGAAATCCAAATACGTGGGTACTTCCTGCGGAAACCAATCTTCTCCACGGTTTCGGTGGGCCTTGTCCATGAATTCAGCGCCGCCGAAAAACAATACTCGCCTTCCATCCGGCAGTTCGAGTATCGAGCCTTGTGGCTGATAAAAACAATTCGGAGCAACTTCGAGCTGGTCATTAACTTGGATCAGTTCAAGCGCCTCATGATCTTCATGATTGCCGTCACACCAATAAATCTTGGTTCCCTGCGCTTTGACTCTCTTGGCAGGATCATACTCCGGTTCCTTGGGATAAAAGCCGAAATCGCCCACCTGGAGCACGATTTCGGGCCTCTTGTGATTGATCAAGTGGTTGAGTTCTCCGAACTCGCCATGAAGATCACCTACAACCAGGATCATTTCATCTTCCCTTGAAATATTTTCTGCAAACGCTGGAATGAAACGGGGTAGAAATTGTGGCAATCGACACCCACGTCAAGGGACAAGCCAACCGGATCTAGCCGGCCATGTTCGTGGCCATAGAGATGCCAGCTCGTCTTGTGGTGGCTCAGTGGCCATGACCGCATCGGATAATGACAACAAACAATGAGCTGCTTTTCGATTGTGACGGTATAGATGTCCGGCGCTTTGCCCTTGCCGCACAGCCACCAGTCGTGCGAGCCGTTAAGAAAAACGTGCTGGCCGTTCAACCGTGATATATATCGCCGTTCCGCGTCAGGACGATCTTTGCAAAAGGCAAAATCACCTACATGGACAACCGTATCTTCCGGCCCAACCACTTCATTGTGTCGGCGGAGAATCTCGTTATCCATTTCTTTGACTGACGCAAATGGCCGGTTACAATACTCAATGATCTTGTCGTGGCCGTAATGTTCATCAGCAGTGAAAAAAAACAAATTACCCCCTTAAGCATGGCCGCTTCACAAACCTTTCCTATCTGTCCGGAACCGTGCACCACATATTTCATGAATCACTTTCAGCCAATCGTGTACTTGTTGATGGATGTCACCACCCTAAACAATTTCGAAGGCCTCTTTTAACTCTTCACAGGCCGAATATGTGATAACTCTGCCTGCTCGATATTTTCTTACGGTGTCTTCTAGTATTGAGCCGACACTCCGCAAAGCCTCAACCTCCTGTACACTAAAGCGTTTTAAGTAGTTCGCTAGAAAAGGGGAAGGCATTCGTAGACAAGTATGAGGTGCAAACAGTCCACGATCAAATAATTCATTTTTCTTGAGCTCCCTTAGACGAAAAAGAGTGTTGGCGATCATTAAGATCAAAGCGAGAATCAACCTGAATCAACCTAATTGCCATTGTTACCCCACGATTTCATTCTTGGCGAATACCGGAAGCGTGAATCACATATTTATCGTGGAGATTCATTAGAACCAGGCTTTAGAACACGCCGTTTAACCGGTTGAGAACCTTCCACGTGCACAAGCCCTCTGCTTCGACCTTTCCTCTTTTGACAGGCCAAACCATAATGCCCTTGAGTCCGTTCACTGCAGTGTCCCATGGCCAAAGCGATTTCAACCTTACTGACACCAGCCCCTTTGAGATCTGCAGCAAACTGATGCCTAAATGAAACCAGTGACACTTTTCCGACCCAACGCTTCCCGAGGGCTCGAAGAACAGCTCCCTCGACTGCCTTTCGAACTGCCCGCTCGCTCGCAGCTTGTTCAACCAGAAGTCTCTTCTTCATGGCGGCTTTGTAGAGTAACTTTTCAAAAACGGACTTCGGCTCAAACCTCATGATCCGGATTTTTTGTCCGTATCCAGCGCCAGTCTTGGCTCCGTTAATGGTCAGAACAAGTTGCCCCCCATCTACTTCAACGGCCACTCCCTCTCTCACTTCTCTCGGTCGACAACCGGAAGCTGCAACAACTGCCAATAGCGCTCTATGCTGCTTGGGCAATGCGTTGAATATTCTCTTTTGCCAGTCTGGAAATGCTCTATTCAGACTGCCTAGGTATGGCCTTTTACTTCCCTTAGGCTTCCTATTCACCTGAACCCCTGGATGCGCTGAAGGCAACCCTTCTCGTTTCCGCTGCCGGTCATAATCTGGCACCTGAGCTTCAAGCAAACTTGCATCCCTTAGTATCAAAGACTCTAAATGATCGACCTGGTCACTAGCTCCACCATCGTCAGCCTTTCTAAGCAAGTGGACTTCCTCCAAGCGAGCAACAATCTGCTCTGCCAGGCCGTATTGGAAAGCTGTCTTCAATGCATAATATCTCCCCTTGCTCAAAGGCTTCACTCCGACCGCAGCCCCGGCGTATTCCTGTGGTGTCAGCCCCAAGTCATCGAGCTGATGGAATGATCGAGAATACCCCTGGCGAGTATCGCCATTTAAGTCTCGACCGACGATCTCCCGAGCCATTTTTTCTGCTCGCCTTAAATCCATATTTGACAGCCCAGTTTGATATGTATTCTGATTTTCCAAGCCTCCCCTCTGCCCTTCCGGGCAGCTCCCCTCAAAGGGGAGGAGCGGCTTATGGCTTTTCCGAAGCGTGAATCACGCCAACTTTTCGCAGGCTCAAACCTGTCATGATTCACGTATCGAAAAAGCCATAAGCCTATATTCGCGGTAGGCAAATTCCTACCTACCGCGAATATCAAAACTACTCGTGATTCATCTTTTCAAATACGCCATGAAAATCCACCTCCTCATCCTCTTCTGATTGAGCGTCTTCAATCACATGTAATGGACAGTTCGGAACAGCAAAACGGCTCCATTCTCTTTCCTCAAGCCCAGGCACATCCGCCCTCCAAAGATCCTCGCCTGTTCGCCGACAAAGCTGCATCAGGACGTCCCAAGCGACAGGCTCTGGATCGGTGCCCGGAAGCACGCACCAATTAACCAAGCAAAGTTGATGAGTAATCAAATTATGCGAGTTGCCAGAATAATAGGCGTTCCACTTGACCAAGGGTGATAGCCTTTGAAAATACGCCAAGTCATGACTGTAGGGGGGCTTATACGGGCTCTCAAATTCTTTCAGGCGGCAATCCAGCTCTTGACGATAAGCCCGTACCTGATCTGCTCGTTCCGGCTCATCATCAAGACCCAATTCAAAAATCAAAGACATAGATATAATCCCCATCAAGAACTAGAGATACAGACCCCGGAAAGCTTGGCCTCTGTTTTCATGGCCTTGATTGAGCACCACAAAATGGACAAAATTCAACAGCACTCTCATATTCATAATTACCGACCCAAAACCAACCATCATCGGCTTCAAAACAGTAGCTCACCGCTTCCCCAAACATTCCTGCTTTGGTTTTGACGTAGCAGAAATGTCCATCCGCACTCTCTTTCGCTGCTTGAACCTTCACGGGAGACGCAGCGCCCCAATTTGTCATTCCCGCAGCCAGCCGTTTGGAGCGCTCTTCATAAAACTCTGATCGTTCCATTCTCACGCTGCCTGCTGTTTTGGTGACTTGTTTTTGGGCGGTGCAAAGGATTCAGCAACATCTTTGCCGATTAGCCAAGCCTCGTCGATCTGGCGTGCTTCGATAAGTCCCTTTTCACACCACTGTCGAGCAATGCGATCCGTGACATTATGCAACCTTGCCAAGCCTTCAATCGGATAGCCGTTATACTTTTCAAGTACTGCATCGATGTACTCCGTTGTCGTATTGGAACGGCGTGTGAGATAGTTTCGAGCTGTACGAACGTCTTCCTGCGCAGACTTCTTTGCCCAGCGACCGAAACAATTTACTTTTTCAAGAAAACTCTCCGTTTCCTTAATCCCAAACTCGATACCTGCGAGATATGTGTCGATTTCTGGTTCAGGTATATCTTCATCACGCCCCCCCCCCACACGCGGCGGTTCGGTGTGTTCTTTACGGGTGTGTTTAAGTTCACCGAGAATGCTTCCGGCCGTTTTGGTGGCTTTTTCAAGCACCTTCCACTGCTCAATGATCTTGCGAGTCGAATAGTCCACGGCCTCCATGAGCAGCTCCCGGGCCAAATCAACAAGGGACGTGCTGTCGGACGAAAAGATGTCTGTGTCCACATTGACATATTGACCGACGTATCTGCGAAAGTGATCCGGATCTGCCGACCAGATCATGTATGGATACCTAATTTCTCCATATCCAAATCGTTCATTGTAACGGTATATAGCCGCAAAGCGGTTGTGTATCTTCCACGCCTTGGTCACGGCATCAATAAGCTTTGCCTGAGTAACCTTTTCCCCTGCATAGAGCTTTTCGAGCAACTCCAGGCACAGCACATAGGCCTGCTGCGCTTGCTCATCCATCGTTTCAGTATATTTCTTCATTCTAGCCACGATGTTGCTCCTCTGTTGGGGCAAACCTTTCCAACGCTTCCCTGAACAACTTGGAGGCCTCGTCAAACTCTTCATGCACCTGGCAGGTGAGCTTACCTTCCTGAGCTCGGCAAAGACACGAAGTGCTGCCCAAAAAACTCCCCGTGGTCTTCACCCAACATCCGCCCTTATGTTTGGGCTTTCCAAGACATTCGACTTCAGCTTTCGACATTGCCTCAATCCGATATAACCTCTCGGCAAGGCCAATCAGGCTTTCAAGCCCCCCCTCCTGAGTGTCGAATGCAGCTCGATCCACAAGAAACTTCTCCTCAAACTCAGGATCAGTCTGCTTACCGTCCACATCCACGAGTTTCCATGTTCCTGTTTTCCAACATAAAAAATAAGCCGGGTCTTCAAACAGAGATGGATCATCATTTTCAACTTTTTCCCCATTCTCATCATGAATAGAAAAAGCGTTCAAAACATGATTGACAGCTAACGTCCTTTGCCATTCGTTCTCGCCTGTTTGATTCATGTGATTGCCCCTTTGCTTCTTTCTTCTTTTTCATTGGCTGCCTTTCGCGCCGAAGGCGCTTGGAGGCGAAGCCGACTTCATTCGTAATCCGCCGCTGCCGGTAGGCAGCTTTCTGGCGGTCCTTTTTAGTTACCAAGCCTCTCTCTTCTCTTCTTTTCTTAGGGAATGGGATATAAGAAGGGGGAGGGCCAAACCAAACTCAAAACTATCTGAAATTAAATAGATTAAATTTTTCATTGCAGTTCATCACTACCGTTTTCTACAGGTCATCACTACCACTAGGCTGACATTGCCGCTCACCACTACCTAAGCGCTGCAGGTGATCACTACCAATGGCCGTGTTCTTGCCGTTCATCACTACCAATTTCATTAGTGTTGACCGGCAAACAAATACTTTCGGCAGGTCATCACTACCGCTCTGACACCCGCTCCCATCAAATTTGGTCTTTCTCTGCCGCTCATCACTACCGATTGTGAAAAAATGGGAGGTCAACACTACCGCTTCATTGCCGGTCATCACGACCGTCCCCTCTGGCTGTAGATTGCTTGAAATCGGTCCTTTTCCAGCCGATTGGCCTTCTTAAATTCAGCGATAAACTTTTCAGTTGGATACAAAACGAATTCAGCATCAACCTTCTTTCCTGTTTCTGAATCAAAGACTTCTGAATAATATGTGTACCCATGAACCATTTCATCCAAATAAATATCTTCAGGACACCAAGGAGCAATCCTGCCAGCATCGATTAGTACGTTGACACCCTGCACCACCGCTTTGACATTGTTTGCAAACCGATCCTGCCAAGTGAACCCATTGCTCAAGAACCCCTTCATAGGCAGTCTGTATGGTGTCCTTGGTCCAAAATTTTTACAGGTAAGCACCAATAATTTATGAAGCTGCCTTGCTACATTGCTTCCAGCTTTTTTATACATTGCGGCTTCACGAAAATTGAAAATTCTCTGAGAAGCATGCTCTAGGCAATTTTTTGTAAGCGTAGAGAATCGACAAAATGCCTTTTGATTTGTTCCTGGATTACCAAACCCCAATGTTGGAAGCATCGCTTCGGAAAACTGAGGTTCCTTATGCCCCTCTTCAATATATTCGATCTTGCATCCATTCAATATTCGTAATGAATGCTTAACTTGATCTGCACTTTTACTACGCCCCATACCCTTCAATTCACGTCGAATCTCACGAACTGAAAAAGCCACCCCCAACATATTGTCCAACACGACTCCTCTCCCCTCTGCCGCTAGCCTCCTCAGAATGTCCAAAATTATCTCTTCAGACTCTCCAGGATAAAACTCAATAAACTTGCCCTTATATTTGCCTTCAATTGCCGGCAGCCGGACAGGGTATATTCTGCAAACATAGCGTTTTAGTATACCTGCAGCGATTCTGACTGAAAAAGGCCTATCAACAACATCTAGCATCTCGTTCTCATTTCGATTGGTTTTCCCATAGAAAAATTTGGGAGCAACATCTTCAATGTGAATTAGAGATGAGTATCCCGCTTCTCCCGGGGTGGCTTGATACACTTCAAGCCATTTGGGATTTGACTTCCTAAAATCTGCCAAATTGGCTTCTGTGGGAGTCCGCTTCTTGCTAACGCACACTTGATTGATAGGCTTAATGCTCACTGACTTTGTCACCCTAAAACCCGGCTTCTCATTGCCGCCTCAATCTGTATATCGCCTCAAAGGCATCCTTAGTCTGGGATTATTGTTATTTATTGACATTCGATATGTCAAGAAGTACTTATTGACATCGCAACAAACATAAATCATCGCTTTGCAATGACTGATAATCAACTTAAGTGCCTGACATACAGAGAATTAGCTCCTCTTATCCATCTGGAGCCCAAAACCATGTACAATATATGGAAGGCTCTTCCCCACTTTTTTGTCACACCAAAAGGTTGGGACAACCCTCGGCTAGAATCAGCAAGATTCGACTATTTTGAAGTGATTGCACATTGCAAAGCCATGAGCCGACATGAAGAGGAGGCTGCAAATGGCAATCAATGTTTGGTTCCGCCCTTATCCAAGGAAGGGGAAAAAGTATCGCGCGTACTTCAAATACAAGGGAAGACAGCCGTCCAAAGCGGTAATGACGAAAAAGGAAGGGCGGGAATGGGCCGAGCTGAAGGTCAAAGAAATAGACGCGATGCTCAAGAAGGAAAGCTCAGAAACTTTGATGTATTCCGCAGGATCCAAGGAGTATCTTGACGATTGCGCCTGGATGCAAAGGCAGACTGTCACCGAGAAATACCACCACTACACGAACTTTGCAGAATGGATGATCACGGCCATCCTAAAAAAACCTGAAGACTTTTCTTTCGACTCAATTTCTATTGAGATTGCCCGAAAATATTACAGGCACGTCCAAAACAAGATTTCGACCAAGACAGCCAATAACCACATTAAAAACCTTAAGGCCATGTGGAATTGGCATATCACCGAAGCAAGAGCCTCTTTCAATCCTTGGACTCACATAAAAAAGAATAAAGGTGAAGAGCACCAAGAATACGTTCCACCAACTGAAAACGTTGTGGCCGTTCTCTTGGCCGCTCAGCCGTGGCAGCAAGACTACCTCAACATCATTCTAAAAACAGGCTGCAGGGCAAGTGATCCACGTCGACTGAGATGGCCTGCTGTCAATTTTGACCAGGAGTGGTTGGCATTCTGGACCCGCAAACGTGTCGGCGGCGAAAAAAAGTACCGTAAGATATCAATGCCCAAAGACAGCAAACTGTATGAAATCCTCTGGCGGCTTTGGGAGGGACGTGACAAGCACAGCGACTATGTCTTTACCAACCCCAAAACCGGCACTGGCTATACTCGCCGTGAAGAAGCGATTAAATACCTACTGGCGGACCTGAAAAACACGAAAGGCGAGATCCAAACCATGGGGCTATGCACCAAAGCTGGCGTCAGGTCCTTCACCCTGAAGTCACTTCGACACTTCGTAGCACTTCGCCTGGATGACTCTGGTAAGGCAAGCTTAACTGACATCCAAAAAATCCTTGGACACGAAAACGCAACCACCACAGATACCTACTTAAAAGGACTTCGCGGAGACACTTCACGGGCAGCGTCAATCCTTGATGAGGACGATCTGGAAAAATCACTCCTTGATCAAAATGGTGCACAAAGCGGTGCACGCACGAAAGACTAAAACAAAAAAAGGCTTACAGTAATTACTGTAAGCCTTTGATTTTCCTGGCGGAGAGGAGAGGATTCGAACCTCCGATCGAGTTCCCCCGATACACGCTTTCCAGGCGTGCTCCTTAAGCCGGACTCGGACACCTCTCCGCGTCAGAGAGGCAGTTTCTACCCAATATGGTGGGGCTTGGCAAGCACTAATTTTCCCCTTTTTAAAGCGGCAGTTGCAGGCTGCCCCGGAACTCGTCCAGGCCGGCCGCGCCGATCTCCGAGAGCAGGGCCTCCATCTCGTCGGCCAGGCCGAAGGCGAAGTCCGGGCGCAGGAAGTTGGCTGTGCCCACCTGCACGGCCTGGGCGCCCACCAGGATAAACTCCAGGGCGTCCTCGGCAGAGGCTATGCCGCCGACCCCGACCACCGGGATATCCACGGCGTGGACCGCCTGGTGCACGCAACGCAGGGCCACGGGCTTGACGGCCGGGCCGGACAGCCCGGCGATGACGTTGGCGATGCGCGGCCTGCGGTTGCGGATGTCCACGGCCATGCCGGACAGGGTGTTGATCAGGGACAGGGAGTCCGCTCCGCCCTCGGCCGCCGCCCTGGCGCAGACCGCGATGTCGGTCACGTTGGGCGAGAGCTTGACCATGACGTGCTTGTTCCCGGCCTTTTTCTTGACCGCCTCGGTGACCCTGGAGATCTGGGCCGGGTCCTGGCCGAAGGCCACCCCGCCCTCCTTGACGTTGGGGCAGGACACGTTGACCTCAAGCGCGGCCACGCCCTCCTCGCCTGCCAGCACCCCGGCCAGCTCGCCGAACTCCTCGGCGTCGCAGGCGTAGAGGTTGGCGATGACGGCCACCTCCTTCCAGGGGAGCATGGGCAGCGCCCTGGTGACGAAATACTCCACGCCGGGGTTCTGGATGCCGATTGCGTTGAGCATGCCGCACGGCGTCTCGGCAATACGCGGCATGGGGTTGCCCTCACGCGGCTTGAGCGACAGCCCCTTGGCCACAAAGCCGCCGAGCCGGGTCAGATCGCCGTAGGGCGCGAATTCCAGGCCGAAGCCGAAGGTTCCGGACGCGGTCATGACCGGGTTCTTGAGCGAGAGACCGCCGAAATTGACTTGCATATCCATGGTTGCGGCCTCCTACAGTTCCACTTTGTCGGCCCAGAACACCGGGCCCCGCGTGCACACCTGGACGTGATGCCCGGCGCCGTCCTTGGTCACGCAGCCCAGGCACGCGCCCACGCCGCAGGCCATGCGGTTCTCCAGCGAGAGTTGCGCCCTGGCGCCGAACTCCTTGGCAAAACGCTGAATGGTGCGCATGAACGGCGTGGGACCGCAGGACAGGATCAGCCCGCCCTGTCCGGCGTTGTCCTCGATCAGTTCGCGCAGGGTGCCGATGATGCGGTCCAGATCGGACGGCTCCGCTTCGAGCATGGACCGGCAGGGCGCCGCCTCGGACAACCGGTCATACGGATAATATTCGCGCGGCAACCGGTGGGCCAGGAAGAGGGACAGGTTTTCGGGACGCGGATGTTGCTCGACATAACCGCGAAAAGGTGCGATGCCGATCCCCCCGGCGAGCAACAGGGTCGGGGTGTCGGGCTCCACGGCAAAGGAATTGCCGAGCGGCCCCCACATGGTCACCACGTCGCCGGGCGACAACTCGGCGAGGCGCCGGGTACCGCGCCCTACGGCCTGGATGAACAGAGTCACCGACGACTCGTCTCCGCAGCAGAGGGAAAACGGCCTGGCCCAGAGCATGTCGAGCTCCCAGGAGCAGGGCCGGATCATGACGAACTGGCCGGGCTTCCACCCGTCCCAGTCCGGTCGTTCGAGCGTCAGCTCGAAGAATTCGCCGGCCGTTTTTGATTGACCGACCGGGGATACTTTCAATACCTTGACACTGCGGCAATTCCTCAAGGACATACAGATACCTTATGAGCAAAAAACATATTCCGGAAATCATGGCCCCCGCCGGGGACAAAAACGCCTTCCTGGCGGCCGTCGCGGCCGGGGCGGACGCAATCTACGTGGGGTTGAAACACTTCTCGGCCCGCATGCAGGCCCAGAACTTCTCTATCAGCGAGCTGGCGCAACTGGCAAGCCTGGGCCGGGATCGCGGCACCAAGACCTACGTTGCCATGAACACCCTGGTCAAGCCCCAGGACGTGGAATCCGCGGGCAGGCTCATCGACCGGCTGCAGCAGAACGTCAAGCCCTACGCCCTGATCGTCCAGGACCTGGCCATGCTGACCCTGGCCAAACAGGCGGGCTACACCGGCGAGCTGCACCTGTCCACCCTGGCCAACGTCTCCCACCCGGCGGGCCTGGAGGTGGCCAGAAAGCTCGGCGCCAACCGCGTGGTCCTGCCCCGGGAGCTGAACCTGGACGAGGTCAAGCTCATGGCCGACGCCTGCCCCAAGGACCTGGACTTGGAAATTTTCGTGCACGGCGCGCTGTGCCACTGCGTGTCCGGCCGCTGCTACTGGTCCAGCTACCTGGGCGGCAAGTCCGGCTTGCGCGGCCGCTGCGTGCAGCCCTGCCGCCGATTGTATACCAGAGGCAAGGAACAGCCCGAACGGCTCTTTTCCTGTTCGGACCTCTCCCTGGACGTGCTAACCAAGCCCCTGCTGTCCATGGACCGCGTGGCCGCCTGGAAGATCGAGGGCAGAAAAAAGGGACCGCACTACGTCTTCTACACGGTCAAGGCGTACCAGATGCTGCGCGACAACCCGCAGGACGCCCAGGCCAAGAAGACCGCCATGGAACTGCTGGACCAGGCCCTCGGTCGGCCCTCCAGCCACTCCCTGTTTCTGCCCCAGCGCCCGTTCCAGCCCATCCAGCCCAAGGAGGAGACCAGTTCCGGACGGCTCATCGGCGAGATCCGGCGCGACCAGAAGAAGCTCTACTTCGAGCCGCGCGAGCAGCTCGAAACCGGCGATCTGGTGCGCGTGGGCTACGAGGACCAGCCCGGCCACCGGACCATCCCCATCCGCCGCCGCGTACCCAAACGCGGACGTATGGACATCCCCTTTTCCCGCAAGCACACCGGCCCCCCCCTGCCCACGGGCACCAAGGTCTTTCTCGTGGACCGGCGTGAGCCGGAACTGGTCAAGCAAATCAGAGAGCTGGAAAAGGAACTCGACTTCTTTCCGGCCCCGGAGATGAAGGAATCCACCTTCACCCCCACCTGGCCCAAGGCCGCACCGCGCACCCGTAACAAGGGCAAGAGCAGGGGAAAGAGTTCCCCCCGGACCGAGGCCGTGAGCCTGTTCCGCCAGCCGCCCAGAGGCAAGACCTGGGACCGCCCGGCCTTCTGGCTGGAGCGTTCGGTGCTCGGCAAGGTAGCCGGAAAGGATACGGCCCGCGCCCAGTGGTGGCTGCCCCCGGTCATCTGGCCCGACGAGGACAAGAAATATCGCTCCCTGATCAAGGAGGCGGTCCGCAAGGGTGCGCGCGAGTTCGTGCTGAACGCCCCGTGGCAGGCCGCCTATTTCGAGGACCGCAAGAACGCCGTCCTGACCGCCGGACCGTTCTGCAACACGGCCAACAAGCTGGCCCTGGACGTGCTGCGGTCGCTCGGCTTCTCCAGCGCCATCATCAATCCGGAGTTGCCGCTTGAGGATCTCCAGGGGCTGGCCCAGAACCCGCCCCTGCCGCTCGGCTTCGTCATCAAGGGCATGTGGCCGTTCGGCATCTCCCGGTTCCTGGCCGACGCCGTGCCGTTCGACGAGGCCATCAAGAGCCCCATGAACGAGGTCGCCTTCGTGCGCAAATACGGCCAGAACAACTGGATATTCCCCGGCTGGGAGGTGGACCTGACCAAGGAGGCCCGCACCCTGGAGCGGCTCGGCTTCAAGACCTTCGTGACCATGCTCGAACCCTGGCCGCGCAACGTGCCCCGGCCCACCCGGACCAGCGAGTTCAACTGGCGGCTGAAGCTGTTATAAAAAAAGGGTGCCGCCTTCGGCGGGATTGCCAGGTGATTTCGCCTCCGGCGGCCAAAGGGGCGGGCCCCCTTTGGAATCCCTGGGCCGCCTTCGGCGGGGTTTATTCATACATATTGAGATGGGCGGCTGTTACCGGCCGCCCTTTTTTATTGCACGGCTCCCAGCTTGCGGCTCTCGGGCTGGTCGGTCGGCACCCGTTCGGGTTCCCGCTCGTCGCCGCCCAGACGGCCGATGATCCCTTGCAGGCTCTCGGCCATGGCGGCCAGGCCCGCGATGGCCGAAGCCGCCTCCTGGACGTCCTCCGCCGTGCCCGCGACTAGCCGGCTCACGTCCAGCACCGCGCCACTCATCTGCTCGGTGGCCACGGACTGCTGACGGGCCGCGATGGCGATGCCCTCGATACGGTCGGCCACATTGGCCGAAAACTCCCGGATGTTCCGGAAGGCGTCCACGGAATTGCCGACCTCGCCGTTGGCCTCGGCCACGTGGGACAGCGTCTCCTTCACGTCGCGAATGTTCCGGCCCGTGGCCGCCTGGATGGCGGTGATGCGCTCCTCCACCTCCTTGGTGGCGACCATGGTCTTCTCGGCCAGCTTGCGTACCTCGTCGGCGACCACCGCGAACCCCCTTCCGGCCTCGCCCGCACGGGCGGCCTCGATGGCCGCGTTCAGGGCGAGCAGGTTGGTCTGGTCCGCGATCTCGTTGATCACGCTGATGACCTGTCCGATGGACTCGGTGTCCGTGCCCAGCCGGGTCATGCCCTCCTCCAGCACGGCAACCGTCCCGGCCACCTCGGACATGGCCTTCTCGGCCCGCTGGACCACCAGGATGCCCTGGCCGGCCTCGGTGTTGGCCTCGCTGGCCATGTTGGACGCGTCGCTCACGTTCATGGCCACCTCGTTGAGCGTGGCGTTCATCTCCTCCATGGCCGCGGCCGACTCGGACATGCGCTCCTGCTGCGTGACCGCGCTCCCGGCGATCTTCCCGGTGCGGTCCTTGAGGTCAAGGGATACCGACGTCAGCTTCCCGGCCACCTCGTCGGCCCGCCCGGCGGCCTCGGCCATGCATTCCAGCAGGGTCTGGACACGTTCCTGCTGGGCCAATGCCTCGTCTCGCGCCCGGCCCGCTGCATCAGCCTGGGTGCGCGCGTCCTCCTCCATCTCCCGCGACCGCCCGATCACGGCCCGGAGGTTGGCGACCATATCCACCAGCACGCCCTTGAGCGCGCCCAGTTCGGCGCTGAACGCGCCCTCGGGTTCCGCGTCGAGATCGCCCGCGGCCACGCTGCGCGCAAAGGCGTCAAGGCGCATGAGCGGCCCGTTGATGGACCGCATCACCCACAGGAGGAGCAGCAGAATAGCCGCACCCACGGCCAGCTCCACGCCGACCACGAAATAATCGATCATCCGTGCGTCGTGTTCCGACTGGACCGCGCTGCTGTCCGCGATCTCGGCATAGACCGGCTCCAGAGAACGCGCCGCCTCGACGAGCCCGGTCGTGATGGCCGCGATCCGCTTTTCCTTGTCCACATAGTTGTTGAACGCGTCGAGATACCCCTGCAACGCCTTGAGTTGCCCGGCCGCCTCCTCCGGGGTGAACCGGTCCGCGAGCATGCCGCGCAGCTCCTGCGCGCCCCTGGCCACCCGGCCCACGTACTCGTCCCCGCCCCGGATGATGTAATTCTTCTCCTGCCGCCGCATCTGGAGCAGCTTGATCACGAACTCCGAGCTCATGGCCGCTTTCCCGAACTCGGCCTCCATGTTGCGGGCGGCCTGGATGAACTCCCAGCGCAGCCCCTGCTGCATGGTCAGCCCCATGGCCACATACAGGCCGTTCACCTGGTCCAGCGCCTCCTCGTACCGCTTCAGGATGCCCTGGGCCTCCCGGCAGCGTTCGGCCAGCCCCGGTTTGAGCCGGGCGATTTCCTCAAGGACGCGCCCGGCCCTGTCCGCGTCCTCCAGAGCGTTGCGCGTGTATTGCTCGTCCTTGCGCAACAGGAAATTCTTCTCCTGCCGCCGCGCCTGGAGAAACAGGGCGGTGCCGTCGCCCGCCAGTGTCGCCAGCTTCCGCGCCTTGATCACATACTGCCCGCCCACATAGTTCACGGCGAAGATACCGGCCAACCCCAGCAGTACGGATACGAAAATCAGGATCAACTTGCTTTTGATGCTCACAAATGCCCCCTCGTGAAAACAGCGTTGCCAAAAGCCATGAGAGTGCAAAAGACGTGCACAAAAAATATTTAACTATATCGGAATGATAGTCGCGCAACGTTGCGCAAGATCGCGTTGCGCAACACTTTATCCGATTCAGCGGCGCTCGGTGACGATGGGAGCGGGAAGCCCCGGCGAAAAACGGCCGTGCGGCGACCGGGTGCGAAGGGAGGAGGGCTGGCCGGGGACGCCTAGAACGTCCCGCCGTCCCAGCCGAAGAGGTGCCGTTGGATATTACCGAAGGCGATGTACACGCGATTGGCCGGGACGGACAACTCCCGGTTCAGGAACCCGCAGATGGCAGCGGAGAATTCGGTAGTCCGGTCCTCGGGCAGGCCGATGGAGTCAAGGGTGACGAAGGCTGCCGGGTCGGCGGTGCCGCCGAAGAGCAGCTTCTTGCCCGGTTCGATCACGGCCAGGACGTAGGACTCGGGCTTGCCGAGCATGTCTGCGGCCAGGGCGGAGACCCCCTTGAGGCAGGCGGTCTCGTCGGGAACGGAAACGTTGGTTTCCACTTTGATGAACGGCATGTCGCCTCCTAGAGGTGAATGGTTCCGGTCATGTAGGTCACGGCGTTGCCGGATATCTTGACCCGGTCGCCGAGGTATTCGCAACGCATGGAGCCGCCGCGCTTGGAGGCCTGGTAGGCGTGGAACGTGGACTTGCCCAGGCGCTCCGCCCAGTACGGGACCAGGGTACAGTGGGCCGAGCCGGTGACCGGGTCCTCGGGGATGGAGTCGCCGGACACGAAGACTCGGGAGACGAAGTCGTGGTCCATGCCGGGGGCGGTGCAGATGAGGCACAGCCCGTCCAGGGAGGATATCTGGCGGAAGTCGGGCCTGAGGGCCCGGATCTGCTCTTCGGTCTCGAACACGGCCATCATGTCGCGGCTGCCCATGTAGAGTTCGGCGGGCCGTGCACCCAGGGCCGCCGCCACGCGCTCGGTGACCTGGGTCTTGGCGCAGGACCAGGCCGGGAAGTCCATGGAATAGCCGTCGCCCTCGCGGTCCACAAAGAGCCGCCCGCTCTTGGTCTCGAAGACCACGGCCGGGTCGGTGTAGTCCAGGTGGCGATAGAGGACGTGGGCGCTGGCCAGGGTGGCGTGGCCGCACAGGTCTATCTCGATCTCCGGGGTGAACCAGCGCAGTTCGAAGTACTCGCCCTTGCGCATGAAGAAGGCGGTCTCGGCCAGGTTGTTTTCCTGGGCGATGCGCATCATCAGCTCGTCGGACAACCACTCGTAGAGCGGAATCACGGCCGCCGGATTGCCGGTGAAGACCTCGTCCGCGAACGCGTCCACCTGATAGAGATCGAGTTCCATGGCGCCCCCAACTACCTAGAAGGTTTGCTTGAACAGATCATCGGTCGACGCCGGTGCCTCTCCGTTCCCGCCATAGGGGCGCGCCGTCTCCGTGGGTTCGGAGCCCACCTTGAACGGCAGGAAAAACTCCTTCGTCGAGGACGGCGAGGCGAGCTTGCCCGTGTTGCCATCCACCTTGACCATAACAATTCCCGGCGGCTGGGTGAAGTCCTCATAGGGATAATCGTCCTCCACCTGCTTGCGGTAATCCACCCAAATGGGCGAGGCCGCGCGCGAACCGGTCTCCCACTTGCCCATGGGGGTCAGTTCGTCGAAGCCGACGTACACGCCGGTCAGCAGGTACGGGGCGTACCCCATGAACCAGGCGTCCTGCTCCTGGTTCGAGGTGCCGGTCTTGCCCGCCACGGGCCTGCCCAGCACCTTGGCACGCCAGCCGGTGCCGTTCTGGACCACCTGCTTCATCAGGGTGGCCATGATGTAGGCGGTCTGCGGGCTGATGGCGTCCACGGGCTCGGGTTTGGAGGAATACAGCTCGTCGCCCCAGGCGGATTTCACGGACAGGACCATGCGGGGCCTGATGTAGGAACCGCCGCGGGGGAAGGTCGTATAGGCCTCGCACAGGTTCATGGGGGTGACCACGGCGGAGCCCAGCGACACGGACAGGTCGTGCGGGAAGTCCGTGTCCAGGCCCATGGCCTTGGCCCGGTCGATGATGGCCCGAATGCCGATCTTCTGGGCGATGCGGATGGTGCACAGGTTCTTGGACTTGACCAGAGCGGTGCGCAGCAGGGTCGGTCCGTCGAAAGTGCCCTCAAAATTTTCGGGCCGCCACAGCTTGCCCTCGGCGTCGTTGGCGTAGACGATGGGCGCATCCAGGACGATGGAGGCGGCGGTGAAGCCGTTGTCGATGGCGGCCGAATAGACGATGGGCTTGAAGGCCGAACCGGGCTGGCGCTTGGCCTGGGTGGCCCGGTTGAACTGGCTGGTGGCGAACGAGTAGCCGCCCACCAGGGCGACGACCTCGCCGGTATCGGGCTTGATGGAGACCAGGGCCCCCTGGACCTTGGGCTCGCGCTCCAGGTCGAGAATCCAGGTGCCGTCCTCCTTTTTCGGGGCCGTGTCCACGGTCACCCAGACCACGTCGCCCTTTTTGAGGATCTTGCGGGCGTCGGTCGGGTCGGGCACGTCCTCGTGGCTCTTCTTGACGTCGGGCTCGCGCACCCACCACATGGCCTTGATGGGAATTTCGCCCTTGTACTGGCCGAAGCTGACCAGGGCCTTGTCCTTGGAGACCTTGGTCACGAAGGCCTTCATGAGCTGGTCCTTGGCCATGATGTTGTCCGTGTTCTGCGGGCCCTCTTCGAGAATCCTGGGCTCGTCCGCCGCGGTGAAATGGCCGATGGGGCCGGTCCACCCGCGCCGCTTGGCCGAGTCGATGAGTCCGCGCCTGAGCGCCTTCTCGGCGGCCTCCTGGTGCTTCAGGTCGCACGGGGTGGTCACGGTCAGGCCGCCGTTGTAGACCTCGTCCTCGCCGTACTGGTCGACCAGCCAGCGGCGGACCTCTTCGAGGTAATACGCCCCCACTTTCCAGGACGGGTCCTCCATGGACTTGAGCTCGATGGGCTCGACCAGGGCCTCCTGGTACTGCTCGTCGGTGATCCAGCCGAGGTTGCGCATCTGGCCGAGGACGTACTCCTGGCGCTGCCGGGCCAGCTGATAGTTCTGGTACGGATTGTACCGCGTGGGCGCCTGGGGCAGGCCCGCGATCATGGCCGCCTCGGCGACAGACAGGTCCTTGGCGTGCTTGGCGAAATAGGTCCGAGCCGCGGCCTCCACGCCGTAGGAGTGCGCGCCCAGAAAGATATGGTTCAGATAGATGGTCAGGATCTCTTCCTTGGTCAGGTAGTTCTCCAGACGGAAGGCGAGGATGGCCTCCTTGAGCTTGCGCTTGTAGCTGCGCTCGGAGGTCAGCAGCAGGCGCTTGATGATCTGCTGGGTGATGGTCGAGCCGCCCTGCTTGGTGCGCCCGGCCATGAGGTTGGCCTTGAAAGCGCGGACGATGGCGGTCAGGTCCACGCCGTCGTGCTCGTAGAAGGAGGCGTCTTCGGCGGCCAGAAAGGCCTTGGGAATCCACGGACTCATCTGGTCCAGGGTGACCAGGAACCGCTTCTCCTTGTAGAAATAGCCGAGCACCTTGTTGTCCTTGGCATACACCGTGGTCACCAGGGGCGGCTTGTAGTCCGTTATGTTCTTGAAGCCGGGCAGGTCGCTGGAGGCCCAGTGGTAGAGCCAGACGGCCCCGCCGATGCCCGAAAGGGTACAGATGAGAACGAATATGCCGAATATCTTGAGGAATTTCTTCATGTTCTATCCATCAGAAGGTTTTCTTGACCGGATTCGCGCCCTTGGTCGGGGGCAGTCCCCAGACCAGGCGCAACCGGCCGTACAGATCCTTCACGGTCGCCTTGTTGGTGTCAAGGATGTCGAGAATACGGGCCAGGGTGCCCCCTTCCCGCCGGGCGAGGCAGGTGGGAGTATCGAAATGCGTGACCGTGCGGCCCGCCATCCAAAAGGGAAAGAGACGGCAGTAATAGGGGCGCGCCTCCTGCGGGATCTCGCAGCCCAGCGGGCCGAGGAAGCGGCACGCGCCCATGGAGTCCACGGCCAGCCGGAAGTGCTCCTTGCCCTCCGGGAATATCCGCCGGACCAACGCCTCTTCGCCGGGGAAGAGGCGGCAGGCGTAGTCGATGAACGCCTTGGAGTTGGGCGACAGCACGAAGCCGCCGGTGTACGGCACCAGATCCTGGATGCGCTCCTTCTCGGTCTGGGACAGGGGAAAGCAGTACTCCTCCTGGCCCGTGGTGATGCGGCAGCAGGTCGGCCCTTGGAAGGAACAGCGCCTGCAGACGTCGGCGTCTTCGGTACGGGTCCGGGCCATCAACCGGCTCCCCCGCCGTTGCCGCCGGAAAAAGTCAACTCGCCCTTGCCGAGCAGGTCGTGGAGGTGGACCATGCCCGCCAGCCGTCCGTCGTCGCGGACCACGGGCAGGACGGTGATCTGGCTGCGCTCCATGAGGTCGAGCACCCGGGCCGAGGACTCCCCGGCCGTGGCCCTTCTCGGCGACACGGTCATGACCTCGCGCACCGGGCGGTCCATGTCGAGCCCCCCGGCGCAGACCAGGCGGCGCACGTCGCCGTCGGTCAACACGCCCTTGAGCACCGTGGCCTGGTCGACCACGGCCACCAGGCCGAGCCCGCCGCCGTTGAGGGTGGCCAGGGCGTCCTTCAGGGCGGCCTCCTCCCGGACCACGGGCAGGCCGTCGCTGTGCATGAGCTGGTCCACGCAGGTGGCCAGCCGCTGCCCCAGCGAACCGCCGGGGTGGAACCGCTTGAAATCGTCCTGGCCAAAGGACTTCCACTCCATGAGGCAGACGGCCAGGGCGTCGCCCACGGCCAGTTGCGCGGTGGTCGAGGACGTCGGAGCCAGCCCCATGGGACACGCCTCGCGCGGCACATGGACCTGGATGTGGATGTCCGAGAGTTCGGCCATGGGCGAGGCAGGGTTCGAGGTCATGGCGATGACCGTGGCCCCCAGGGACTTGAGCGTGGGCAGGATGGCGTTGACCTCGTCGGTGGCCCCGGAGTTGGACAGGGCCAGGACCACGTCCTCGTCCCGGATCATGCCCAGGTCGCCGTGGGCCCCCTCCACCGGATGGAGGAAGAAGGACGGCGTTCCCGTGGAGGACAGGGTGGCCGCGATCTTACGGCCCACCAGCCCGGACTTGCCCAGGCCGGTGATGACCACGCGGCCCGTGCACTCGGCCATGGCGGTCAGGGCCTCGATGAACGGCCCGTTCAACTGGTCGCGCACGGCCTCAAGCCCCTGGACCTCGATGTCCAGGACCTCGCGGGCCAGGGCCAGCCAGTCCTTGCGCTCGGATGTGCATGCCATGCGTTGTTCTCCCGAATAGGAACCGGAGCGGACGCGAAAACGCGTCCTTCCCGGCAGGCGGCCCGTGTGCCGCCCTCTCCCGGCCGGTCCCCATCGGGGACGCCGGGCGTTGATGATTCGCAGCCTAGCAGAATTCCTTGATGATGCCGGGCGTGGCCTCCAGACAGTCCTTGCCCATATGGTCGGTCAAGGGGACCGGATAGTTGCCGTCGAAGCAGGCCAGGCACCACTCGTCCTGCGTCACGGAGTCCACGAGCCCCTTGATGCTCAGATAGTGCAGGGAGTCGAGCCCCATGAAGCGGGCGATATCCTCTTCGCTGTGGTTGGCGGCGATGAGCTCGCCCTTGGAGGAGAAGTCGATGCCGTAGAAACAGGGGAACCGGATGGGCGGGCAACTGACGCGCAGGTGGATCTCCCGTGCGCCCAGTTCGCGCAGCTTCTTGACCCGGGCGCGGATGGTGGTGCCGCGCACGATGGAATCCTCGATGATGATGATACGCTTGCCCGTGATCATGGACTTGACCGGGTTGAGCTTCACCCTGGTGGAGAAATCGCGCATGTCCTGGGAGGGCTGGATAAAGGTCCGGCCCACATAGTGGTTGCGGATCATGGCCAGCTCCAGCGGCAGGCCGGACTCCTGGGAGTAGCCCACGGCCGCGTAGTTCCCCGAATCCGGGAACGGCATGACCAGGTCGGCGTCCACCGGGGCCTCCTTGGCCAGCATGGCGCCCATGGCCTTGCGCCGCTCGTAGACCACGTCGCCGAAGATGTGCGAGTCGGGACGGGCGAAGTAGATGAGCTCGAAGATGCACTTGCTGCACCGGATGGGCTCGGCGAAGCGGTGGGAGGTCAGCTTGTTCTTGTGGATGACGACCATCTCGCCGGGCTCCAGGGGGCGCAGATACTCGGCCTCGACCAGGTCGAAGGCGCAGGTCTCGGAGGCGAAGACGTAGTTGCCCGCCACGGAGCCGAGCACCAGCGGCCGGAACCCGTTGGGGTCCTTGACCGCAATCATCTTGTCGTTGGCCAGGATGAGCATGGAATAGGCGCCGCGCACCTTGTTGCAGGCCTTGCCCACGGCCTCCTCGATGCTCTCGGACTCGTGCAAGTACTTGATGATCAGGTGGGCGAAAACCTCGGTGTCCATGGTGGTCTGGAAGATGGAGCCGTTCTGCTCCAGCTCCCTGCGCAGCTCGTAGGTGTTGACCAGGTTGCCGTTGTGGGCCACGGCCAGGCGCAGGTCGCCGTGGCGGACCAGGAACGGCTGGGCGTTGCGGATGAGCGACGCGCCCGTGGTCGAATAGCGGATGTGGCCCATGGCGATGGAACCCTTGAGTTCCTTGCCCAGGTGCCGCTCGTTGAACACGTCGGCCACCAGGCCCATGCCCTTCTGTTCGCGGATTTTCTCGCCATCCCAGGTAACGATGCCCGCGGACTCCTGCCCGCGGTGCTGCAGCGCGTACAGACCGAAGTAGGTCATGCGCGCCGCCTCCTTGTTACCGTAGATGCCGAAAAGACCGCAATACTCTTTTTTCATGAAGACTCTCTCGTGTGTCCGGCTTCTCTCTAGCCGTAGTATTCTTGCAGGCTCTTCACTTGCAGCCCGGTTTGTCTGAGTTCACATATGGCCTGCACCACCGCGCGAGCCCCGGACACCGTGGTGGTGTAGGGGATGTCGTACAGCAGCGCATTCTGACGGATCATCTTGGCGTCGCCCACGGTCTTCTTGCCCGAAGGCGTGTTGATGACCAGGTCGAACGCCCCGTTCTTGATGTGGTCGACCACGTGGGGCCGCTGGCCCTCGTGGACCTTGTGGACCTTTTCCACGTTGACGCCCTTCTCCATGAGGAAGTCGGCCGTGCCGCCCGTGGCCGCGACCTTGAAGCCCATGGCCTCGAAGTCCTTGGCCACCAGGACGATCTTGGACTTGTCCCAGTCGTTGACCGACATGAAGACCGTGCCCGAGGTGGGCAGCTTCTGGCCGGCGGCCAGTTGCGACTTCATGTAGGCCAGGCCGAAGCTCGGGTCGATGCCCATAACCTCGCCGGTGGAGCGCATCTCGGGTCCGAGCAGGACGTCCACGTTGGGAAAGCGGGTGAACGGGAAGACCGACTCCTTGACCGAGACGTGGCCCCGCTTGCGCAGTTCCCAGGGCTTCAAGTCCTTGAGCTTCTCGCCAAGCATGACCCGCGTGGCCAGCTTGGCCAGGGGCACGCCCGTGGCCTTGGACACGAAGGGCACCGTGCGCGAGGCGCGCGGGTTGACCTCGATGATGTAGACCTCGTTGTCCTTGATGGCGAACTGGACGTTCATCAGCCCGACCACGCCCAGTTCCTTGGCCATGGCCACGGTCTGGCGCTCGATCTCGCGGATGAGTTCGGCGCTGAGCGAGTACGGCGGCAGCACCGAGGCGGAGTCGCCCGAGTGGATGCCCGCCTCCTCGATGTGCTCCATGACCCCGCCGATATACACGTCCTCACCGTCGGCCAGGGCGTCCACGTCCACCTCGACGGCGTATTCGAGGAACTTGTCGATCAGGGTCGGGTGCTCCGGGGAGACCAGGGCCGAATGGCGGAAGTAATGGTCGAACTCGTCCATGGAGTAGACGATGTCCATGCCCCGGCCGCCGAGCACGTAGGACGGGCGCAGGACCAGCGGGAAGGTCAGCTTCTCGGCGATCTCGCGGGCCTGGACCATGGACATGGCCGTGCCGTTGGGCGGCTGCTTGAGGTTCAGCTTGTTCAGGAACTGCTTGAACCGCTCGCGGTCCTCGGCGCGGTCGATGGCGTCCGGGCTGGTGCCGATCAGGGGCACGCCCGCATTCATCAGCCTGAGCGCCAGGTTGAGCGGGGTCTGGCCGCCGAACTGGACGATGACCCCGTCCGGCTTCTCGAACTCGATGATGTTCATGACGTCCTCGAAGGTCAGGGGCTCGAAGTAGAGCTTGTCCGAGGTGTCGTAGTCGGTGGAGACCGTCTCCGGGTTGGAGTTGACCATGATCGACTCCACGCCCATTTCCTTGAGGGTGAAGGAGGAGTGGCAGCAGCAGTAGTCGAACTCGATGCCCTGGCCGATGCGGTTGGGTCCGCCGCCCAGGATGACGATCTTCTTGCGGTCCTCGCGGACGTTTTCCTGCCCGGTCTCATAGGTGGAATAATAGTACGGGGTGTAGGCCTCGAACTCGGCGGCGCAGGTGTCGACCAGGTAGTAGGTCGGCTCGATGCCGAGCTCCTTGCGCAGGCTACGCACCGCGTCTTCGCTGGTCCGCCACATGGACGCCAACTGCGGGTCGGAGTAGCCGTATTCCTTGGCCTTGCGGAGCATCTCGGCCATGCCCTCGGCCTCGGCCGTCACGCCCTCGCGCTTGCCGAATTCGATGAGCGCGTGTTCCATGTCCACGATGTCCTTGAACTGGCGCAGGAACCACGGGTCGATCTTGGTGGCCTCGAAGACCTCCTCCTCGGTCATGCCGCAGTTGAGCGCGTTGCGCAGGGCGTACAGCCGCTGGGAGTTGGGCCGGCGCAGGAGCTTGAGGACCTCGTTGCGGTCGATGTCGCAGTTGTCGAACTGCTCGCCCAGGCCGGGGTGGCCGGTCTCCAGCGAACGCAAGCCCTTCTGCAACGCTTCCTTGAAAGTCCGGCCGATGGCCATGGTCTCGCCCACGGACTTCATGGCCGTGGTCAAGTAGTCCTCGGTGCCGGGGAACTTCTCGAAGGTGAAACGGGGTATCTTGACCACGCAATAGTCGATGGCCGGTTCGAAGGAGGCCATGGTCTCGCGGGTGATGTCGTTGGGAATCTCATCCAGGGTATAGCCCACGGCCAGCTTGGCCGCGATCTTGGCGATGGGAAAGCCGGTGGCCTTGGAGGCCAGGGCCGAGGACCGGGACACGCGGGGATTCATCTCGATGATGATCAGCTCGCCGTCCTCGGGGTTGACCGCGAACTGGACGTTGCTGCCGCCGGTCTCCACGCCGATCTCGCGCATGACCGCAAGCGAGGCGTCCCGGAGCCGCTGGTATTCGTCGTCGGTCAGGGTCTGTGCCGGGGCCACGGTGACCGAGTCGCCGGTGTGCACGCCCATGGGGTCGAGGTTCTCGATGGAACAGATGATCACGCAGTTGTCCTTCTTGTCCCGCATGACCTCCAGCTCGTACTCCTTCCAGCCGAGGATGGAGCGTTCGAGCATGATCTCGTGCTTCATGGACAGGGCCAACCCGTTGGAGCAGATCTGTTCCAACTCCTCCATGTTGTAGGCCACGCCGCCGCCGGAGCCGCCCAGGGTGTAGGCGGGGCGGACGATGATCGGGAACGGGATCTTCTCGCCCCACTCGCGCACGTCGTCCATGTTGTGGCAGATGCCGCTCTCGGGCATGCCCAGGCCGATGTTGCGCATGGCCGCACGGAATTCCTCACGGGATTCCGCCTTGTTGATGACGTCGATGTTGGCGCCGATGAGCTCCACGCCGAACTTGTCGAGCACACCCATGTCGGCCACGGCCAGGGCCGTGTTCAACCCGGTTTGTCCCCCCAAAGTCGGCAAAAGAGCGTCGGGACGCTCTTTTTCAATGATTCGGGCTACGGTCTCGGGCTCTATGGGCTCGATATAGGTCGCATCGGCCAACTCCGGGTCCGTCATGATGGAGGCCGGGTTGGAGTTGACCAGGACCACCTCGTACCCCTCCTCCTTGAGCGCCTTGAGGGCCTGGGTGCCGGAGTAGTCGAACTCGCAGGCCTGGCCGATGACAATGGGGCCGGACCCGATCAACATGATCTTCTTGATATCTGTGCGTTTGGGCATTCTGCTCGAAGTAGTTGAAGTTACGGCGGTATTCGAGGGAGGGGGTCGAATCCCTTCCCCCCGCCCGGCTCGGCACCGCCGCCGCCCGCCGGACAAGCAATCTTTATTATAAGGTTATCCCCCGAAACGCAACGGTTATATCCCGGTCCGCGCGGCTTCCGGGGGCGGCCCCGAACGGGACGGGAGACTGCCGTATCCATGGACCATAAGCATCCTGAAACGGTTGCCAAGGGGGGACCGGAAGATCGCAGTTTCCCATTGACAGAGGAGAGGTTGATACTTACTCTCAACCTCAACGCAAGATTTGAGGGAAAGTCCAGCGATGCAAAAGCCTTTGACCGAGTTTCCGACAGGGTCCATAGTTCGAATAGCCGGTATAGACGGTGGCCGCCAGGCCCGCGCCCGTATGCTGGCCATGGGCATGACGCCCGGCTGCCCTGTGACCGTCCTGACCGGGGACAACAAGGGATGCCGCGTGCGTGTGCGCGGCTCGGACGTGGTTTTGTGCTGCGGCCTGGCCGCGAAGATCCTGGCCGTGCCCGACGAGTCCGACGAAGGCCCCCGCTGCTCCTGCTGCCCCGGCCGCCAAGCCAGAGCCTCCTAGCCCCCCCTCTCCGTTCCGATTTTTCCACGAGGCCGCCCCAACCGGGCGGTCTTGTTGTTCGTCCGGCGGCCGCCGGGCGAATTTTGCTTGTTTCACGGCTCCGCCCGATGTTACATTGAAAAGAAGAACCATGGGAGGGGCCATGTCCGATAGCATCAAGATTGGCGTCAGCGCCTGCGTGGCCGGAGAAAGGGTCCGCTTCGACCGCACCCACCGCCGGAGCGCCTACCTGACCGAAACACTGGCCAAGCACGTGGAATTCGTGCCCATCTGCCCTGAGATAGCCTGCGGCATGGGCATTCCCCGCGAACCGCTCCGCCAGGTGGACTGCGCAGGCGAAATCAGGCTCATCGGCTACGAGTCGGGCAAGGACCTGACCGCCAAGATGACCAACTGGGCCAAACGCGTGCTCAAGGGACTGGACAAGGAAGGCATCTGCGGCTTTGTCCTGCGCGTGCACTCGGCCTCCTGCGCGGTAAACAAATCCAAGATCCACTCCACCGACGGCACGCCTCCGAAACCCGGGCCCGGCTTCTTTACCCGCCTGCTCCGGGCACACGATCCCCTGCTGCCCGTAGTCTCGTCCGAAGGATTGCAAAACGCCGCGCAACGCGAGAATTTCATCCGCCGGGTCTTTGTCCTGCACCGCTGGCGCGCTCTCACCGCCAGAGGGGTGTCCATCGGCAACCTGGTGGACTTCCATACCCGGCACAAGATGCTCATCCGCGCCCACGACCTGCGCGGCTACCGGGACCTCGGCCGCCTGCTCGGCGAAAGCACCCTGCACAACGCCGAGACGATCTTCGAAAAGTACGGCACACTCCTCTTCAACGCCCTGACCCTCAAGGCTACGCCGAGCAAGAACCGCGACGTGTTGAGCCACGCGGCGGGCTACTTCAAGAAGAACCTGGACGCCGAGGACAAGCGCGAACTGCACGCCATGATCACGGCCTATGCCAAAGGCAAGGTCCCCCTGCTCGTGCCCGTCACCCTGCTCAACCACTACGCCCGCAAGTATCGCGTGCCGTACCTGACCCAGCAATACTACCTCAATCCCGAGCCCGCCGAACTCAAGCTGCTCAACCACGCCTGACGAAAAACCCCCGCAACGACCGTCGCGGGGGCTTGCTTCATTCGAAAATATCGCGACCTAGGAAAAGGCCGAATGCTCGGGTTCCAGGCACAACCGCACGCCCTTCAGGTCGCCGCCGCCGGCCAGCCACGCCTTGAGCAACTCCCGGTTGCGGAAGACCACCGGATGCGGACAGCCGTACCCGGCCTGGTCGAGCAGCCCGGCCGCCTGGTCGGGATAATGCTTGGCCGCGGACAGGCAGGCCAGCAGGTTCAGGCAGAGTTCGTTCATGGGGAAACGCAGGGTCATGGCCTTGCCCAACGGCAGCATGACATCATGTAGCCGCCCGGCCCGGTAATAGGCCACGGCCAGGTCGAACTGGGCCGCGTGCAGACCGGGCAGCCGCCCGGCAATGGCCTCGCGCTCGGCCACGCCGTACGTAATCCGCTCGGCCGCATAGGACGCGCCGTCCAGGTTGCGAATGCGCACGTCGAACCCGTAGCGCCGGGCCCAAAACAGCCCTTCCACGGCCTCGTCCGGATTCAGGCGCATCTCCACCCGCTGGCACCCGGCCAGCCGCATGGCCTTGAGCAGCCCGTCCGTGGGCACCGTGTCCATCCGCGCGCTCCACAACACGTTCAGATCGCGTACGCGCATGTCCGTGCACATGGCCACCACCCGTCCGTGGTCCGCGAACATGGCCGCGTCCTCAAAGGCCAGGGCGGTCAAACCCCGCTCGCACACCCCGCGTTCCACTTCGTCCAGACACCAGCTCCGGTCAAAGCGGACAACACCGTGCGCAAAAGGAGGCTCCCTCCACTCGGTCTTTTCAGGCATAATTGTTCTTAATTCCACTCGCATACGCTATCCCGGCCGCCCGTTTTTTGACACTGCGGGCAGACCTGACAACGATTATTGCAAACACTTTGCCAAAAGGCGCGCCTCCGACGGCCGGGGGGAAGGGGAAAGGGAAACCCTTTGAAAAGGGCTTTCCCTTCCCCCGGACCCCCCATCCCCTTTTCTTCCTAAACTTCTTGTATGCGCGTACGCGCGTGCCATAGGTTGAGATAATACGTACCGTTTCGCCGGGCGAGGTGCGTACGCGACGAGTCGGCTAAAAACTGCACGCCCACCCGCGCCCGCACACCCTGCCGAAGGCACACAAAAGGTCCTGGAGGGGAGTCCAGAGGGGAACCTCTTTCAGAGGTTCCCCTCTGGCCGCCGGAGGCAGCCCAAACGAAAGGGCCCCGCTTAGCGGGGCCCTTTCGTTTGATATATGTCACGTACCGTGGCTAGCTGACTTTGCTGCCCGGGGGGACTTCCCCGGTGGGGGTGAGGAGTTCCATGCCCTTGTCGGTCTTGACGGCCAGGACCATGCCCTGGGAGAGTTGCTTGCGCAGCTTTCGGGGCTTGAGGTTGGCGACCACGACGACCTGTTTGCCGACGAGTTCCTCGGGCTGGAAGTAATCGGCCAGCCCGGCCACCACCTGACGCAGGTCCTTGTCGCCGGTATCCACCTTGACGAGCAGGAGCCGGTCCGCGTCCGGGTGCTTCTCCACTTCCTTGACCGTGCCCACGCGCAGGTCGAGCTTCTGGAAATCCTCGAACTCGATCTCGCAAACGGCCTCCTCGGCCTTGTCTTTCTTGGGGGCCTTCTTGGCCTTTTTGACAGGCTTTTCCGGAGCCTCCTCGGCGGGCAGCTCCACGCGGGGGAAGAGATTGGAGGTCTCGGCCACGGTGATGTCGGACTCGATCAGCCCCCAGACGTCCAGTTCCTTGGGCAGGTTGATCTTTTCCGGATCAAAGGTGATGCCGAGCTGTTCGAGCATCTTCTCGGACGCCTCGGGCATGACCGCCCAGAGATGCACGGCGATCTTGCGCATGTTTTCGAGGAGCACGTAGATGACCGTGGACAACCGCCCGGTGTTTTCGGCCTTGAACAGGGCCCAGGGCGCGGTCTCGTCGATGTACTTGTTCAGGCCGCGGACCAGTTCCCAGAGCCCTTCCAGGGCGCGGGAGAACTTCAGTTCGGAGAAGAAGTCCTGGAAGGACTGCATGGCGTCCTGACCGATCTTCTTGATCTCCGCGTCGACCACGTCCTCCACGTCCGGCCGGGGAATCTTCCCGCCGAAGTATTTGTGGGTCATGGACAGGGTGCGGTTGAACAGGTTGCCCAGGTCGTTGGCCAGGTCCGCGTTGAGGCGGCCGACCAGGGCCTTTTCGGAGAAGCTGGAATCCTGGCCGAAGGACATCTCGCGCAGCAGAAAATAGCGGAAGGCGTCCAGGCCGTAGGCGTCCTTCATGGCCAGGGGCTCGACCACGTTGCCGATGGACTTGGACATCTTGGTGTCCTCCACCAGCCAGTAGCCGTGCACGTTGAGATGCTGGTACGGCTCGATGCCAGCGGCCTTGAGCATGGTCGGCCAGAAGATGGCGTGGGGCTTGAGGATATCCTTGGCCACCATGTGATTGGCCACAGGCCAGAATTTCTTGAACTTTTCGCCATCAGGCCAGCCCAAGGCGGCCACGTAGTTGATCAGCGCGTCGAACCATACGTAGGTCACGTAGTCGGTATCGAACGGCAGCTCGATGCCCCAGGTCAGGCGGGACTTGGGCCGGGAGATGCACAGGTCTTCGAGCTCGCCGGACTCGAGCAGGGAGACGACCTCGTTGCGGTAGCGCTCGGGACGGATGAAGTCGGGGTGCTTGTTGATATGGTCCAGGAGCCAGTCGCGGTACTTGGACATCTTGAAGAAGTAGTTCTTCTCCGCGATGTACTCGGGCTTGGTCTGGTGGTCCGGGCACAACCCGTTGACCAGTTCCTTCTCGGTATAGAACCGCTCGCAGCCGAAGCAGTAGTGGCCGCCGTACTCGCCGAAGTAGATGTCTCCGGCGTCATAGACCTTCTGCAGGATCTGCTGGACGACTTCCATGTGCCTGGGCTCGGTGGTCCGGATGAAGTCGTTGTTGGAAATGTTCATGTTCGGCCAGAGGTCCTTGAAGAGCTTGCTGATGGTGTCAACATACTCCTGGGGCGTCTGGCCGTTGCTTTCCGCGGCCTGGACGATCTTGTCGCCGTGTTCGTCGGTGCCGGTCAGAAAGTAGGTCTCCTCGCCCATGAGCCGATGGAAGCGATTCAGGGAATCGGCCACCGTGGTGGTGTACGCGTGGCCCAGGTGGGGCTTGGCGTTCACGTAGTAAATGGGCGTGGTGATGTAAAAGCGTTGCAAATCGAATTCTCCTTGTCGTGAAGAAAGCGGCCGCCCGGACGGGCGTTACTTCTTGGGAGGCCTGCGCCTGCGCCTTCTGGGCCTGCGGCCGCGCTTGGACTTGGCGTCGCCCGCCTCCCCGCCTTCGGGGCCGAAGGCCGCCTGTTCGGGCCGTGCTTCCGGAGCGTCCGCCTTGTGCGGAGCTTCCTTGCGGGGGCGGCGCTTACGGTCGTCCCGTGCCGGTTTGGCTTCCCGTGCGCGGGGCGGAGTATCGGAGCCGGACGGACCGGACTCGTCGGATTGCGGACCGCCGGAGTCGGGCCGTACGGGACGTCGCCCGCCCCTGCGGGCCTGGGGACCTGCGGACCGGGCCTTGGCTTCCGCCTTGGCCTCGTCGCTCGGCGGCTTGTTAACTATTTCATTCCATTCGTCAATGGAAACTTCCTGCTCTTCGAAGTTTTCGTCAAGCAGCGATAAGGATTTCTTGAAGAAATTGGAACGGAGGACCTTCATCTGCCCGAGCGAGGTCTGGTACTTCTTGCCCACGCGCGGGCACATGCGGTGGAACTCCTCGTAGCCCTTCTGCTCGAAGCTCAGGCAACAGAGCAGCCGCCCGCAAATCCCCGAGATCTTGGTGGGATTGAGGAACAAATTTTGCTCCTTGGCCATTTTGATGGTCACGGGCACGAACTTGCGCATGAACCGCCTGCAACAGCACATCTGGCCGCAGTTGCCGATGGCCCCGAGCATCTGGGTCTCGTGGCGTACGCCGATCTGGCGCAACTCGATGCGGGTGCGGTACTCCTTGACCAGGTCCTTGATCAGCTCGCGGAAATCGATGCGGCCGGGCGCGGTAAAGTAGAAGACCATCTTGGAGCGATCGAAAAAGACCTCCACGTCCACCAGCTTCATGCCCAGCTTGTGGTTGTTGATGCAGGCGCGGCAGAACTTGAAGGCATCCTTGGACAGGGCCTCGTTCTCGGCCACGGCCTCCATGTCCTTTTCGTTGGCCAGCCGGTAGATGGCCTTGTGGCCCTCGGGGTCCTCGTCGTCCACCTCCTTGGGTGCCTGGCGGACGAGGATGACCTTGCCCAACCCCATGCCCTGGTCGGTCTTGACGATGACGTGCTGGCCTTCGCGGACTACGAACGGACCGGAGCCGAAGTAGTATACCTGCCCGTAGTCATTGAATTTAACACCAAGTGTCTGGCTCATGAATTCCTATCCTGTATAAAAGCCCCCCTGGTCGCGGGGGGAGTAAGTATCGAGCAAAGAGGCTTAACATATTAGAAAACGGCTCCAACTTCAAATCCGTTCGGAAACGCGAAGCCGGGTGCCGCTTCAAGGCACGGCACCCGGCTGTAATGTCTTCGAAATCGCTGGCGTTATCCGCTTCAGATAAGGCCGAGGCTCTTGATCTCGTCCATGAGCTTCTGCTCGTCGATGGGCTTGACCAGGTAGGAAGTGGCCCCGCCGAGGAAAAAGGCGTCGTGCGTCTCTTTCTCGTCCGCGAGCATGGTGGTGACGATGACCTTGGATTCGCTGTGCGGGCTGACGCCGTTCTCCTGCTCCAGGGTACGGATCTCGCGCAGGGCCTGCTGGCCGTCCAGTTCCGGCATGAGCAGATCCAGACAGATCAGATCATAGGGATCACCGTCGAGCAGGCCGCGCCGAAAGGCCTCGATGGCCTCCTCGCCGTTCACGGCGATGTCGCACTTGGCGACTTGGCGCAGTATTTCGTGAATCATGTTGCGGCTATAAAAATCGTCATCCACGATCAACGCTTTCATCTTTCGCCCTCCTGTGAATCTCATCGTCTTGAGTTGGAGATATGTTTCAATGTCACTTTCTCATGAAAAGCGCAACAGTTCGGCTGGGCCGAGACCGGACGGGCGGCCGCTCACGCTTGCAGCTCCAGGCCCTCCCTGGCCAGTTCGAAACGCACGCCCCGGTCCTTCCAGCGGGCCCGGAGCCAGGCGTCCAGCCCGTCCAGGTCCGCGTCCGTCCGGTTCACGTCGTGATGGGTCAGGACGGTCATCCCGGCCCCGACCTCGCGGGCCAGTTCCAGGGCCGTGGCCATGGAGCCGTGGCCCCATCCTTTTTTCCGCTGGTATTCCTCGGGAGTGTACTGGGCGTCGATAACCAGCAGGTCCACGTCGCGCAACATGTCCAGGACCACCCGTCTGCGCTCGGTGACCAGAGCCGCGTACGCCTCGAAATCCTCGTCCCCCGGTAAATATATGTTGCCGAACGGCTCATGGTCACCGGTGAAAAACAGGGTCCGGCCGTCGCAGCGCACCAGATAGCCGAAGTTCGGGGCCGGGTGGTTCATGAGCAAGGGCGTGACCCGGGCGAAACCGAGGTCCACGGTCTCGCCCTCGACCAGGGTGCGGTAGCGGATGTCCGCCGCGAGTTCGGCGGTTCGCACGGGAAAGAACGGGTACTCCATCTGCCGGGCCAGGGCGGCCTCGATGCCGGTCATGTTCAGGGGGTCGCCCGGTCCATGGAGGGTCACGCGGCTGCCGGGCACGAACAGGGGGAGAAAAAACGGCAGTCCGGAGATGTGGTCCCAATGGATGTGGGTGATGAAGACGTCGCAGGACGCGGCCCCTTCTGCCACCAGTTCGCGCCCCAGCTCGCGGATGCCGGTCCCCGCGTCGAGGACGAGCAGGCTGCCGTCGTCGGCGCGCACCTCGATGCAGGTGGTGTTGCCGCCGTACTTGATGGTCTGCGGGCCGGGAACGGGCAGAGACCCGCGCGTGCCCCGAAATCGGATACGCATCAGCGGGACTCCCCGAGCTTGATGAAGATGCGCGCGTTCTCAACCTCCTCGCCCAGGGAAGGCATGTCCGCGATGAGTTCGTCCATGGTCATGTTGAACCGGTGGCCCACGCCCGTGGGCAGCGGCTCCACGTCGAAGTTGCCCGCCGAGCCGAAGGAGAGCTTCTTGCTGATCTGATCGGCGGCGAACAGGCAGTCCTTGAGCATGAAATCCCCGCCCTCGCCCATGGAGTGGTGGGCGGCGATGACCTCTCTCAACTCGCCGGGCAGGTGCCACTTCTCGGCCAGCAGCCCGCCGATGTCCGCGTGGGTAGCCCCGATAACCTCCCGCTCGCAATGATGCAGAACCGCCCCCGGTTCGGCGGCCATGCGGGTGGCGGTCTCGAACCGGCCGGGCATGTACAGGGCGAAGACCACCTTGCCGATGTCGTGCAGCAGCCCGGCGGCGAAATAGTTGGCCACGTCGTCGCGGGAGACCCCGAGCTTGCGGCCAAGCATGGACGCGCAGGCGGCCACGGCCAGGGAATGGAGCCAGAAGGCGCCCATGTCCAGTCGGTCCGAGGCCGACCGGGGGATGGCCCCCACCGCGGCCAGCCCGAGGGCCACGTTCTTGAGGGTGTTCAAGCCGAGGTAGACGCTGGCGTGGTTGATGGAGGTGATTTCCCTGGACAGGCCGAAATACGGAGAGTTGACCAGGCGCAATATCTTGAGGGTGAAGACCGGGTCCTTCTTGATGACCTCCACCAGGTCCTTCTGGGAGCAGTTGATATCCCCGGACAACTCCAGGACCTGATGCACGCTCTTCGGGAACGCGGGCATCCGCTCCACGGCCTCGAGCAATTTCTGTCTGACGTCGTTGTTCATGCCTTGATCAGCCTGCTCCGGCGGTGCTCCGGGACGAACCGCCCACGTTTATTCGGTATCGGGCTCCGACACAGCCCCTATTCGGACTTCTATATCAGACGGGAATTCCTGGCAAGCCCCCGCCTCGGTCCGCACTTCGAGCGGGCCGCCGGGCCCGTCCCAGGCGCAGACCACCCGGCCGTCGCGGCCCGTGGTGTACACCCGGCCTCCGCCCGCCGAGGCCGCCTCGACCACACCTGGGTCCGGGAACCCGTAGCGGTTCAGGAATCCGTTGGAACACAGGATCGCTTCAGGCCGCACCCTGGCGTAGAAATCCGGTTGAAGACTCCTGCGGCTGCCGTGGTGCGGCAAGACCAGGACCTCGGCCGCCATGTCCGCCCCGGCGTCGAGCATGGCCCGGATGCCGCCGATTTCGACATCCCCCGGCAGCAGGGCCAGGGACCGGCCGTCCCGTTCCAGGCGCAGGACCAGCGAGCGCTCGTTCGCACGGCCCCCGGCGAACCCCGCATCAGGGTGCAGGACCACGAACCGCACACCGGGCGACAGAGCCACCGCATCCCCGGCCGCCAGGGGCGCGGGCGTGACGCCGCTGTCGGGCAACGCCCGGTCCAGCCGCTCGCCGGTCAGGCCGCGCGGAAGCATGCCGTTGGTGTACAGCGCCCCGACCTCAAACCGCTCCAGGAGATACGGCAGCCCGTGGCTGTGGTCCACGTCCGGGTGGGACAGGAAGATGCCGTCCAGCCGAGGCGGCCGCCCCAGGGCCAGGGACGGCCCGACCACGGCCTCGCCCAGGTCGTAGGTAATCGATCCGCCGCCCGTGTCCACCAGCCAGCGGTGCCCGCCGGGCAGGGAGACCACGAGGGACTGGCCCAGCCCCACGTCGAGCATGGTCAGACTCACCCGGTTGCGGCTGTCCTCGGCCATGACCCGCACGTGCGGCGCGGCCAGCAGGACGAAGCCAAGCCCGGCCAGCAGCACCGGGACATTGCGCCTTGAACGCAGACATACAGCCGCCGTGACCAGGAGCAGCGCGAACCCGAGCAATTCCGGCCACAGGGGACGCAACACGGCGAACACCGGGGTCAGCCCGCTCCCCTGCACCGCGTCCAACAGCCGGAGCAGCCCGTCCGCAATCCGTGCGGCCAGACCGAGCAGCAGCGCGCCCGCCGGTGCGGTCCAACCGGACACGGCCAGGAGCATGCCGAGCAACCCCAGCGGCATGACCGCCAACCCCAGGACCGGCAGCCAGACCAGGTTGAGCAGCAAATTGGGGCTGAACGTGCCGAAATACCAGGAGACCAGCGGCATGATAGCCAGCGTGGCGCAGACGCTGACCGCAAGCACGCCGGCCGCCCACGACAGCAGCCGGACCAGCCCCCGGCGCCGGGGGGCGAAGAGAAAACGGAAAAACGGATAGAGCAGTCCGATCCCGGCCACGGCGGCCATGGACATCTGCAGCCCCAGATCGAACACGGACAGCGGCGAGACGAAGACGATAGCCGCCAGGGCGAAGAACAGCCCGTCCATGAGCACCCTGCCCCGCCCCTGGAGCAGGAGCACGCCCCAGAAACCGAACATGACCGAGGCCCGGACGAGCGAGGCCGACGGCTGCCCGAGCCAGGCATATGCCAGGACCAGCGGCGCGGCCATGAACACGGCCAGCTTGGGCCTGGGCACGCGCAACAGCAGCCCCGGCCACATCAGCCCGGCCAGATAGGCCAACCCCCAGCCCATGGCGGCCACAAAGCCCACGTGCAAGCCGGACAAGGCCAAGGTGTGCGCAAGGCCCGCGCTCCGCGTGGCGTCCATGGTGGCCATGTCCAGCCGGGACCGGTCGCCCGTGGTCAGGGCCAGGACCATGGCCCCGCCCTGCGTCGGCGGCAGGAGCCCGGCCACCAGCTCCCGCAACTCGCCGCGCAGCCCCGCCGGCGAGGTGCCGGGCCGCGCCCCCCAGACCGGCTTTTCCCGGCCCGCGGGCCAGGCGCGCCAGAACACGCCCTGCCGCTGCCAATACCATTGGTAATCCCACAACCCCGAGTTGCCGAAACCGTGCACCGGCACCACTCTGGACACGGTCCGCACCCGCTGCCCCGGCAGCGGCACGGAGTCCGGGTTGCGGATAAACCAGGCGATTTTGCCGGGCAACGGCTCGCTGCCCTGCCCCGCGTCGAAAGAGACATTATCCAGAATCACCCGCAGCCGGTGCCCCGAGCGCGGCTCGGCCCGGTCCACCGCGCCCTCCAGGGCCACGGCCTTATGCGCCGCCATCCAGCCCGGCACATCGTCCGGGAACTCCGGCGTGCGCTGGGTCGCATAGGCGAACCCGAAGACCGCGCACAAGACCACGGCCAACACCGGCACCCGGCATTCCCGGCCGCGCAACACGCCCTCGGCTGCAAGGAGCAGCGACAACGCAACCACGGCCGGGACCGCGAACCGAACCGCGAAAACTCCCGCCGTGAACGCCAAGACATAGGTCTGCCACGGCAATAACCCCGGCACCGCAGCCTCATATGTCCAACAGGCATCCTTCACCCCCCTCCCGTACCAGGAACCAAAGGATTGAGAAGAGAAGGAGGACGCCTCCGGCGGCCGGGGGAAGGGAAAGGGAAACCCTTTTCAAAGGGTTTCCCTTTTCCTTCCCCCGGACCCCCATCCCCTTTCCCTTCCTAAACTTCTTGCATGCGCATCCGCGCGTGCGGCGGGTCGAGACGATCCGTGCCGTTTCGCCTGGTACGGTGGGCACGTGAGGACTTGAATGAAATCGTACGCCATCCCGCCCCGCACGCCCTTGCCGAAGGCACACAAAAAGTTCTGGAGAGGGAGTCCAGAGGGGGAACCTCTTTCAAGAGGTTCCCCCTCTGGCCGCCGGAGGCATAAAAAAAAGGACCGGCCTCCGTCAGGAGGCCGGTCCTTTTTTACTTATGATTCGACGCTCAGCCCGCGACGCGCTTGATGCGGGCGCCGACGCCGGAGAGCTTGGCTTCGATGTTTTCGTAGCCCCGGTCAAGGTGGTAGATGCGTTCGATGGTGGTGGTCCCTTCTGCGGCCAGCCCGGCCAGGACCAGGGAGGCGCTGGCACGGAGGTCGGAGGCCATGACCGGCGCGCCCTTGAGCGACCCCACGCCCTTGACCATGGCGGTCCTCCCCTTGAGGCGGATGTCCGCGCCCAGGCGGACAAGTTCGAGGACGTGCATGAAGCGGTTCTCGAATATTTTTTCCTCAATGGTGCCGATGCCCTTGCCGAAGCACATCAGGGCCATGAGTTGGGCCTGCATGTCCGTGGGGTAGCCGGGATGCGGCAGCGTGGTCACGTCCACGTTTTCGAGCAGCCCGTTGGCCCGGCGGACCAGGACGTAATTGTCCTCCTCCTGGAGCCAGACGCCCATCTCGCGCAGCTTGTAGCTGACCGCGTCCAGGTCCTGGAACGGGCAGTCCAGGATTTCGAGTTCGCCGCCGGTGATGGCCGCGGCGACCATATAGGTCCCGGCCTCGATGCGGTCGGGCATGACGCGGTAGTCGCAGCCGGACAGTGAGGACACACCCTGCACGTGCAGGACGCTGGTGCCCTGGCCGGTGATCCTGGCCCCGCAGGCGTTGAGAAAGTTGGCCAGGTCCACGACCTCGGGCTCGCGGGCCGCGTTCTCGATCTCGGTTTCGCCCTCGGCCAGTGCGGCGGCCATGAGGATGTTCTCGGTGCCGCCCACGGTGGGAAAGTCCAGAGTCATGCGGGCGCCCTTGAGGCCGTTCTTGCACCGCCCCTTGATGTAGCCCTCGGTGATCTCGAACTCCGCGCCCATGCGCTCGAAGCCGCGCAGGTGCAGGTCCACCGGGCGCGCGCCGATGGCGCAGCCGCCGGGCAGGGCCACCTTGGCCTCGCCCAGCCGGGCCAGGAGCGGGCCGAGGCAGAGCACCGAGGCGCGCATGGTCTTGACCAGGTCGTAGGGGGCCTCGGGCTTGAGACCGGTGCACAGGCTGGTGACCGCATTGTCCTCGAAGGTCGTTTCGCAGCCGAGGATGTTGAGCAGCTTGAGGGAGGTGCGGATGTCTGCCAGGCGCGGCACGTTGGCCAATGAGACCTTTCCTTCGGCCAGGAGGCAGGCCATGAGGATGGGCAGGGCCGCGTTTTTCGCGCCGCTGACCTGAATGCTTCCCTGGAGCGGGACCCCGCCCTCGATGATAAGTTTATCCATGTGTATCCTTTTTTGATTCTTTTGCTTGACCGGGGGTGAAAGCTTAGTTAAAAACTGCCCCTCACACGGTGGGTGTAGCTCAGTTGGTAGAGCACCTGGTTGTGGCCCAGGGGGCCGTGGGTTCAAGTCCCATCACTCACCCCAGATCGACCTAATTGGACGGAACTTCGGTTCCGTCCTTTTCGTTTTTCGGGGTGGCGGAACCAGCCTTGTCCAGGAGCTCCAGCAGCCGCTCCGCCCCATGGGGACGGAGTTTTTTGTCGAACAATATGGTCTCGGGCGAACCGCCGTCCACGCCGGAGAAGGCCTGGTTCAGCCCCTTGCGGTTGGAGTAGCCGCCGGTGCTCAGGGCCACGCCCGCGTACAGGCCGGTCCGCTCGCCCACGAAATAGATCCTGCCGGACTCCTGGAACTCAGGGGTCTGGTTGGCTTCGACCTCGGCGTTCAGGGCCACGGCCCGTGCCTGGCCGCTCAGCACCGCGCCCTTTTCCAGGATATAGCGGACGTCTTCCCCGTTCATGATCAGCAGCAGGCCGGACTCCTTGGACACGCCCGCCTGCAACCCCCAGCCCACCGAGGACTTGGACATGAAGACCGGCCCGGTCCAGCCCTTGTCCGTGCGGGCGGCCAGCAGCGCGTTGCCGTGGCCGATGGAGAAGAAGAAGCTGACGTCACCCACGGCCGGGATGATCATGATACCCTGGGCCTCGCCGATCAGCCGACGGAGGCGTCCGTCCTTGTCGTTTTTCAGAGAATTCTCAACCATGCCGGTGGCTTCATCCACCAGGGCCTGGGCCGTTCCGCGGTCCGTGGTCGCTCCCTTGGAGGCCGTCGCCGCGCACCCGGCCGTGAGGGCCAGAAGCAGCAGGACGGCCGCGATGTACGTTGCTCGAATTGCCATAGCCTTGGCCTAAAGGGTGCGTCCTACCCTGTCAAGACCGTTTGCGCAGGCGGCGGACGTCCCCAACGCGCACGGTCAGTTTATCCTTGTCGAAATATTCAAGGACCGGAATGAGATACTTGCGCGACAGCCCGGTCAATTCCTTGAAGTCCGGGGCCGACATCTCGTCGTGGCCGTCGAAGAAGCCCACGACGGCGTCGCGGATCCCGGCCAGGGCCGGGGCGTGGTAGTACATGTCGTCCTTGATGCGCGTCAGTTCGCCCTGGTCCTGCAACAGCTTGAGCACGGGCCCGGCCTGCTTGGCGTCCATGCCCAGCGGTTCGAGCACGTCCTTGAGGTTCGGTGGCGTTGCCCCGCCTTCGGCGTAGGCGGAGAGGATGGCCTCACGGACCTTTGCCTGGTCCGAGGCGAGGGAGACCTTGTGGTCCTTGAGCCGGATGACCTCCTGCTCGGCCACGATCTCGCCCTTCTTGAGCAGCCGCTCCAGGAGGAAATGCATGAGCTTGGGCGGCAGGTCCCGGCCCCAGGACGAGGCCAGTTCGCCGCGCTGCACGCCGGGCTTCATGGACTCCCGGCGATGGTAGGCCGCCAGGAATTCGAGGAGTTCCGAGGAGAGGCGCTCGGCCAGCTCCCCGCCCGCATAGCGCCGGGTCTCCTTGTCGAAGAGCACGGCCCGCTGCTGACCGCCGAGCAGGCCCAGCGTCTTTTCCAGCCCCTTGGACTCGAGGTTGGTCATGGTCAGCAGTTCGGCGAAGTCCACCCCCTTGGGACCGGCCAGTTCGAGCTGGGCCGCGGCCACCTCCTCGGGCAGGTCCGAGGCCAGCCGCTTGAGCAGCTCCACGTCCCCGGAGAACCGCTTTATGCTATGTCCGGACGGGCCGATGAGCCGCCCACCCGCAAACGCGCGCAGGGGCGAGAAGGAACGCAGTACGATGCGGTCGCCCCAGACCCCGGCCATGGGCTCGGTGAAACGGGCCTGGCACACGGCGGTCTCGCCGGGCGCGAGCTCATCGCGGTCGAGCAGGTAGATGCGCGCCAGGACCTCCCGCGCGCCGTGGTGGAAATGGATCTCCTTGCGGTGCTTGAGCGACAGGCGCGAGGATTCGAGCACGGTCAGCTCGATGTCCCAGACATCGGCCGGAAACAGGGAGCCGGGCCGGGCCAGGACGTCGCCCCGGTGGACGTCGTCCACTTCGAGATTGGCCAAGTTCACGGCGGTGCGCCTCCCGGCCTGAGCCGTCTCCACGGTCACGCCGTGGGATTGCAGGCCGCGCACCTTGGTGCCGATCGCTCCGGGATAGAGGCGGATGTCCTCGCCCACGGAGATGGAGCCGGAGATCATGGTCCCGGTGACCACGGTACCGTGGCCCTTCATGGTGAAGACCCGGTCCACGGGCAGGCGGAAGAGGTCCGAACGCCGCTTGGGCTGGAACTCGGCCACCAATTTCCTCAAGGCCTCCTTGAGGTCTTCCAGCCCCCGGCCGGTGTGTGCGGACACGGGCAGGATGGGCGCGCCGCCAAGAAAGGTCGGTTCCAGGTAGGCGGCCACTTCCTCCTCGACCATCTCCAGCCACTCCGCGTCGACCATATCGGTCTTGGTCAGGACCACCAGACCGGTGGTCACGCCGAGCAGTTGGCAGATTTCCAGGTGCTCGCGGGTCTGGGGCATGATGCCCTCGTCGGCGGCGATGACCAGGACCACGAAATCCACGCCGGCCGCGCCCGCGACCATGTTCTTGACGAATTTTTCATGGCCCGGCACGTCCACGATGCCGAGACGGTTCCCTTCGCCGAGGTCCAGGAAGGCGAACCCCAGTTCGATGGTGATGCCGCGTTTCTTTTCCTCGGACAGCCGGTCGCAGTCGATGCCGGTGAGCGCCTTGATGAGCGTGGTCTTGCCGTGGTCGATGTGGCCGGCGGTTCCCATGATGACGGGCATAATGCGTTTTCTCCGCTACGTGCTGGTTGAGATTCAGGGTGTGACAGGAAAACATGGTAGAAAAAAACAGGCCGCGTAACAAGGCTGCGAATGCGGTTTGTAGTTCTGTACGTCGTTACCGCAGAGGCAGGAAGACCGCAATTATATTGACCTATACTGCACATGTGGTAAGAATGCCCAATATAAATAGACTTTCCACAGGGAGACGCTTTTATGAGTACAATACGCGCAGTACTGCAATGTTTCCTGCTGGCGGCGGCCCTTCTCACGATTATTCCGGAGGCCGCCCGGGCCGCGGACCCCGTTACGGCGCGGCCCGACGCCATCGGCGAGGTGGTCTCCCTGGCCGGGACGGTCACCGCCCAGAGCGCGGACGGCGCCACGAGAAAACTCGGCCCGAACCATCCGGTGATCCCCAGAGACGTCATCGTCACCGGCTCGCGGAGCCATGTGGAAATCCTGTTCAAGGACCGTTCGGTGCTCTCCCAGGGGCCGGACTCCCGGACGTCCATCGACGACTACGTGTACGCCGCAAATCCATCCGCCTCGAAGATGCTCCTCAAGGTGGGCACCGGGACCTTCCGCTACGTGACCGGGCAGATCGTCAAACAAAATCCCGACGCCTTCGCCCTCGAGACCCCGACCACCACCATCGGCATCCGGGGCACCGAAGTCTTTGCCGAGAGCACGGATGCGGGTGAGGAGATCGGCGTGCTCTCCATGACTCCCGGCCACCAGGTGGACGTGTCCGCAGGCACCGTCCGCAAGACCATCGCCAGGGCGGGCTACTCGGTCATGTCCGTCGACGGGCGGTTGTCCGACCCGACTCCCACGGACCCGGCCACCCGCGCCAGGGTAGTCAAGGCCGCCCCCCAGACCACTCAGGGCGAGGCGGGCGCACCCGGCCGGACCGCCCTCGAACGCCGGATCGAAGCCTTTGCCGAGGCCATCGACCGGACCAAGGGCAGCCTCGGCGGCCTGACCGGCCGCCCCGATTACAACGCCCTGCACAACATCACGCTCCAGACCCTGGCTCACGACAACGCCGAAAGAGGCCGCGGCGGCTCCGTGGGCGCGGGGCTGGGCAGCGGCGGCGACGGCGGCGGCGGCACGGGCGATGCCGGCGGCCCCGAAGGCGGCGCCCAACCCTGACTGCGGATTCATCCCAACCCTCGGAAAGGAATATCGACATGAAAGCATCTCTGCGATACGCGATCATCCTCGCCCTGCTCCTCCTGCTGTCCGGCTGCGTGGTCAGCACCATGAGCGAACGGCAGGGGACCAAGGCATATCTGGAAAAGGATTACGCCACCGCCAGCATGAAGTACGAGGAGGCCGTGGCCGAGGGCAACGCCAAGGCCATGTACCACCTGGCGGTCATGTACGCCGAAGGCCAGGGCGTTGAACAGGACTACGCCAAGGCCGCCGGACTGCTCGAACGGTCCTCCGCGCTGGGCCAGGACGACGCCACGCTCATGCTCGGCCTGTTCAACCTCTACGGAGACGGCGTGCCGCGCGACGTGGACAAGGGCGCGGCCCTGATCGGGACGGCCGCCGAGAACGGCAACGACACGGCCATGTACTACCTCGGCAACCTCTACGCAGCCGGGCTGGGAGTGGAAAAGGACCTGGACACGGGGCTGTCCTGGATGCGGCGGGCCAAGGAAGCGGGCTTCCCGGTCAAGGATGCGCTGCTGACCAGGGAAGGCCTCGCCGCCCTGTACGAATAGACCGGGTGCTGAAAGCGCCTACCGAGGGCAGCCTGCCGGCTCCGACGAACAAGCCGGTCCCCAGGCCCAACGACTTCTGAACGCTGAAAAAGAGAGGCGGCGGGGATGATTCCCGCCGCCTCTTGATTTCGAAGGGGTATTCCTCGGTGAAGATCAGCCTCAGGCCGAAACCCCAGAGAAACGAGAGTCGCCCAAGGCGTCCCCCTACCGCTTCAGGAACTCGCGGAAGGCCTTGACGCAGGCGTAGATGTCGGCCTTGGCGGACAGCTCGAACGGCGAATGCATGGACAGGACCGGCACGCCCACATCGATGACGTCCATGCCGTACACGGCCAGGAACTTGGCCACGGTGCCGCCGCCGCCCGCGTCCACCTTGCCCAGCTCGGACATGTGCCACGGGATGCCCGCGCCGTCGAAGATGGAACGCAGCCAGCCGATGAAGTCCGGATGGGCGTCGTTGGCCCCGACCTTGCCGCGGTGGCCGGTGAACTTGTTGAAGCACGGGCCAAAGCCCAGGCGGGCGGCGTTGAGCGGCTCGTACACGTCCTTGTGGTCCGGGTCCATGGCCGCGGACACGTCGGCGGACAGGGCCGAGCCGTTCATCAGGATCGAGGACAGGCGCGCGCCCGGCTCCCAGGCGGCGACCAACTCCTCCATGCAGTACTCGAAGAAATAGGACTTGGCGCCCGTGGCCCCCTCGGAGCCGATCTCCTCCTTGTCCCAGAAGAGCACGATCTGGCAGTACTCGGGCTCGGGCTCGGCCAGCAGAGCCTCCAGCGCGCAGAACACGCTGGAGCGGTCGTCCTGCCCGTAGCCGCCGATCATGGACTCGTCCAGGCCCACGTAGCGGGCCGGACCGGCGGGCACGGCCTGCATTTCGGCACTGAGGAAATCGGCCTCCTCAATGCCGTAACGGGCGTGCAGGATCTCCAGGATCTTGCGCTTGACCGGCTCCTTGGCCTTGTCCTCGCCGTCGGACGGGGCCGGGACCGGGGACTGGCCCAGGACCAGGTTGAGCTTCTCGGCCTCGAAGGCGTCCTCCACCTTCTTGGTCACTTCCTTGTAGGCCAAATGCGGCAGCAGGTCGGTGATGGTGAAGACCGGATCGGCCGGATCCTCGCCGATGCACACGGTGACGGCCTCGCCGGACGTCTTGACCACGGTGCCGTGCAGGGCCAGCGGGATGGTCAGCCACTGGTACTTGCGGATGCCGCCGTAGTAGTGGGTCTTGGCCAGGCAGATGTCCAGGTCCTCGTACAGCGGACGCTGCTTGAGGTCCAGGCGCGGGCAGTCCGCGTGGGCCCCGACCAGGCGGTAGCCGTCGGACAGGGGCCGCCTGCCCTTGCGGGCCAGGAAACAGGTCTTGTTGCGGTTGAAGCGGAAGACCTGCGCCCGGCCGAAGTCCTCGGCGAACCCGGCGGCCGTCGCCTTTTCGCGGACATAGTCCATGACCAGCCGCTCGGTCTTGCATTCGCTCAAAAATTTCAGGTAGTCGGCGGCCAGTTCGTCCATGGCCTTGCGGTGCTCGTCCGAGGCGTAGGCCTCCCAGGCGGACAGGGGTTCGTATTCCAGTTTCAGCGTGCTCATGACATATCCCTTTTTAATCGGTCAGTCCGTCCACGGCCTGTTTCAAGGCATGGGCGGCCAGCTTGAGTTCGGTGGACGCCAGGGTTCGGGGGTCCAGCAGAAATTCGTTATCCTCTATGCGCGCCACCAGCGGCGGATCGGTGTCCAGCAGTGCGTCGCGCAGGTCCTCCACGGCCACGCCTTCCACAGCCACGGTGACCATGGTGCCGGGCAGGTCGTACTCGGGGAAGGCCCCTCCGCCCACGCGGGAGACGCCCTTCTTCATGCCCACCACGGCCCTGCCGCCCAACGCCTCGCGCACGGCCTCGGCCAGCCGCCGGGCCTTGGACTTGAGCGCCTCGGGCGAGGCGGTGATCATGTTCAGGGTGGGGATCCTGCGCCGGGCCTCGGGCATGTCGAGGTACAGCCGCAGGGTCGCCTCCAGGGCGGCCAGGGTCATCTTGTCGATGCGCACGGCCCGGTTGATGGGGTTCTTCTTGATGCGGTCGATATATTCCCGGCGGCCCACGATGACCCCGGCCTGGGGTCCGCCCAGGACCTTGTCGCCCGAGAACGAGACCACGTCCGCGCCTTGGGCCACCACCTGCTGCACCGTGGGTTCGCCGAGCAGCCCCTCCCCTTCCAGGGAATAGAGGGAGCCTGAGCCCAGGTCCTCGATGACCGGGAGGTTGTAGCGATCGCCCAGCACGCGCATCTCGGCCAGGGTGACCTCCTTGGTGAAGCCGACCACGCGGAAATTGGAGGTGTGTACGCGCATGAGCGCCCCGGTCTCGTCGCCGATGGCGTTCTCGTAGTCGTGCACATGGGTCCGGTTGGTGGCCCCGACTTCGCGCAGGGTGGCCCCGGACTTGGCCATGACGTCCGGGATGCGGAAGGAACCGCCGATCTCGACCAGTTGGCCGCGCGAGACGATCACCTCGCGCCCCTTGGCCAGGGTCTCGAGCATGATGAAGACCGCGGCCGCGTTATTGTTGACCACCAGGGCGGCCTCGGCCCCGGTGATGTCGCACAATATCTTCTCCACATGCGAGTAGCGGCTGCCGCGCTTGCCCGTGGCCAGGTCGAACTCGCAGTTGGAGTAGTGCCCGCACGCCTCGGCAACGGCTTCAATGGCGGACTTGGCCAGCAGGGAACGGCCCAGGTTGGTATGCACGACCACGCCCGTGGCGTTGAGCACCCGGCGGAAATGGGGCCGGGCCTTGGACCGGACATAGGCGGTCAGCCGAGGCGCCAGGGCCGCTGCCGACAATTCATCGGGCCTGGAAAACGCGCCCGCACGGATTTCCTCGCGGCAGATGTCCAGGAAGTCGTTGACCAGATTCTTGACCAACGGCCGGGGCAGCTCGCCGATCCCCTCCGCCTTGGCCAGGACGGAGAGAATCTCGTCCATGGAAGGCAGGTACCTGAAAAGATTGCTCATGCGTGTTCCAGTGTTAGGCGGTAAGAAAACGAGGATTCAGAATATAGAACTCCGCCAGCAAATACAAGGACCCGCACACCAGTGTCGGCCCGTCAACATCAGGCCCCTCGATCAGCGCTGCTTCCAGGGATTCCGACGCCGTGGCCCGTTCTCCGATGGCCGCGGCGATGGCCCGGTTGTCGGCGGCTCGTTCCCCCTCCATGGCCGGGACCAGAATGGGCCCGTCGGTCAGGGAGCGGATAAGCGGCAGCATATCGGTCAGGTTCTTGTCGCGCAGGCAGGCGAAGACCACCTTGCCCGGCCGGATATTTTCCGCCCGCAGGGCCGCATTCAGGGCGGTCAGGGCGTGGGCGTTGTGCGCCCCGTCCAGAATGAGCTCCCGGCCGTCCAGCTCCACCCGCTGGAAGCGGCCCGGCAAAAAGGCGCTCTCCAGGCCGAAGACTTCGGTCGCATGGTCGGCGCGCAGGGAATGCCCCGCCGCGAACCAGCGCCACCCGGCCAGGGCCAGGCGGGCGTTGGCCGTCTGGTGGATGCCCCGGAGCCCCAACTTGATCCCGTCCACGGGCCCGGCCGCGTCCACGGCGTAGACTAGCCGCGCGCCGACCGCTTCGGCCCGCTCCTGGAGCCGGATCATGGCCTCGGGCTCCTGGGGGCCGGTCAGGGCCACCCCGCCCTCATGGATGGCGCCGGCCTTGTCCCGTGCGATGTCGGACAGCGTGGGGCCGAGAATCTTCTCGTGGTCCAGGCCCATGGGCGTGAACAGAGTCAGCCCCGGCTTGAACACGTTGGTTGCGTCATAGCGTCCGCCCAGCCCGGCCTCCATGACGGCCAGGTCCACTCCGGCGCGCTCGAAGGCGAGCATGGCCAGGCAGGTCTGGAACTCGAAATAGGTCAGATCCTCGCCGCTGGGCACGGCCATGACCTCGTTGGCCAGGTCCACCCAAGTCTCTTCGGAAAGCATACGCCGGTTGACCTGGATGCGCTCGCGGGGAGAAACGAAATGCGGCGAGTTGAAGGTGCCGACTTTCTGTCCGTGGGCACGGGCCAGGGATGTCAGAAAAGCGGCGGTGGAGCCCTTGCCGTTGGTGCCGACCACATGGACCACGGGGAGCTCGGGCAGGCCGTGCGCTGCCCAGAAGGCCTCCATGCGGCCCAGCGTCAGGTCCATGTGGAACAGGCCGAGCCGGTCCATGTAGGCGGAGAGTTCGGAGTAATTGCTGAATCGTGTCACGAAGGGGTTTCTATCAGGAATGCGGCCGGGATGGAACTCCCCAGAGAGAGAGATCTTCTCCCGCCGCTCGATCCGCAGCCCTTTCAACGTATTATAAATTGCAGTATCCTTGGCACAAGAGGAATCAAATGTGCTAGTCGCTGTTGTCGATTACTTTGCAAGGAGAAACGAATGCTCAGGAAGATAACCATCAAGGTTCGAATTTTATTATTGATCTGCTGTATCGTCGTATTCACCGCCGGATTCACCCTGGCCTTCCTGGACGGTGTGACCAAAGTGAAAGAGGTAGGCGTCGACTTCGCCACCAAGGCCATGCTCGAAGGCGAGAAGCGCAAGATCGAGGTGGCCACCGTGTCCATGGCCGAAAGCATCGGCGCGGCCATCGCGGACGTGGCCGATCCCGACGCCAGGGTCGAGCTCATCCGCAAGCTCGTGGACAAGATCCGCTTCGAAAACGACAAATCCGGCTATTTCTTCGTCTACAACAAGACGACCAACGTCTCCCTGCCCCCGAACCATTCCCTCCAGGGTAAGGACCTGAGCCATCTCAAGGATCCCAACGGGTTCCAACTGGTGGTCGAACTGAACAAGGTCGCCCACAACGGCGGCGGCTTCGTGACCTACATCTGGCCCAAGCCCGGCAAGGGCGACCAGCCCAAGCTCTCCTACGCCACGCTCATCCCCGGCACCGACATGTGGATCGGCACCGGCGTCTACCTCGACAACGTGGATGAGGAAAAGCAGCTCATCACCGGCAAAATCGAGGACATCGTCTCCAATTACGTCTGGGTCATCGGCGGCGCCATCCTGGGCGTGTTCGTCCTGCTCCTCCTGCCCTTCTGCCTGTTCATCGTCCGGTCCATCATCCAGCCCCTGAACGAGGCGCTGGAACTGGCCGACCATGTGGCCTCGGGCGACCTGACCCGCGACATTTCCTCCGAATACAACGACGAGCCCGGCAGGCTGACCGCCTCATTGGGCACCATGGTCCGCCGGTTGCGGCAGATCGTGGGCCAGGCCAAGGACGGCGCGGACCAGGTGGCCTCGGGCAGCACCGAGGTGACCAGTTCGGCCACCGCCCTGGCCGACGGCGCCAACCGCCAGGCCGCGTCCGTAGAAGAGGTCTCCGCGTCCATGGAAGAAATGATCGGCCAAATCAGCCGGAACACCGAAAACGCCACCCAGACCGAGCGCATGGCCCAACAGACGGCCCAGGACGCACAAAAGGGCGGCGACACGGTCATGGAAGCGGTCCACTCCATAAAGAACATCGCCGAGAAGATCTCGATCATCGAAGAGATCGCGCGGCAGACCAACCTCCTGGCCCTGAACGCGGCCATCGAGGCGGCCCGGGCGGGCGAGGCGGGCAAGGGGTTCGCCGTGGTCGCCGCCGAGGTGCGCAAGCTGGCCGAACGCAGCGGCGCGGCAGCGGCCGAGATCGGCGAGCTGTCCACCTCCACCCTGGCCAAGGCCGACGAGGCCGGGGCCATGCTGACCCGCATGGTCCCCGACATCCGCAAGACCGCCGACCTGGTCCAGGAAATCTCGGCGGCCAGCTCCGAGCAGAACGCCGGGGCCCAGGAGATCAACAAGGCCATCCAGGAGCTCGACAGCGTCATCCAGCAGAACGCCGGGGCGTCCGAGGAACTGGCGGCCGCGGCCAGGGAGTTCACCTCCCAGGCCGGGCAGCTCCAGCAGGCCATGCAGTACTTCACCATCGATTCCCGGCCCGTGTCCCGGCCTCGACCCCAGGCTTCACGGCCCAAGGCCACCCAGGCCAGGGTCTCCCGGCCCGCACCGGCCCGGTTGCCGGCCGCCAAGCCGCAGACCCCGGACGACAAAGGACTCGACCTGGACATGGATTCCCTGGAGGACAAGGACTTCGAACGGTTCTAGTCGACCTGAAGATGACAACGAAAAAGGGCGCACCGCTAGGCGGTGCGCCCTTTTCCTTGTCCGAAAGACCGTGAGGGTCAGATGAACGTAAGCAGCCAGTACCACAGGGGACGGGTCAGAATGGAGAGCGGCACGCCGATGCCGAGCATGGTCGCGGCCAGACCGGGACGCGCGCCGTAAGTCATGGCGATAATCCCGCCGGAGATCATCGGGCCCATGCCCGCCTCGAAGATCGTGACCTTGGTGGCCATGTCCGTCTGCCCGAGAATCCAGACGTAGAGGACCAGGATGAGAACCGGGGCAGCGACCAGCTTGTATCCAAGCCCCACGGTGAGTTCCCGGCCCAGGCCCGCGATGGACTTGAAGCGCAGGGTCAGCCCCACGGACAGCAGAGCCAGGGGGCTCAGGGTGGAGCCGAGGCGGGTCAGCATCCCGGTGAGCCACTGCGGATAGGGGACCGCGTGCAGGGCGAAGCCGAGGACGATGGCGATGAGCGGAGGAAAGAGCAGGACCTTGCGGATGAGCTCGCGCCGGCTCACATCCCGGCCCGAGGCCCCGGCGGCCAGGACGATGCCGGGCCCGGCCAGGACCATGAAGGAGCCCGCCGTGTCGCAGAGCATGCCCACGCCGAGATACTGCGGCCCGTAAAAGGCCTCGATCATGGGCAGCCCGACAAAAGAGGTGTTGCCCAACGCCCCGGTCAGGGCCAGGCAGACCACGGTCTTGCGGTCCCACCCCATGCGGCGGCCCAGGGAGACGAACAGGACATACCCCGCGCCGAAGACGATCCAGGCCATGGCCGCGGGCGGGATCAGCTCCGGCCCGAGGGGCAGATCGTGTGCGTACAGCAGGGCCAGGGCGGGCAGGGACATGTGGATGATGACCGCGTTGAGCGCGGCCGGGCCGTGCTCATCGATGATCCCCGCGATCCGTAATCCCACGCCCAGCACGAAGCAGACGCCCAGCAGCAAAAAATTGTCCATTGAAATCTCCGGATATGCCCTGCTCGTTACCGGGATTTCACGGTAATTTCAAGGTCTTCGGCACCCGCTTCCGTTCTCGGCCGGTCCTTTGCGCATTTCCCCACAAAAAGTGCTTGCCAAGCGCCTGCAGGAAATATATACCCCTCTTCGCCTGAACGTGCCGAAGTGGTGGAATTGGTAGACACGCATGGTTCAGGACCATGTGGTTTTACGACCGTGGAAGTTCGAGTCTTCTCTTCGGCACCAGATTGAAACAAGGGTTGTGGCTAACTAGCTACAACCCTTTTTCTTTTTGATTCGGCAACTTACATGATTTTCTTCTTTTCGGCGTGATTTGACCCCGCGGGGTCAAAATGGTGGGTCAAAGTACCCGGAATCGTCTACCGCCGGAGACGTCACATGCCGCAAATCGCACGTTGCCCGAACCATCTTTACCGGAAGGGCTCAATCTATTACTTTCGCCACGTCATCCCGCACGACCTGCGGGACTCGTTGGGCCGCTCCGAAGTCAGGATGTCTCTCAAGACAGGCTACCTGGCCGAAGCAAGGCCCAAGGCCCGAATATTGGCCTCGGGCGTAAAACGAATACTGACCAAGATGAGGAACGGTGAACTCCCCATGGATGATTTCGACCAGATAAAAGTCTTCATGAATGACTGGCTCAAGCGTTTCCTGAAAGAAAATGAACACATTGCCATCAAAAAGCTCACACCGCCCTGCCCCCACACGCAATACGTGCCGGGAGATACCGAAAGGATTATCGAAACACTCAAGGCCCTGATGGTGTCCAAAGACTACGTCACCATGCGGAAATACACGATCATGGCGGCTGAAGACGGGGCTTTCGGCCCACCTGACTCGCTCCCCCTGTCCGATGAATTCGCGCACGAATTCATCAAGACGCTCATTGCCTACTATCGCATCATCAGCCACCGGGCCGAAGGCGATTACACCTTTGAAAAAACCATCCTGCCGCCTGAATCAGCCGCTCCGCAGCCGGCACAGGAACCCAAGCCCCAAATCCTGCTTTCCGAAGCCCTGGAACGCTACAAGGCGGACAGGATCGCCGCCAAACGCTGGAGCGAAGGCAGTGCCAAGGATATCATGTCCACGCTCAACAGCCTGACTGACATCCTCGGGGACATTCCGGTGGATGAAGTGGACCGACAGGCCGTGCGCCATGTACGGGATACCCTGCTCCAGCTCCCCCGATTTCGGAACAGCAAACGATTCAAGGGCAAGACCATCCAAGAAATGGTCGCCCTTGAACCAGACAATACCGTTGCCGTCAGCACCGTGAATAACAACCTGACCAACATCTCATCATTTTTGACGTGGTGCGAGGATGAGCAGCTTATTCCCACCAACCCCGCTCACCGTCTGAAAATCAAAGAAGAAAAGCCGGAAACGGAACACCGATCCCCGTACACGACCAAAGACTTGGAAAACATCTTCAACGCTCCTCAATATGTTGACGACACATTCCTGCACCCGTCCGACTTCTGGTGCCCTATTCTTTCCCTTTTCACGGGTGCACGGCGTGAGGAGGTATGCCAACTCCACGTTGAAGATGTCCGACTGGAGGAAGGGGTGTGGGTCTTGGATGTCAACAAGGAAAAGAATGTTCATGGGTTCGCCAACAAGAAGCTGAAAAACCCAAGCGCCAAGCGGCTCCTCCCGCTTCATCCTTTCCTCGTTGAAACGCTGCGTTTCCCCGAATTCGCTCGACAACAGGCCCACAAGGGACACCTTCGGGTCTTCCCCGAACTCGTCAAGATCAACACGAACTACGGCCACAAACTCGGCGAAAGGTTCAGTGAATTCAGGAAAACCATCGAACTTGAGGAAGCAGAAGGGGTCAAGGATTTTCACAGCTTGCGGCACACGTTCTCCAACTTCTTCAAGCAGAAGAAGATGCAGGATGACCCGTTCGAACAGACCTTTGGCCACAAGCTCAAGAAGATGTCCGCCGAAAGGTATGGGGGCGTTTCCCGGCCTCCATGTGCTTCGAGGAGGTCATAGCCCACCTCGACTACGGGGTAGACCTGTCTCATCTGGCAAAATCGAAATACGTTCCCAAGTGACGGTCCTCATTTGGCGATAGTCCTTCCCTCCTGTCGGCCCCAAGCCGACAGGAGGGAAGGACAGTTCCATGGGGGAGATAAATCGCCTAGGCGATTTATCTCCCCCATGGAACCTCTCACCCAAAAAGAAAAACCCCGCCGAAGCGGGGTCCTGTCACTGACTGCTGCCAAGGTAGGCATCGGACACATCACGCCTTCCTGCGGAATGTCCTGCGGTCACTTCGATTTCGTCACGGGCTTCGGCGTCGAGCCGGGGCCATTCATCCCCAGCCTTGTCATGGGCGGCCTGTTGAAAGGCTTCCACTGAAGGATGCTGATTGGGCGGCTGAAAGCCCGTGTGCTCGACGTACATACGGTGAAACCGTTCATGACGGTTACTGTGCAGCGTCCACCCGCTTTCTCTCTTGGTGAACCCGCAAAGCTTGGCCGCATAGGACAGTTTTTCCTGCCACTTGTCGCCCATCCCGCTCGGCATGAGATTATGAATCCCCGGCCTGTCGGCTTGGCTGATATATGGCAACGCCCGTTCCAAGGCTTCCTGCTGCTTGTCGGACAGATTGGTCAGCGTCCTCGACCGTCCCCCTTTCGTCCCGTACTGGACGAGGAGGCTACGCTCTGCCCTGTCCCAATCGCTGACTAGATCGACTTTGGCCGATTCTTCCCGGCGAAGGCCCAGTTCCCATTGCAGGCGGATTTGGGCGGCACACCGGGGACCGTATTCATAACCAAGCTCGTTTTCCAGCTTGTTGATTGCCCCCTGCACGTAGGCGAGGGCAACCGCTTTGCTGTTGGCGTTGGCAATGCTGCCCCGCCGGATGTCGAACACGTCATTGGTAGGGCTGATGCTGTCGTTGCCATAAGTCTCACACAGGGTACGGGCCGCCGCAAAAACTTCGGCAATACGCCCGTCCCCTACGTTTTCGTCTTTCATTTGCTTGGCCACTGCCGCGAAATGTTTGTTGGAAATCTTGGCCCATTTCTGAACGCCAAAACCCGCACGGCGAAGCCGCTTTGCAAAGGCTCGGGCGTTTTGTCTGACCCGATGTTGTTTCGAGCGCGGACCTGACAATGTTGCCTTGTTCGCGCCCCATACCAGACTGATGGATTTCATATGGATCTCCTTCCTGAAGTTCGGGGCAGTGCCCCGGGACAAAGCGAACCCACGGGTCCGCCTATGGCGCGAATGCGCCACACAACAACCGACACGGGACAAATCAATGTCCGTTTCCCACAGAAGGAAAATCCTGAGAATCCATTCAATAAGGGGTGCCACCACGCAGGCTCGTTCGTCCTGCGCATAAGGGGTGGCCGTGGGGGAATTTCGACAACGGCAGATTTCTAGATACCTGTCGTTTGTCCGGCGGGGGTGCTGTGTTTCAGCCTGGTGTTTGTATGTGAAAGTGTGCCGTTGGGAAATGAACGGCAGCGAAGTGTTTGGTGTTCCGGCACGTTAGTGCCTACTTAAGCGTTCATCAGTTTAGACTTGCGTCAAAACTTATGAACGCGCCTAGGGTGCGTTTTACCTCCTTCTAGTGACCGATTTATCCGGTGGATATGCCCTACCATATGACGCCGCAAAACCTTCGCGCAAGCTCCGACGGCACGAATTCTTCACCTCCCGCCGTTTTCCCTGCGAGCGTGACGCGAGCAGCCGTCAAGGCAAGGCCAAGCCCTTCGGGCGGACGCTTCGCGGTCCGGCCTTGCCCCGACGACTTTGCTTGCGTCGTCATTTACGCAAGCGACGGCGAGAGGGATGGCGATTCCGACTCCGGCTCAAGGGATATGCCTTGGTCCTGCTTCACCCATTCAAGAAAGGCTAGAAAGTGCTTTGCCATTTTTTTCGATTCAGTTATTAATAAACTAATTGCTTTACGGCATTAATAAGGTAGTTAATAAACCATGTCTGAAAATCAAGTCGTCGACCTCACCCCTGAAAAAACCCCGGAACAATCTCTCAAGGAAGAGGTCGGGCTTTATCTGAAGATTGTCCGGGATACTCAGGGCAAACCTTTGAACTGGGTCGCCCAGAAGTTGGGATACTCCAACTCGTTCATATCCCAGATCGAGAAAGGGCGCGCTCCCATTCCGCTGGATCGGGTCCTAGACTTTTCCTTGGCCTATGACCTCCCCATACCGGAGTTCGTTCGTATCGTTCTCGTCACCATGCACAACGACACGTATAAGGCGTTGATGAGCATACTGGAAAATGATCCGGAAATGGCCCATGCAGCTGAGCAGTGCCACTCGACGAACGATGCGAAACTACGAGCCAAACGACGTAAAGCCCTCAATCCGGGACTGAGCTCAAAGTCGCTTGACCGGATGCGAGAATTCATCCTGAAAAACCAAAAACCGGAATACGGGAAACCGATGGCAGGTGACGCTTGAAAGACCTTCGGAAACAAGACTATCTGGGGGTGACTTCATCGTCGGAAGACGGCGACATCCACAACAATGACGCCTACCTGTTTTTGGGGAATTGTCCTGCCCATCGGTACGAAGCCATAATCACGGACCCGCCCTACGCAATCGGTATTGCAGGCAAGGACTGGGATTGCAAAGAACTACAAATCGACGTCCTGGCTTACCAGTTCCATCGAGTCCTGAAACCTGGTGGCAATGTTTTTGTCTTCTGCTCGGACTTCCAATTCGGCACTTGGTATCGAGAGCTCTCCCGCTACTTCACCAAGTTGCGCAAGTATGCTTGGTGCAAGCCTGATTCGGTCGGATACAACAAAGGAATGTTTCAGGAAAGCTTTGAACTCGGGCTGCATGCCTGCTCGGACGATTCATACTTCGACATGGGGAATTATTATAAAAATCATACCGTCACAGGGAAAACATCGGGAAAGGAACGGATTATGCCTGACCCAGATGAAGAGTGGACAAAGGGAAAAGGCTCCAAGGCCCTTCATCCCACTCAAAAATCTCTGAAGGTAATCAAAGATCTGGTTACCGCATTGAGCAAAGAAGGCGACACGATTCTTGATCCCTTTTCCGGCACCGGAACCCTTGGGGTCGCAGCCAAGCAGTTGGGCAGGAAATTTGAGATGGTCGAGTATGGATTCCGAAACCACATTGCGGCTTGGGATAGGATCTTAGGGAAACAAGTGTAGAGTGAGATGGTTATAACTCGTTAAACATGACTCTTTAGCTTGCCCACTGCGCCGAAAGCTCTTCCGCCTGCCTGAGCACGGTCTGGACGGCGGAGTCCTGCATGTCGGGCGGGTAGCCATACTTTCTCAGAATCTTCTTCACCAGCACCCGCATTCGGGCCCGAGCGCTTTCACGTTTGGACCAGTCAACGGTCACGTTCTTCTTCAAGCTATTCAGCAGCTCGTGGGCGATAACCCGGAGCGGCTCGTCCCCCATGACTTCCACGGCGCTTTCGTTCTCTGCCAGAGCGTCATAGAAGGCGATTTCTTCCTGGCTCAGCCCTTCCGCTTCACCTCGACGGCGCGCCTCCCGAATGTCCCTGGCCAGCTCAATGAGTTCCTGCAGGAGCTCTACTGTACTGACTGCGTTGGTGTGGTATCGGGCGATGGCCAACTCCAGCCGCTCAGTAAACTTCTTGGTCTGCACAACGTTGGATCTGCTACGGGACCGGATTTCGTCGTTGAGGAGCTTGCGCAAGGCATCGAAGGCCAGGTTCTTTTTCTCCATCTGTTGGATCTCAGCCAAGAACTCGTCCGAGAGAATCGAAATATCCGGGGAGCTGATTCCGGCGGCGGCAAGGATGTCCACGATCTCGGTGGAAACAACCGCCCGGTCCAGAATCTGCTGCACAGCAAGTTCTTTGTCGGCCGAGGACACACCCGACCCCTTCACGGATTTGGTCAGTGCCGCGCGGATGGTCTGAAAAAAGCCCACCTCGTCCCGGATGGCCCGGGCTTCGTCGCTGGCGGCGGCAAGAGCGAACGCCTTAGACAAAGCAAGCACGGCATCCTGATAGCGTCTGTGGGCCTGTTTCTTGGCTTCCTTGGAGCTTTCCCTTTCGGCCGCAAGGCGTTGATGCTCCAGAACCCATTCCAGGGCCTCAGCCATAACCACAAGCCGTTGTTGGGGTGTGCCCCGCAGCCCGCGCTCGTAGTCGAAGCCATGAAACATAGCCTTCACGACCTCGAACTTCTCCATCATGACGGCGATAGCTTCGCCCTCGTCTATGCCCGCCTGATTGCGGTCGGAGTCGGAGTATTGCCCTAGGGCGTTCTTTAGGTTCTGCCCAATGCCGATATAGTCGACGATCAGCCCGGCGGGCTTGTCGCGAAAAACGCGGTTTACCCTGGCGATGGCCTGCATCAGCCCATGCCCCTTCATGGGCTTGTCGATGTACATGGTGTGCATGGAGGGCGCATCGAATCCGGTCAACCACATGTCTCGAACAATGACGAGTTGGAGCTGGTCCGAGGTATCCTTGGCCCTTTTTGCCAACAAATCCCGGCGGGCCTTGTTGCCCACGTGGGGCTGCCAGTCCTGCGGGTCCGAGGCCGAGCCGGACATGACCACCTTGATCCGGCCCTGGGTGTCGTCATCGCTATGCCAGTCCGGGCGTAGCGCCACGATCTCGTTGTACATGGCCACGCAGATGCGGCGGCTCATGCATACCACCATGGCCTTGCCGTCCATGGCGGCCACCCGATCTTCAAAGTGCTGCACAAGGTCTTCGGCAACCATCTTCAGACGTTTCTTGGAGCCAACCAGGGCTTCCACGGTGGACCACTTCCGCTTGATCTGCTCCTGCTCGCTCAGGGCCTCGTCTTCGGTGAGCTCTTCGATCTCCGCGTCTATGCGGGGCTTTTCCTCGTCCGCCAATTCAATGCGAGCCAGGCGGCTTTCATAGTAGAGCGGCACCGTAGCCCCGTCCTCCACGGCCCGGCTGATGTCGTAAATGTCGATGTAATGGCCGAACACCGCAGGGGTGTTCACATCGTCCTGCTCAATGGGCGTGCCGGTGAACCCGATAAACGAGGCGTTGGGCAGGGCGTCCCGCAAATACTTGGCGAAGCCGTGCGCCATTTCCCCGGTCTTTTGATTCACCCGGGCCTTGAAGCCGTACTGACTTCGGTGGGCCTCATCGGCAATGACCACAACATTGCGCCGATCGGTCAGCATGGGGTAGTCGGCCTCGCCCCGCTCCGGGAAAAACTTCTGTATGGTGGTGAACACCACCCCACCGGAAGCGCGGTTGAGCGCTTTTTGCAGGTCCTCCCGACTTTCCGCCTGTTGGGGGGTCTGCCGAATCAAGTCCCGGCACATGGAGAACGTGCCGAACAACTGGTCGTCCAGGTCATTGCGGTCGGTGATGACGACAATGGTCGGGTTCTCCAACTCGGGGCGGCGCACCAACTGCCCCGCGTAGAACGCCATGAGCAGGCTTTTCCCCGACCCCTGGGTATGCCAGATGACGCCCACCTTGCGGTCCCCTTCCGGGGACGTGGCATCGACCGTATGCCGGACAGCGTTGCGAACGGCGTGGAATTGGTGGTATCCGGCCACGATCTTGACCAGCCCACCCCCGGTGTCCCCGAACACGGTAAAATCGTGCAGGAGGGCCAGGAAGCGTCTTTTTTCAAACACGCCGGGGATAAGCACGCTCAGTTCGGGCATCCCCTTGCCCGCGACCTCTTCCCCGTCCACCGTGCGCCAGGGCATGAACCGTTCCTGGTTTGCCGTCAGCGATCCGATGCGTGCTTGGAGACCATCCGAGGCCACTAGCACGGCATTGGCGCGAAACAATGTGGGAATCTGCTCTTTGTAGGTCTGGAGCTGGTTGTATGCGCCCTCCAGAGTTGCATTCTCCGAGGCCGGGTTCTTGAGTTCGATGACCGCAAGGGGCAGGCCGTTTACAAAAACCACCACGTCCGGACGGCGGTTGGTCTTGTTTTCAATCACGGTGAACTGGTTCACCACCAGCCAGTCGTTGTCCTCGGGGCTGTCGAAGTCGATGAGTCGGACCTTGTCGCCACGGATGGTCCCGTCCTTGGCGTAGAACTCCACGTCTACACCTTCCACCAGCATGGAGTGCAGGCGGCGGTTCTCCTCCACCAGGGACGGGAACTCCGTGGACAGGAGCGAGCGGAGGGCGTCGTCACGGGCCTCCGACGGGATGTCAGGGTTGAGCCTCGCCATAGCCTCTTCCAACCGGGGCAAAAGAAAGATGTCCGAGTAGGACGCACGTTCAGGGTGTGTCCCATCCGGTCCGATCTGGTTGTCGGAGGATACTGCGTACCCGAGTTCGTCAAAGGTCGAGATGAGAATGCTTTCGACCTCAGCTTCGGTGATGAAAACCATGGAGACCTACCTCAATGTTTCATATCCTCGCCGGATAATGTCCGCCATGAGCACCCTTCGTTGCTGGAGAAAATCATCATATGGCATGCCTTCCCACTCGGGCGGCAGGGCGTGCAGCTCGCACATGGCCTGCCAGTCCTCAGCCGAGAATCTTTCCCGGACAACAGGAACGTATTCGGAGGGAGCATCGTCGCTGATGGAGATGTTGTCGGGCCATTCGAGCAGCGCATAATTGGCGATCTGGTTGATCCGCTTTCTATCGTCCTCGCCCTGTCGTTCCAGCCAGGCCCGGGGAAACAGATGATGGCGCTCCAGGGCCTTTTTCTTGGTCGTCAGCGTTGGGTCTAATAGTTCGGGCACGCGCTTGTGGGAGAAGAGAACCGGAGCGTTCAGTCTGTTCTGGGCCGCGACAAAGGCGAACAGGCCTGGGGCCCGTGCCGAAGAACTTTCCAGAGCGGATGGCAGGGTTATTCGCCAGAAGTCGTTCGTCAGCTCATTGGTTTGCATTTCTTCCAGGATGCCCAGAAATTCCTCTCCTGTTTTGGCCACGGCTACGCGGTTCAGGTCAGCGTCCATGGCCGATTCCGGCGAGTTCGTGTACCAGCCCGTAAGGCTCGTTGCGAAAAACCACCTGCCGATGGCCTTCTGCAGCACGTGTTCCGGCACAGCATAGCGCTTCCTGCCTAGGAGGTAGAAAGCATAGGCAAACAGCAACGCGTTTTTTGAGGAGATCATTTCCCAACTACGAAACCCCGCTCCGACCAGAGCGCTCAGGTATTGATGCCAGTTGGTGAGATCCAGGACCTGGGCTTGGGCTTCCTCCAGAATTTTGAACTGCTTTTCTCTATGTTCGGTTGAGTAGGTGTCCGTTTCCAGGTCCTTGCCCCGAAGGATTTGATACACACTTTTCAGCCTGCCGCGTCCAAATCCCAGGGCGATGCTCACGCGCAAAAGCTGATCCGGGTCGGGCTGGATGAAATGGTTGAACGATGATGCCCCCGCTCCCTGGACTGAAGGTTGACGCGAGGCCCTGCAGAAGCGTTCCAAGTCGGCCCGCCCCTTATCCCAGAACACCGACAGCAGGGTCAGGATGAAGTCGGCCTGATTCAGCGTCACGCCCTCGCTGTTGATGCGAACAAAGATGTCCGCGACCTGCTCCTCATCAACCGATGAGGCGATCTCCAGAGCCGTAAAGGGATATTTTTGGAGGTCGAACAGCCGGTCGAGGTTATGAGAGATGTGCTCTTCTTCATCCTCAGTGAGGGGTGTCTTTGCAGACAGGGCGTCAATGAAGCTGTTGACCAATTTTCGGCTTGATTGTTCCGAGGTCCACAGTGCGGAAATATTGGCTATCCACTCTGGATCCCGCCGAATGGCCGCATCCGCCACGTCAAACTTCCCGTCCCTGGGGCGAAATGCGATTTCTATGCGTCGTTCGACATAGTTGGCATCGAGGACGGTCTTGCCCCGAAACACTGCGAAGAGTGAGGTTAGGCGCTGTTGTCCGTCAACGATAAGGCGAGCTGGGACTGTGTGGGCCTTGTCGCCTACACCAATTTGTTTTGCTCCGTTAATGTTGGCATTCTCCCAGAAGAGCAGGTAGCCCACTGGAAAGCCCTTGTACATAGAATCGAACAGGTCGCGAACCTTGGTATTCGGCCACACAAAGGGACGCTGAATATCTGGCAAACCAATGTCCCCGATCTCGATGTAATGGAGCAGGCTGGAGAGGTCGTAATCAACACGCTTGAAACAGGTTTTTAGCTCACTCATATGGCAGCAATCCTATTAGACATCGTGGTTTCGAAAACGTGTCCGTGTATAAAAACCGTTACCACGGCCTGCCCCTGAATAGGGTTCCAGGCCTTAGCCCAGGTGATAAACTGCTCCATGAGCACCTGTTCCAACTCGGATTCGGACATGTAGGCCATCATGGCATCCTTTGCGTAGCCCCCAGAACGAAACGGGCGCGTTCGCGCCGAAGCATCTCGTAGGGCGACACACATTTGATTCCAAGCCCGATGCAGGCGTTGGGGATTTTGATCTTGCGCACGGAATCGGTCGGGACTTCATGCGTGACCACAATGCATTCATGCGCCAGAGCGTGGGCGACCAGCCAGTAGTCCGCCACTTGCAAAAATGTAGAGATTGCGGCGGATGCGTAATTCTGCCCCGTGGCCCAAATGCTCACGCTGGAAAGGGCCGGAAGCACGCTGTCGTCGGGCTTGAGGAAAAATGAGCCGTTCCTATCGTTGGCCCAAACGGACAAGTCGTCATCGCCAGCCTGGAGTTCGTCAGAAACCTTGTCGATGCTCGCCACCAGACCGTCCTGATTTTTGCTGACCAGCCACTCCCAGAAGGCCGGGCAGAAATCGAATCCATAGTGAAGATTCTTAGCCTGGATGAATACGTTGGCGTCGAGAAGATACCGGCTCACAGCTGCACCCCTACTTTTCGGGCAAGGGTATGGAAGGTCTCTGTCTTGCTCACCCCCAGCATCCGGAAGGCATCTCGGTAAAGCGTCTGCCCCTCGAGGGTACTTTCCATAAGTGCACGCGCAAAACGAGGGCTGACTCGGGTCATGGTGGTGTTGTAGAAATTCCCGCCACCGGAAGAGCTGCGCTGCTTAAAGCCAGCCATAGCGATGCCCCAAGCCTCATTGAACCTGTCACGGTCTAGCTTGCCCGCGTCCAGAAGCCGACGCAGAACGACAAGGGAGCTTACCTTGAAAATGCGCCCAAGCCTTCGCAGGGCATCTTCCAGTGGCTCGGCCTCGTCATATTCCATCCGCAATTCGTCCAAGGGAACAAGATATTCCGCCGCAACCTTGTTGCACCATATTTCCTCTCGGCGGAGGCTGTGCCGAGGCGCTGCGCCCATGTCAGAGAGCGCGGAGGTCCCCAGCCAAAGGTGGGCCAACTCATGCGCCAGGGTGAACATCCGGGCAGCCTTGGTGTCGTTGCCGTTAATGAACACCAGGGGAGCCAGCGAGTCGGCCAGGGCGAACCCCCGGAACTCCTCTGGGTCGAGCTTGCGGCGATTGTTGCTGCCCACAACGCCACTAATCATCACCAGCACCCCGGCCGCTTCGGCCTGGAAGCTGAAAAAGCGCAAAGACTCTTCCCATCCGCGGCACCTGCGGCGCTCCTCAAGGCTGAAACTGAAGGTGTCCCGCATTGTTCTGGCCACCCTTTCCGGGGAATCGTTTATGGTCGCGCTGCCAACGAACTTCACCTTGCCACGGCGGGAGGACTGCGCGAATTCACGGTACCAGGCTTGTTTTTCCTGGCAGGCGTAGATGGTGTCCAAAAGGTTCGGGCCGGGACGCAGAACCTCACGCCCGGCTATTGTGCGAAAGTCCGGGATGGGCAGTTGTTCCTCCGGCGGCGCAGGCAGGAACAGATATCCCAGCGGCACAAAAACAGCCTGGGCAAACTTCTCCAGCTGCCGGAGCGTGGGGCGTTCCTCACCCTGTTCCCACTCTTCGAGCTTTGGGAACCGCGCCAGCAGTTCGAACAGGTCAAGCCCTGCCCGCTTTCTTGCCCAGCGCAAAAGGTGAGGTTGTACCGCAACACGTTGCATGACTACACGCTACCCCATTTTGTCATGGCTTTCATCATTATCCATCCTCCTTCTCCTGGAGGTCATCGACAACAGCTTCCATGCAGGCGTTTAGTGCGAGCTTGTAAGCCTCTTTATCGGTGTGAAACAACAACTGTGAAACATTGGTAGCCAGAGGAAGCTCTTGCCTATCCGGCAGGGTGAACACAGCGGTAATACCACCTTCGTCGTCCGCTTCCAGCCTGCACCCGACAAACTGATCAATCAAATCGTTTGCTTTTTGATAGCGCTCATAGGGTTCCATGCTCAAGGTTGGGTCGGGATCAATCTCCAAATATGCCTCATGCAGGAATGTAACAATGGCGTCTGCTGCCAAAAGAGCTGCTCTTCGCTGATGTAGAGACAACTTGTCGATGAAGCCGTCCTTGCCGTGGCTGAGATTGCCCGCTTTGTCCCGCAGTAAAACTATGGTTTTTGATAGCTTGTGATACTGTGAAATGAGCTTTTGAAATGCGCTATCCCTCACTTCGCTTAATTCTAGTGCCCGCACTGTCGCAGTTAGCAAATCTCCCAAGGATGGGGATTCCTTTTGGGGCTTCATCGGCATTGATGGGTCATCCACGCTTTCCAGGATCACCCTGCAGGCACACTCCACCATGGACTTGGAGGCATCAATGCAAGCATCATTGTTGTCCTCGAATTCTCGATCTAAGGCTTCTAATGTGTGCTGAAGCATGGGCGCATCGCGCCAATGTGCACAAAAGGCACGGATGCCCGGATACCAGTCAGCGGTCACAGCACGTCCTCCACGGCCCGCTCCGCGCCCTTGACCCGGATTTCGCCGGACATGAGCTTGGGGAGGAGAAGATCGCGGGTTTGGGCGAGTATCCGCGATTCCATAGTATTGGCAATTGCCTTGTTGTAAAAGTGAGAGGATAATTCTGAAAATTTTTCCAATGTTTCCGTAGACGGTTGGATGATTGGTAAAGACTCAAGGTGTCCTTTTGTAACAGCCTTCCGTGATCCTCCGGCGTCATTGCCGAGCAACCAATGCTTGGCTGACTGTTGCGCAAGCCACAGATGCAAAAACCTAGCTGGTATCCCTTTTACTGCCCTGACTATGCATACATGTTGATTGACCCTTGCTGGTAATACGCCTGGATCAACAACACATGTTCGCAATATTGAGTCACCAGTAATGTTAATTAATACATCGTCTGGTTTTACAGCTACATTCCGAAGTTGAGCCGAATCCTCATCCGAAAGCTGAACCAAGCCATCCCATTTGAAATAGAAATCATAAACATTTTGGCTGCGTATAAAATTTGTTCCTTCGGAAACGTAGACCCCTTTCCCTCCGCGCGGGGTGGCCCCACTTCCAATCTTGCTTGTTAAGGAACCAAGGGTCGTCATTCTCCACCCCTCAGGCTTACCCTCGTCGTCCAGGCGGTCTGGAAACAGATCCCATATCTCAGGGGCGAGGTAGGGGGGGCGACCTTCCATCTTGGCCTTTGTCGGACCGAAATCCACGAACCAGTCCTTGAACATGGCCCGCGCCATGGCCTCCAGCGTCTCGTTCATCCGGCGGTTGCAGTCGATCTTGTCCTCAAGAGCGCCAAGAGTACGGCCAATCCCACGTTGAACCTCAATGGGAAATCTCGGAACCTCGAAGTTCTCGATCATGCTTTTGGTAAGCGCGTTCCGAGTCGCGCCTGCACCTGCATAGGTGAGCATTAAGGATTGCATCCCCGGAGAAATGAGGAAGAACCGGAGAAATCGTGGGTCTATCTCGTCTGGGTTTGGCCTGACTATGGCTACGTGTTGGTTGACGCGCGCAGGAAGAACAGCGGAATCGACTTGGCAGGTTCGCGCAACACTGTCACCGGTGATGTTAAGCAAAATATCTTCTGGGAGAACCTCAACGTTGCTCAGCGTCGAGGCCTGTTCTTCAGAAATGCAGACGAGGCCACCATTTGAAAATCCAGAATTATAAATATTCTGGCTTCGGATAAGTCTATATGGTCCGGACTCAAGGTAGGAATCTTTCCCACCTCGCGGCGTAGCGCCGCTACCTATTTTGGTACAGTGATCGCCAAGGCGTAGCGGTTCAGGCATCAGCAAGCACCCCCGCTAACTTCTCCCGAATCAAAGCTGTCAGCTTCTCCGCCTCCTCGAACTGATCGTCCAACTTCTCCCGCAACATCGCGAACCGTTCCGAGAAGGGGGTGTCATCGTCCTCCTCCACCGCCGCGCCCACGTATCGCCCTGGAGTGAGCACGTAGCCGTGCTCCTTGATCTTCTCCAGCGTGGCGGATTTGCAGAAGCCCGGCACGTCCTCATACTCGATATCTTCCGATGCCCCACGCCATGCATGGTAGGTTCCGGTGATCTTTTCCACGTCATCGTCGCTGAACTCCCGGCGGGTGCGGTCCACCAGATGCCCCAGGTTGCGGGCGTCGATGAAGAGCACCTCGCCCCTGCGGTCACGGAACTTGCCGTTGCCCTTGTTCCGGGCCAGGAACCACAGGCAGGCGGGAATCTGGGTGGAATAGAAGAGCTGCCCTGGCAGGGCGATCATGCAGTCCACCACGTCGGCTTCCAGCATGGCCTTGCGGATGTCCCCCTCGCCGGACTGCGTGGAGGACATGGAGCCGTTGGCCAGCACCACGCCTGCGGTGCCCTTGGGCGAGAGGTGGTGGACGATGTGCTGCAACCAGGCGAAGTTGGCATTGCCCGTCGGGGGGATGCCATAGCGCCAGCGCACGTCGTCGCGCAGCCGTTCCCCGCCCCAGTCGGACACGTTGAAAGGCGGGTTGGCCAGGATGAAGTCCGCTTTTAGATCCTTGAGTTCGTCCTTGTGGAAGCTGCCCTCGCTGTTCCAGTGGATTTCTGCGTCGATGCCGCGCACGGCGAGGTTCATCATGCACAGCCGCCACGTGGTATAGTTGGACTCCTGGCCGTAGACCGCGATGTCGCCTATGCGGCCCCCGTGTTCGGCCACGAACTTCTCGGACTGCACGAACATGCCGCCCGAACCGCAACAGGGGTCGTACACGCGGCCCTGGTAAGGCTCCAGCATCTCGACCAGCACTCGGACCACGGAACGTGGCGTGTAGAACTCGCCGCCGCGCTTGCCCTCGGACCCGGCGAACTGGCTGAGGAAATATTCATAGACGCGGCCCAGCACGTCGCGGGCCTGCCCCTCCTCGGTGCCCAGGCCGATGCCGGAGATAAGGTCGATCAGCTCTCCCAGCATGACCTTGTTCAAGGCAGGGCGGGCGTAGTCCTTAGGCAGTACTCCCTTGAGAGTGGTATTCTTGGCCTCAATAGCCAGCATGGCCTCGTCCACCAGCTTGCCGATGGTCGGCTGCTTGGCATTGGCCTTGAGGTGCGACCAACGGGCCTCCTTGGGCACCCAAAAAATGTTCTCAGCCAGATACTCGTCCATGTCCTCGGCGCAGGCAGGGTCTTCGGCCATAAGCTCGGCGTACTTGGCCTCGAAGCTGTCGGAAATGTGCTTGAGAAAAATGAGTCCCAGGACCACATGCTTGTAATCTGAAGGCTCCATATTTTGCCGAAGCTTGTCCGCAGCAGCAAATAGCTCGGCCTCATAGCCCAGGGCCGCTTCGCCGTTATTCTTGGCCGAGCGGGCCTTGCTCTTCTTTGGGGTGCTGGGTACGGGGGCGGCCCCCACGCTGGTTGCCAGCCCCGGTTCGGCCATGGCCACGGAGCCGCCCCGGCCTCGGCCTTTTTGGATGGTGCCGTTCGCCAGCAGCTCATCCCGCACGGCGTCGTATGCTTCCTCAGACCAGCCCAGCGCCTCTCGCAGCTTGATATTTCCGGCTTTGCCCCCCAGTTCGCTGAGGGCCTTGATGAACAGATTTTGTCGTGCGTCCTTCGTCACGGTCACTCCCAAAAAATGGATTGCAGAACAAACGGATGGCATTGCCAACCCACAAACCAGTTAGTAACGCATGGACGATGCAAAATCTAGAAGAAGAGCAGGCAATAGGAGATTGTCATTACACCCGCATAAAGGAAGTTTTAGTCCCGAGGTCGAAGAAAAAAACAGTAGAGAACCTTCTGCGAGGATAAAAACTCAAAACGGCTCCGACGCTTCAAGCTATTTCAGGCATAGAGGGCTTTGCTGGATGAACTGAAAAAACAGGACTAAGGGGCCGTAGTATGTGTTCTGAGCAGGGTTTCAAAAAGGGAGCCCCCTCTTGGCGAGGGGGCTCTGATGGTAATGCGCTTAGCAAGGAGTCGGGGAGGATTCGAGGAGTGTCCTCGTCACCCTCTCTGCCAACTTAGGCAATGCGGGTTTGATCTGCTCATTCCAAAGCTTGAGAAGCCAAGGCTTAAGTTCTATCTCCCACGCACGGCGAAGCGCATTGCGTATTTTCTTCCACATGAGAACCTCCTTGTGGAAAAGAGTTTATCCTCGGGGCATTTACCGAGTGACTCTTTTCGCCGGGCTTCTGGGGGCACGAGATTATAGGTTATTCCCGCCGGTTCGTTGACCGATGCTCCCCCCGTGGTACCTTTGCAGTTCAGAAGTTTTCCAGCGGAAGAATACAAATATAAGATAGCCTGTCTAATGTGATGGGTCAATAGGTCTTCAGCAAAGCCCCTTTTGAGTTGATCCTGCCCTACAATCCTCCAAGAATGCCATCCAAGAAGTCGTAGTGATCAAATCTGCTCAGTTGACTGTCCGAATTTGACAATTTGCGTGTCGCCCAAGTGTCATTTTCAGCGGCAACTATGGTTTTTGTGGTGAATATGGCGTTTTCAACCCATTGAAATAACGTAGGTAAGCGACCTTCCGGTTGATTGTTTACGGCCTTTCACGCCGTTACCAACCTCTATAACTGACCCTGCCCACCACCAGTTGCTGAAGCTGGGTCAAAGTGGTAGGTCAAAGAACAAATACGAAGGACACGCCAAAACAAATTAGATTCATAAAATCAGCATATTGCCGCATAGCCGAAAAAGCAGGACTGCCGAGTCTTCTCTTCGGCACCAGCATGAAACAAGGGCCGCATCCTCAAGGATGCGGCCCTTTTTCCTTTGTCGGCTGAGCGCCGGGATCTTGTTCTCGGCCACGACGGGGCCGGGACGGCCGGCGGGCGGAGGCGCGCTCCGCGTCACAGCGCCCACGGCATGCCCTTGCGGGCGGCGAAGGCGGTGTATTCGTCGATCTGTCCCAGGCAGACCTCCCCGGCGTCGAGCTCCCTGCCGAGAAACGGCCGGTAGCCGCGCATGGTCATGTCCACGGTCCGCTCCAGGTCCAGGACCGCCTTCCATTGCAGCCGCACGGCCGCCTTGTCGCTGCACAGCTTGAGCGTGTCGGCCTCGCGCGGCTCCCGCCCGCCCTCGGAAACGGCCTTCCAGCCGCCCATGCCGCTCAGGCAATGAATGGTCTCCACCAGCGTCTCTACCGAGCAGGAATTGTCTGCGGGCGCGAAGTTCCAGGCGCCGCTGAAACGGGCCGGATCCCCGGCCAACTGGACGGCCAGCCAGAGGTAACCGCTCAGCGGCTCGAGCACATGCTGCCACGACCGCACGACGTTGGGCCGGCGGATCTCCAGGATCCGGCCCTCGCGCACTGACCGGACGTAGTCCGGGACCAGCCGGTGCGCGGCGAAGTCGCCACCGCCGAGGATGTTGCCCGCGCGGGCCGTGGCCGCCCCCACCCGCCCCTCTGGAATGAAATAGGACCGGCTCCAGGAGGCGCATATGTGTTCCATCGCCCCCTTGGAGGCGCTGTACGGATCATTGCCGCCCAGCGGGTCGTTCTCGCGGTAGCCCCAGGGCTGGTCGAGGTTGTCGTAGCACTTGTCCGACGAGGCGCAAACCAGGGCGCGCACGGAATCGGTCCGGCGCACCGCCTCGAGGACGTTGGCCGAACCGATGACGTTGGTGCGCAGGGTCTCCATGGGCCGCTCGTAGGACTCGGGGATACGCGCCCTGGCCGCCAGGTGGAAGACCACCTCGGGACGGCTCTCGTCCAGCGCCCGATCCAAGGCGTCGACATCAAGGATGTCGCCGTTGAGATGACGGATGCGGGCCGCCACGTCGGCGGCCTCGAACAGGTTGGGCTCGGACGGCGGTGCCAGGGAGAACCCGGTGACCTCCGCGCCCAGGGAGTGGAGCCACAGGGCGAGCCAGGCGCCCTTGAACCCGGTGTGGCCGGTCAGGAACACCTTCCGGTCTTTGTAGAAATCGGAAAACGGAATCATGATGTGTAGATAAAGGCTGTTGCCCAACGCCCGGAAAGGGTTGAGGTCGTCGCGTTCGCGCGGGCGGTCATTGCCCGGCCGAAAGCCGCCACGGACACAGGCGGCCGGTCTCCCGGGCGCTTGACGGTTCCGGCAGGCAGCCCCCGACGACGAGGCCGCCCGCACGGCGCGATATGCTCCCAAACGCGCCCGGCGTCAATGAGCGCATGGGGCCCCGGCCCGCGCCCGTCGGTACATACGCAATAAAAGTCCCAGTATCCCGGCCCGGTGCGCGGGCACAGAAAAAGGGGCATCCCCTTCGGAGACGCCCCTGGCCGTTATCCGGTACCGGAAGCGGCGGATTAATCCTTGGCGACCATCACGCTGGTCGCCTTGACCATGGCCTCAACCTCGTCGCCGACCTTGATGTCCATGCGCTCCACCGAGTTCTTGGTGATCACGGAGACGATCTCCACGGCCGGGGCGATCTCGATGACCACCTCGGCGTTGACCATGCCCATGGTTACCTTTTTGACTACTCCGGGGATGAGGTTTCTAGCGCTCAGTTTCATAACCAATCTCCTTTCTGTATGGGTTGATGAGTATTCGGAACGGAAAATCGCGGCCCGACCGAACGGAGCCGGACACCCTGGCGTTTCGAAACCGGACCTGATACTGATGCGCGATGTTTGGACCCTTTCTCCTGGACCTGGCGTCAATCATGTCCGCCTACGTATTCCTGCGCATGGACGGCGTTCCCGTTCCCGGCTTCCGGTCCGGGGCGGTCCGTATGGTCCTCGCCCTGAGCGCATGGCTGTTCATCGTGTTCGCCCGGGTCGTGGGCCGCGCCAACTTCGGGCAGTGGTCCCCGGCTGTGGAAAGCGCGGGTCTGTCCCTGCTCATCGTCCTTTTCCTGGCCGCCATGCTCCTGGCCATCGTGGACCTGTTTACCGGCTTCGGCACACTCCTGCCGCACCGTGCGCCGAAGCTGCGCGGGCTCGCCCTGGCCGCAGCCCTGGTCCTGTCCGGCATCGCCCTGGTCCAGGGCATACGCGCCCCGGTCGTCACGGAATACGAGGTCGCCCTGCCCGGCCTGCCCGAAAATCTCGACGGCCTGGTGGTGGCCATGGCCTCGGACCTCCACGTGGGCACTCAGGTGGGCCCGGACTGGCTCAAGGCCCGCGTGGACCAGATCATGGCTCTCAAGCCGGACATGATCGTGCTCCCCGGCGACATCGTGGAGGGCCACTCCCGGCGGCTGAACGAACTTCTGCCCGCCCTGCACGGCCTGCACGCGCCGCTCGGGGTGTACGCAGTACCGGGCAACCATGAGAACCACGGCTCCCCGGCGAGAGCTCTGGGCGTGCTTGCCGAGGCGGGCATCACGCTCCTGATGGACGGCCGGGTCTCGCCGGCGCCCGGACTGGTGGTGGCCGGCGTGGAGGATCTCAGCTCCATCCCCTGGGAACGCCGCCATCTCGACCCCGTGGCCCTGGCCCTCGGGAACCGCCCGGCCGGAGCAGTCATCCTGCTCTCCCACACCCCGCGACGATACGAGCAGGCCGCGTCCCTCGGGGTCGGGCTGATGCTCAGCGGACACACCCACGGCGGCCAGGTCTGGCCCTTCAATTATATGGTGCGGTTTTCCTATCCGCTGGTGGAAGGAAGATTCGGGATCGGCCCCATGACGCTCATCGTCAGTCGTGGGGCGGGATCGTGGGGGGCGCGCATGCGTCTGTGGAAGCCGGGAGAAATCCTCAAGATCACCCTGCGTGCGGACTGATCGCGCCCGGCGCCTCATGGCCGGACGCGATGCAAGGGGCCGCTCGGTCATCCGCAGCCAAGGAGCGCGCGCTCCATGGCCCGGGGCTCTTCGGCATGGGCCGGGGACGCATCTTCTCCCCTGGCCAGGCCGGACACCGCCAGATGGCGCTGGATGGCCTGCTGTTCCTTGAGCCAGTTGGGAGCGATCTTGCCGCTCTCCACGGCCAGGATGGTGTCGCCCAGGAACAGGGCCTCGTCCAGGTCATGGGTCACGTGCAGGATGGGAATATTCAACTCGCTCTTGAGCTCCTTCAGGCAACTGCGCAGGTTGCGCCGGTTGGCCACATCCAAGGCCGAAAACGGTTCGTCCAGGAGCAACAGGACCGGGTCGCGGGCCAGGGCCTGGCAAAAGGCCGCCCGCTGGCGCTCGCCGCCGGAGATGCCCGACGGCCTGCTCGATTCCAGATGGCGGATGCCGAACATGGACATGAGCTCGTCCACCCGGCCCTCGTCGGACGCGGCAAAGGCCACATTCTTGCGGATGGTCAGGTGCGGGAACAGGGTGTAATCTTGGAAGACCAGGCTCAGGCCCCGCTTGCGCGCGGGCACGAATATCCGCTTTTCGGCATCGGCCCAGACCGTGTCCCCAAAGGTGATTCTTCCCCCGTCCGGACGTTCCAGTCCGGCCAGCAGCCGGACCAGAGTGGTCTTGCCCGCGCCCGAGGGTCCGATCACCGCCGTGAGTTCGCCGGGGGCGCAGGAGAAGGAGAGGTCGAGGTCGAAGTGTTTCAGCCGTTTGGTCATATCGACGTTGAGCATTATGCACGCCTCGCATTAATCTTGTTGATTATCAGAAGCACCGCGAAGCAGACGGGGATCAGGGCCGCCGACATGCGGAAAGCGTCGTCGAAGCGCAGGGCCTCGACCGCCTCGAAGATGGCCACCGAGGCCACCTGGGTCTGACCGGGGATGCTGCCGCCGACCATGAGGATGACGCCGAACTCGCCGAGGCTGTGTGCGAAGACCAGGATGGACGCGGCGGCCAGGCCGCCCATGCAGTTGGGCAGGACGATGCGGAAGAAGGTGGACAGCGGGGACAGCCCCAGGACCGCCGCGCTCTCGAGCAGCCTCGGGTCCAGCTTTTCCAGAGAGGCCCGCAGGGGCTGGACCGCGAACGGCAGGTTGAAGACGAGCGAGGCCAGGAGGATGCCCGTAAAGCTGAAGACCAGCCGGTTCCCGGTGACGTCCTCCCACAAGCCGCCCAGGTAGCCGCGAGGCCCCATGACCACGAGCAGAGCGAAACCGAGAACCGTGGGCGGCATGACCATGGGCAGGGTAACCACGGCGTCGAGGAGGCTCTTCCCCTTGAACCTCCCGAAAGCCAGCAAGCTGGCCATCGGGGAGGCCAAGATAGGGATGAGCAACATGGTCCAAATGGCCAGTTTGGCCGAGAGGATCAGTGGTGTCCAATCCATGAGCTATTTATATCCGTACTTGAGCTTCATCGCCTGCACCTCGGGGGTGGCCAGGAACTTGACGAACTTGGCGGCCGCATCGGCATGAGGAGCGGACTTCAGCACGCAGGCGGCCTGGATGACCGGCGGGGCTTCGTCGACCACGGTGAAGCAGCCCTTCTTGCCCGCGTCGGTGAAAACGGAGGAGTAGGCGCAGAAGCCCACGTCCGCGGAACCGGTGGAAGCGAACTGGAAGGCCTGGGAGATGGACTGGCCGAAGACCAGCTTGGGCTGGACCTTGTCCCAGATGCCCACAGCCTGCATGGCCTTCATGGACGAGGTGCCGTAGGGCGCGGTCTCGGTGTTGGCGATGGACACGCGCTTCACGGCGTCGTTGACCACGGTGGCCTTCCAATCGTCGCCACAGAAATTCTTGTCGCTGGACCACAGGACCACCTGGCCCTTGGCGTAGACGAAGGGCTTCTCGGCCAGGCCGTCTGCAAAGAGCTTGTTCGGGCGCTTCTCGTCGGCGGCCAGGAAGATGTCGAACGGTGCGTCGTTGATGATCTGCCCGTACAGCTTGCCGGTGGAGGCGTAGGTCGCCTGAGCCTTGAGGCCGGTGGCCTTTTCAAAGGCCGGGATGATCTCCTTCATGACCGGGGTGAAGTTGGCCGCCTGGGCGATGAACAGGTCCGCTGCGAACGCCCCCGAAGGAACGAGAAGGCAAAGGACAAGTACCAGTGAAAAAATGCGTTTCATGTCGACTCCTGAGGTAGGTTTTCTAGTTTGAACCGGTTTTGGGAACGTGAACTTTGAATATGAACATCCGCACACTTCGGACAAGCGTGTCACGCAAACTCCAAAAAACGTGACAATCATTCGGCGACCGCTTCCGGCCCCTCCGAGCCGCCGCCCGTCCAGATGGAAAAAAATCAAAAAAATGCTTGCCAACCGCACGGTTCTCTTATAGACAATCTCTTCCTGACCGTGCCGAAGTGGTGGAATTGGTAGACACGCATGGTTCAGGACCATGTGGTCTTACGACCGTGGAAGTTCGAGTCTTCTCTTCGGCACCAGAATGAAACAGGGCCGCGACCAAACAGGTTGCGGCCCTTTTTCCGTTGGCAGGCCCCCGAGGAGATGGACAGGTAATGGGAATTCGGATACATGCCTGCGACACGGTGATCAGTTAGCATTCTCGTCAGCGTGGCGGGATGCGGGCCCGCTGCCGGTTGGCATATCGTATGTCCGGAGCCCGCTGCCAAAGGCCATTTGCCAGGTGCACGAGGCAGGACCGTTTCATCACCTTTTTTCATGCCAATGCCATCGTTCCCGTATAGTATTGCACGGAATCGGACGATACCGCTGTTGCCGTGACATTCAAATACGTTGGGGGTCCAATGTTCGCCAATTTGAGCTTGAAGGTTAAAGTGCTGGCCCTGGCCCTGCTCGGACCGGTCATCGTTGCCGTGGTGCTGTCCGTCCACCAGGCCATCCAGATCCGCAACGACGCCGAGAAAGGCATCGTCCAGCAGAGCCGCGCGCTCATCCTCATGGCCGAGGCCGCCCGAAACGAAATGGCCAAGAAGCTCAAAATGGGCATCATCGTGCCCTTCGACCAGCTCGACACCCAGGACAAGCTCCTGGAGTCCATCCCGGTCATCACCGCCATCAACATCGCCAAGCAGCAGGCCAAAAAGCTGAAATACAACTTCCGGGTCCCCAAGGTCGCGCCGCGCAACCCGATCAACAAGCCCACGCCCTTCGAGGAGAAGATCCTGGCCGAACTCAAGGCCAAGGACCTGGTCGAGAAGGTCGTCATCGAAGACAACGCCATCCACTATTTCCGGCCCATCCGCCTGACCAAGGAATGCCTTTACTGCCACGGGGACAAGCGGGGCGACCGCGACCCGGTCGGCGGCGTCAAGGAAGGCTGGAAGGAAGGTGAGATCCACGGCGCGTTCGAAATCTCGACCCCCCTGGACGAGGTCAACGCCAGCGTGGCCAAGGCCGAGCTCTACGCCGCGCTGGAGACCGTGGCCGTGCTCCTGGCCGTGGGCATCCTGGTCTGGGTCCTGGTCAAGCTGATCATCGTCGGCCCGCTTTTCCGCATCCGCACCTATGCCAAGGCCGTGGCCAAGGGCGACATCGATGCCCGGCCCGAAGGAAACTTCGCCGCCGAGTTGGGCGTGGTCAAAGAGGCCATCCAGACCATGGTCGGCAACCTCAAGGCCAAGATGTTCGAGGCCGCCCAAAAACAGGATGAGGCCGAACACGCCCAGGGCGTGGCCGAAAAGGCCATGGAAGAAGCCAAGGCCCAGGAGGCCAAAACCAACGCGCTGTTGACCACCATGCAACGCATCGCGGGCGAGGCTTCGCTCATTGCCGAGCAGGTCACCTCGGCCGCCGACGAACTCTCCTCCCAGGCCGAGCAGGTCAGCCGGGGTGCGGACGTCCAGCGCGACCGCACCACCCAGACCGCCACGGCCATGGAGGAGATGAACGCGACCGTCCTCGAAGTGGCCCGCAACTCCTCCAACTCCGCCGAGTCCGCGTCCAACGCCCGGACCCAGGCCCAGGAAGGGGCCAAGGTCGTACGCGAGGCCATCGACGCCATCCGCGAGGTCCACGACCTGACCGCCACCCTCAAGCAGTCCATGGGCCAGCTCGGCAACCAGACCACGGACATCGGCCAGATCATGAACGTCATCGAGGACATCGCCGACCAGACCAATCTGCTGGCGCTGAACGCCGCCATCGAGGCCGCCCGCGCGGGTGAGGCCGGGCGGGGTTTCGCCGTGGTCGCCGACGAGGTCCGCAAGCTCGCCGAAAAAACCATGGCCGCCACCAAGGAGGTCGGCAACGCCATCCAGGTCATCCAGGATGCCGCCTCCGCCAACATCCGCAGCGTGGACCACGCGGCCCTGGCCGTGGAGCAGGCCACCGACCTGGCCAACCGGTCCGGCGAGGCCCTGGAATCCATCGTCAATTACGCCGACGACACCTCCGGGCAGGTCCAGTCCATCGCCACTGCGGCCGAGGAACAGTCCGCGGCGTCCGAGGAGATCAACCGGGCCGTGGAAGACATCAATCTCATCGCCACCGAAACCGCGGAAGGCATGAACCAGTCAGCCGAGGCCATCAACGAACTGGCCCGCCTGTCCAACCAACTCCTCAAACTCATTGAGGAAATGAACGCCCACTAGTTCGGCCGCACGACCGGCAAAAACGAGGCGCGGGGCAGATTGCCCCGCGCCTTTTCTTTTTTTTCCGGAAGACGGCCTTCTCAGGGAGCGGCCTTGACGCGTTTTCGCCAGTCGCTCAGGCCGTACCCGTCGAGCAAGCGCGCCAGGCGTCCCGACGCCCGCAGTGCCTTCATGCCCTTGTCGAACAGAGCCGCATACCTCACGGACATCGGATCGGCGGGCGAAAACGCGATGTAGAGCTTTACGTGGTCGCCGTCATAGCCCGCGTACTCGATGGAGCCCAGGAAGCCCTCGGAGTGGGCGATATAGCAGACGACCTGCGCATCGTCCGCGACGACATCCAGCCGCCCCTCCAAATAGCTGGAGGTTGTGCAGAGCGGGCTTCTCCCGGCTCGCCCGGTAGATGTCGATCTCCTTGCTATGGGCGTCGTAGAAGGCCTCTATATTCGGGGCCAGGCCGTATCCGGCGGGAATGCCGAGTCGCCTGCCGAGCAGGGACCTCGGCCCCATATACCGCCAGGGATCGCCGGTCCTGACGAAAAAGGCGAAGTAGTCCATGCCTATTTCCTCTCTCGGAAAGACAAACCCCTCGGCCTCTTCCCGGTCCGCGCCGATGACCGCCGCGACATGTCCCCGGCGGGCCTCCTCCAAGGCACGCTCCCAGCCCATGATGCGATAGTCGACGGCTATTCCGGCCGGTTCGAAGATGGCTCGCAGAATGTCCACGGTGTAGCCCTCGCGCCCGTCGCCGGGACCGCAGTTGTACGGGCACCATTCGTCCGAAGCCACGATGAGCGATTCGGCCCATGCGCCGGAGACACTGAAGAAGGCCGTTGCCAGGCAGAGGAGAAACACCAAGGAATACATGGTGCCACTATCCTCCGCGCCGCCGCGGAGGGAAATTATAAAATCGCCGAAAGGGCGACTCTCTCCCGCGGCCATATCCGCTTGTCATCGCCCGCACGTTTCATTATGATTCACAATCTGGCGAACCGACGTGCAACACAGGGGAATTCCATGGCCATAGCCGACCCGGCCGCATTGATACGGAGTCTTTCGAACAAGCAGGGGCTTGCCGCCCTGCTGGACGTGTTGCCGCTGGCCGTGGCCATCATGGATCGGGACGGAACGCTCTTGGCGGTGAACCGGAACTACGAGTCGCTGACCGGGGTGACCGGCGAGCGGGTGCTGGGTATCCGCTGCCTGCACGCGTTGCGCTCGGACTACTGCATGCGCAACTGCCCGGTGCTGGCCGGGTGGACGGACAAGCGCACCCGGACCCTGGAGGCGAACATCATCAACCGCGACCGGGAGAAGGTCAGCGTGCACCTGACGCTCGCCCCGTTGGTGGCGGAGGACGGCTCCATCCGGGGCGTCATCGAGACTTTGATGCCCGCTTCGGTGCACGTCCTGGACGAGATCGTCAGCGGGGTTTCGGGGCTGGGCGAGTTGGTCGGGCGCAGCCCGGAGGTGCGCAAGATCTTCGCCATGACCCCGTCCATCGCCCAGACGGATTCGCCGGTGCTGATCACCGGGGAGACGGGCACGGGCAAGGACATGCTGGCCGAGGAGATTCACAAGGAGTCGGACCGGGACGGCCCCTTCGTCAAGGTCAACTGCGGCGCGCTGCCCGTGCCGCTGCTGGAGGCCGAGCTGTTCGGCCACGCCAAGAACGCCCTGCCCGGTGCGGACCACGCCAAGCCCGGCCGGTTGCGCATGGCCCACGGCGGCACGCTGTTCATCACCGAGATCGGGGACCTGCCCCTGCCGTTGCAGACCAAGCTGCTCGCGTACATGGACGACCACGCGGTCCGGCCCATCGGCTCGACCAAGGTGGTCCACACGGACGTGCGCATCATGGCGGCCAGCCACTACGACCTGGAGGACATGGTCCGGCGCAAGCGGTTCCGGCGCGACCTCCTCTACCGGCTGAACGTCATCCGGCTGCACCTGCCGCCCCTGCGCGAGCGGGGCGAGGACCTGCTCCTGCTCCAGGACCACTTCCTGAAGATGTTCCAGGTGCGCTACGGCAAGAAGGTGGACCGTTTCTCCAAAAACGTGGAGACGCTGCTGCGCTCGTACGAATTTCCGGGCAACATCCGGGAGCTGCGCAACCTGATCGAATACGCGGTCAACTTCTGCGACACCAACGTGGTCCGCATGCGCCACCTGCCGGGCTACATGCTCCACGGGCCGAACCTGCCCGAAACCCTGTCCGTGCCGCCCAGGGCGGCGGAATCGGGGGCGGTCCGCGCTGCCCCGCCCGAGCGCTGGGAGGATGTGCAGCGCAAAATGATTCTGGAGGCATTGGTCAAGACCGGCGGGCGCAAGACCAAGGCGGCCGAGCTGCTCGGCTGGGGCCGCTCCACCCTGTGGCGCAAGATGAAACACTTCGGCATCGAATAGGCGGCCCCCCATGGAAAACATCCTCATTCCCCTGATGGACAACGAACTGTCCCCCCGCTTCGACCTCGCCCCGGAGGTGCTGATCATCTCCATCACCCGCGAGACCAGCGCCATGGGCACCCTGAGCGAGCGGGTCATCAACTTCGAGGCCCCGTCCGCCGAGGCCATGTACCGGCTGGTCATGGCCGAAAATATCCAGACCATCATCTGCGCGGGCATGGAGAAGGAGGTCTTCGAATTCCTCAAGCGCAAGGGCGTCAAGGTCGTGGACAACGTCTGCGGCCCGGTGGACCCGATCCTCGAAGCCTATCTTGCCGGCCGGCTTTCGCCCGGCCAAAACTATTTCTGACCCGTCATTACGTTCCGTTTTGTTTCATTATGGCACAAATCTGTGTTCCAAAAGAGTTCCAAAACGTTTCAATTCGTCCTTGCGAAAAGTTTCACGTGATACGCTTGACGCAAGGAACCAATTGCTATCTATAGGAACGCGGACCAGATGATCGTTTCAGGTCACGAACTTCGTTCGTGCCGCGTCGATGGGGGTCGATGCCGATCCGACGGTCCGAGGCCGTGTTCACCGCAAGACGCCCCGTTTCTTGGCAGAGCGGGCGCCTCAGCCATGTGCCAACCGTACTTCTTGGGAGGAAGAATTACATGAAAGTCAAAGAACTGATGACCCCGGTGAGCGCCTACCAGACCCTGGGCCTGGACGCCACGCTGGGCGACGTCGCCGCCATCCTGAAGCCCGGCAGCCACCGGGACATCCTCATCGTCAATGAACAGGGCGCCTTCGCCGGGGTCCTGACCATGTCCGACATCATCACCGCGCTGGAACCCAACTACAAGAAACTCTTCAAGAAAGACCTCGCCAGCGACACCCTTTCCAACCGCTACGTCGCCGAGCAGTTCAAGGAATTCAATCTCTGGTCCGACACCCTGACCAACATCTGTGCCCGGGGCATCAAGATCAAGGTGACGGACGCCATGCACGTCCCCGAGGAAGGCCATTACATCAATGAGGACAACGACATCGAATACGGCGTGCACATGTACATGATCGGCACGCCCCAGCCGCTGATCGTCCGCAACGACGGCCAGGTCACCGGCGTGCTGCGCATGTCGGACGTCTTCAAGGAAATCATCGGCCGCATGCACACCTGCGCCCTGGCCGACTAGGCCTTCGGTCCAACGAGGAGACAATCATGGAGACAGCACGTACCGCAAAATCCGCCTTCGATTGGAAACGCCTGGTGTTCATGCTCACGGGCGTCCTGCTTTTCGCCATCGTCTACTACAGCGCGCCCTGGCCCGATGCCATCGACCCCATGGGCGAACACTTTCCCCTGTCCGTGGAGGCCAAGGGCGCCATCGCCGTGTTCCTGCTGGCCGGCACCTGGTGGGTCTTCGAAGTGGTGCCCATCGGCATCACCTCGCTGATGATCGGCATCCTCCAGGTCATGTTCCTGATCCGCCCGGCCAAAGTGGCCTTCAAGGACTTCATGGACCCGTCGGTCCTGTTCATCTTCGCCTCCATCATGATCGGCCTGGTCTTCACCAAGACCGGCCTGACCAAGCGGCTGGCCTACAAGATGCTCGACATCGTGGGCGAGCGCACCTCGATGATCTACCTCGGCGTGTTCGTGGTCACCGCCGCCCTGACCCACATCATGGCCCACACCGCCGTGGCCGCGACCATCTACCCGCTGCTGCTGGCCATCTACGCCCTGTACGGCGAAGGCGACCGGCCGACCAAGTTCGGCAAGGGGCTGTTCATCGGCATGGCCTACGTGGCCGGCGCGGGCTCCATCGTCACCCTGCTCGGCGCGGCGCGCGGCGCGGTGGCCCTCGGCTTCTTCAAGGAGATCGTCGGCGTGGACGTGGGCTTCTTCGAGCTGACCTACTACATGGCCCCCATCGGCTGGGCCATGACCTTCCTGCTGTGGGGCTTCTTCATGATCGTGTGCAAGCCCGAGAAGGACCGCATCCCCGGCCTGCGCGAAAAGGCCCGCGAGCTCAACGCCAAGATGGGCGGCCTGACCCGCAACGAGATCCTGGCCGCCATCATCGTCGCCTCGGTCATCATCATCATGTCCCTGCGGGCCTTTGTCCCGGCGCTCAAGGCCGTGGACAAGACCGCCATCATCCTCTGCTCCTCGGTCCTCTTCTTCATCTTCAAGATTCTGGACCTCAAGGACCTTGAAGACATCCCCTGGAACATCATCCTGCTCTTCGCCGGGGCCATGTCCATCGGCTTCTGTCTGTGGGAGACCGGAGCGGCCAAATGGATGGCCGTCAACTGGCTGGTCATGTTCCAGGACGCCAACTGGTTCGTCTTCGTCATGTCCATCGCCTTCTTCGTGATGATCATGACCAACTTCATCATGAACGTGGCGGCCATCGCCATATCGCTCCCCGTGGCCCTGGTCATCGCCCCCTATCTGGGCGTTGCCCCCGAAGTCATCCTGTACGCCTCGCTGGTCATGGCGGGCATGCCCTTCCTGCTCCTGGTGGGTGCGGCGCCCAACGCCATCGCCTACGATTCCGGCCAGTTCACCACCGGTGAATTCTTCGGATGGGGCATTCCGGCATCCCTGCTGCTCATGGTCCTGGTCGGCGCCGCCATCCTGGTCATCTGGCCGCTCATGGGCATGCCCATCACCCTCCCGGCCGGAGGCTAGACTGTCCGGGATGCATTCCGTAGTTACCACGACGGCTGCCGCGCCCGCGCGCGGCAGCCGTTTGTGCAACAACCTCCAAACAGGGTGAGCCACATGGAAAAACTCGAAGAACTGTTCGATCACATAGCGTCAAGGGTGAACGTCAACCTCAAGCCCATGGGCATCGACGTCCGCTCCATCCTCCAAAACTCCGTGCCGCGTGAACGCCATATCCTCTATTATGCGTTCTACGCCCTGACCGAAGACCATCCCATCAGCTTCAAATTCAAGAACTCCAACCTCGCCGGGACCTACTTCCTGGGCAAGACCCTGGTGGACAGCTCGGTCCTGTACAAGTCCAACGTGCGCGGCGACGAGCTCAAGCGCAAGGGCGACGTGGTCGAATTCAACGGGGTCAAGACCAAGCTCTTCTACGACGAGGTCATCCGGATCATCAATTCCTACCTGGTCAAGACCCTGGTCCACAACAACTCCAAGAACCCGGAGACACCCGAGGTCTTCCGCATCCTCAATTCGGCGGCCATGCACTACTCCAACATCCACGGAACCACGCTCGAAGGCGTCTACCTCGGGGCCTTCGCCACCGCCGACCTGTCCATCATGCACAACTGCGTCATCGGCGACTACGCCTACGTACAGGCGGGCGACCTCTCCCGGCTGACCGTGGCCCCCGGCCGCGTGTGGATCAAGTCCGGCGACCTGTTCGAGTTCGACTACCTCTATCCCGAGGGCGTCATCGAGCAGTACGTCAAGCTGGACGAAAACGGCCGCCTGACCGGCAAGTTCGTAGACTACGTGGACGAGTTCAAGGAAGACTTCGTGCCCATCTACTCCACGGCCCGCCCCGAGACCGAATTCGACGTGCCGGAAACCGCCTATGTCTCCCCCTACGCGGTCCTCAAGGGCCAGTGCGAGGTGGGCGAGAACGCGCTCATCGTGCAGCGCGCCCACGTGGAGGACTCCTACATCGGCAAGGGCTCCAACGCCCAGGAGAACTGCTACATCAAGAATTCCGTGTACGAGGGCGACGACGTGACCGCCCACGGCGGCAAGGTCATCTGGACCAACGCAGGCAAGAACGTCTTCGTGGGCTTCAACTCCTTCCTGCACGGCACCCAGGCCTGCCCCATCACGGTCGGCCGCGACTCCATCGTCATGCCCCACACGATCATCGACCCGGTGGAGTGCATCGAGATCCCCCCCAACTCGGCGGTATGGGGATACGTCACCCGGCAGGCCGACCTCAAGACCCAGTCCATCGACCTGGACGAGTTGTCCAAGATCACGGACATCACCCTGGGCAACGCGACCTTCAAGGGCGACGGCAAAGCTTTCGTCGATGCGTTCAGACACCGCATCGACCATATACGCGAAGAAAACGGCGCATACTTCGACGGGTCGGACAAGACCCGCGGACATGCCCAAAAGACTCGGGACGCAGCCTTCAATATCCTTCAGCCCTTCCAATCGGGCCCGGATGCTGGCATGTACCCGACAATGACCATCGGGGACTAGATCTTGCCTTCGAGACAGATCCCGGCAATCCAACATCAGGAGTAACCGAACATGCCTCAGACTCTGACCCAGGCCTTTAGCAAAAACTTCCTCGGCAATGCGCCCAACTGGTACAAGATGGCCATCATGATCTTCCTGATCATCAATCCCATCCTCATGCTCACGGCAGGGCCGTTCATCGCGGGCTGGGTCCTCATCGCCGAGTTCATCTTCACCCTGGCCATGGCGCTCAAATGCTACCCGCTGCCTGCGGGCGGCCTGCTGGCCATCGAAGCCGTGATCATGGGCATGACCTCGCCCCGGACCGTCTACCATGAGGCCCTGACCAACTTCCCGGTCATCCTGCTCCTGATCTTCATGGTCGCGGGCATCTACTTCATGAAGGACTTCCTGCAATACACCTTTACCCGCATCCTCACCCGGGTGCAGTCCAAGATCATCATCTCGCTGCTCTTCTGCTTCGCGGGCGCGTTCCTGTCCGCTTTTCTGGACGCCCTGACCGTCACCGCGGTGATCATCGCCGTGGCCTACGGCTTCTACAACGTGTACCACCGCTTCGCCTCGGGCAAGACGCCCACTTGCTCCCACGACCTGTGCGACGACGTCGCCATCAAGGAGCATGAGCGCGCCGACCTCAAGGAATTCCGGGGATTTCTGCGGAATCTGATGATGCACGGCGCAGTCGGCACCGCGCTGGGCGGCGTATGCACCCTGGTGGGCGAGCCCCAGAACCTGCTCATCGGCGAGGTCATGGGCTGGCACTTCGTGCCCTTCTTCCTCAACGTGGCCCACGTCTCCATGCCCGTCCTGGTCATAGGCCTGCTGACCTGCATGACCGTGGAGAAGTTCCACCTCTTCGGCTACGGCGCGAAGCTGCCGGGCAACATCCGCTCCCACCTGCTCGAAACCGCCATCGAGATGGAATCCAAGCGCGGCTACCAGGGCAAGGCCCAGCTCATCGTCCAGGCCCTGATCGGCGTCTGGCTCATCCTCGCCCTGGCCTTTCACCTGGCCGAGGTCGGCATCATCGGCCTGTCCGTCATCGTCTTCCTGACCGCTTTCAACGGCTTCATCGACGAACACCAGCTCGGACCGGCCTTCGAGGAGGCCCTGCCCTTCACCGCCCTGCTCGTCGTCTTCTTCTCCATCGTCGGCGTCATCCACGACCAGCACCTGTTCGCCCCGGTCATGCACCTCGTCCTCGGCCTTGAGGGCCAGGCCCAGCTCGCCGCCTACTACACGGCCAACGGGCTGCTCTCCATGATCTCGGACAACGTCTTCGTGGCCACGGTGTACATCTCCGAGACCAAGCTGCACTTCGTCCAGCTCCTGGCCGCCGTGCCCGGCGTGACCGACGCCGGCGCCCTGATGGACAAGCTGACCGACCCGCTCCTGGCGCGCACCGACGTCATCGCGTCCCTGCCCGCAGGCATCCAGGACCAGGTCTCCAAGATGATGACCCACTTCGACCACCTGGCCGTGGCCATCAACACCGGGACCAACATCCCGTCCGTGGCCACCCCCAATGGACAGGCGGCCTTCCTCTTCCTGCTGACCTCGGCGCTCGCCCCGGTCATCCGCCTGTCTTACGGCCGCATGGTCGTCCTGGCCCTGCCCTACACCATCACCATGTCCATCACCGGCCTGGCCGCCACCTACTTCTTCTCCTGGTAGCCACCGGCCCTACGACAAGCAGACAGGGCCCCGCGCTTCGGCGCGGGGCCCTTTTTTGCGCGACCCCCATCCCGATATTGCGCAAAGGGAAGAGGACATGCCCCCGATCGCGCAACGATTCGATCAAAGGATAACCGCAGGAATCCGCGGACGGATTTGACACGACCGGTGGAGGTCTGTTCGGATAGGCCTTCACGCCCCGAAGGGATTCGGCCCACCGGCGGGCCGCCCTCCGCCAACCCGCTGCGCGCCCGCAGCCCGAAACAAGGAGAAGGCATGCCCCACATGTTCGCCAACCGGCCGAGGCTGTACAATCCCCTCCGAGACAGCGAAGACGCCGAGGCACAATTCAGGTGGGCGACCGTCAACGCCGTGTTGTACAAGGCGGGCGGGCTGGTCTTCATCCTCGGCAGCGTCCTGTTCTTTCCGAGCCTGCAACGGTACTCGGACATCGGGGCCTGGACGTTCCTGGCCGGCTCGCTGCTCTATCTGGTGGTCACGGCCCATGACTACTTCGAGGTCCGGCGCAACTGGCGGCGCAAGGACGAGCACACGCCCTACGACGTGCTGGAGCGCGTGGCCGCGTCAGGCTATCTCCTGGGGACGCTGCTGTTCACGGTCGGCAGCGTCCTCTTTCTCAACACCGTGGACCGAACCGCCGCCGGGGCCTGGTGCTTCATCCTCGGCAGCCTGCTGTTCGTCGTGGGGTCCGGGATCAACATCCTGCAGATACTGCGCTCCGACAACATCGTCACCATGCAGCTCATGAACCTGACCGCGGTAAGCTTCGTGGTGGGATCGGTCCTGTTCATGGTGGCCTCGATCCCCTACCTGTGGGACTTCCAGGCCCAGGCGGACCGAGTCCACATGTTCCGCTTCCTGGCCTGGCAATATCTGGCCGGGAGCGTCCTGTTCTTCATGGGCGGCGTGTTCGACTACCGGCGCGCCTGCGTTCTGGTGCGGGAGACGTTGGAGGCGATCGACGAGGAAGACTAGGCGGGACGAAGGAAACCACCGGCCGGGAACGCCGAAGACCCGCCCGCGGAGTAGGTCCGAGCGCGCGCAAAAAAAGGCGCACCCGCCATGCTGGTGGCGAGTGCGCCGGAGAGTCCGTTTTTTCGGACACGGTGGCCGCCCGGGCTGTCACGGCCCGGTCCGACCGGAATTGCTAGTCGTCCAGTTTGGGCGAGCTGTCCAGATGTTCCTTGCACAGCCAGACAATGGACTGGCTGTCGGTATCGAAGTGGGGGCTGACGCCGTGCGTGGCGCCGCAGACCGCGCACCTGTACTCGTTCTCGCACTTCGGATAGCACTCGATGGAGTTGAGCATCTGGTTGAAACGGCTGATGATCGGGAACATGGGATGGTCCGCATGCCGCTTTCGATCCTTGCTGTTCAGCTTGCCGTTGTCGTTTACCTTGACGGTAATCATACGGGAGCGGTTGATGAGCCCTTCCTTCTTGTTCATAACCACTTTGGTCGGCTCTTCCCAGCGGCAAATGATCCGCTTCCGCTCCTGATCAAAACGCATGGACATGGCATCCTCCTTGGCGCGGCCGTCCTTCCCTCTCAAGCCGCGTGGGTTCGGATTCACCCCTTGTGCATCGGCCCGGCGGAATCGCCGCGGCCGAGCCTTCTCAAATTACGTAGTCTACTGCCTTGCGGCCGGAGGCCACCTTCTTCACGAAGGCGACGCAGGCCTGATGCTCGGGGTGATCCTGATAGTGGTTCAGGGCATCCACATCGTCGTGCTCCGAACACAGAATCACGTGGCACTCGGGGTCGGCGGCCACGATGTCCGCGCTGACCTCGATATGCCTGAGGCCCTCGATACGCCCGGCGAGCGCCTCCAAAATTTCCTTCATCTTCGCGCCGTTTTCTGCTGCCGTCTGGCCTTCGGCTTCATCCTTCAACGTCCACATGACGATATGTCTGACCACTTGAACTCTCCTTGAAATGTAACAATTCAGACAGTATAGACAAAACGGCGTACGATAGACACTTGTTTACACAAATCAGAATAAACACTGTTTACCATTTTGTCACCCCAATTCTCGGAAATATATCATTCCCTTGACCATATTCCCGGGAGATGGTGAGGCTCCCGGAATGCGCCGCCTTGACATTGCAACGCAAAGGCCCAACCTTTGCATGCATCTTGGCAACGCCATTTGCCAGACTTTCATATGCACAAGAAATGCCAAAAAGAGCCACCATGCGTAAAATACTCTACTTGACCCTGCTGCTTTCCTGCCTCTGCATCCTGCCCGCCAGGCCGGTGCTCGGCGCGGTCGAGAAACCCAAGAAAAGCGTCCTGTGCCTGAACTCCTACCACGACGGCTACCAGTGGTCCGACGCCATCATGCGCGGCATCCGCTCCATCCTGGAAAACAGCCACTACAAGATCGACCTCCAGATCGAATACATGGACGCGAAGCGGTACAACTACGAAGACGTGACCCGCATGCTCCTGCGGTTGTACAAGGAAAAGTTCAAGAACGAGAAGTTCGACCTGATCATGACCTCGGACAACGACGCCTACTCGTTCGCCACCCAGTACCGGGACATCCTCTTTCCCGGCGTCCCCCTGGTGTATTGCGGCGTAAACTTCCTGAATACCGACGACACGGACTCGGACAACGCCACGGGCGTCATCGAGAGCTTCGACCTGTCCAAGACCCTGGACGTGGCCCTGCGCCTGCATCCTGACAAGCGGCACATCACCGTGGTCGGTGACTCCTCCACGGCCGGGGCGGCCATCAAGCGCCAGGTCCAGAGCCAGCTCGCGCGCTACAAGGTCCCCCTGGTCGCCGAATACTGGACCGACATGTCGCTCAAGAACGTCCTCGACCGGGTGGCCCACCTGCCGTCGGACACCTTCCTCTTCTTCATCCCCTACTACCAGGTCATCGACGGCCGTTTCCTGACCGCCGAGGAGGCCATGCAGGCCATCTACACCCGGTCCCCGGTGCCCATCTACACAGCCTGGGAGTTCCTGGCGGGCAGCGGCGCGGTGGGCGGCAACATGCTTTCCGGCTACCTGCACGGCCAGCGGGCCGCCGAGATCGCCCTGGAGATCCTGGACGGCAAGAGTGCGGACGACATCCCCGTGTACCGCGAGACCACCGGGCACTACATCTTCGATTACAAGGTCATGCAGCGGCTCCACCTGGATATGGCCCTGCTGCCCAAGGACAGCCACATCATCAACGCGCCCAAGGCGTTTTACGAGCTCTCCAAGGAACTGTTCTGGACCATCATGGTCAGCTTCGTCCTGCTGGTCCTGGTGCTCATCTTCCTGATCCTGACCATGCTGGAACGGCGCAAGGTGGAGCGCAAGATCAAGGATCAGCTCGCCTTTCAGGAAACCCTCATGGACACGGTCCCGCAACTGGTCTCCTGGAAGGACGCCGACGGACGCTATCTCGGCACCAACCGGGCGTTCTCGGAGTTCTTCGGCCTGGAGCACGGGCCGGGCATCGTCAACCGGACCACGTACGACGTCATCGCGGACCTGGACTACGCCTCCTGGGCCTCGGGTGCCGACCGGTCCGTGATCAACAAGGGCCAGGCCTTCCGCAAGGAGCGCCGCAAACTGGCCGACGCCGAGGGCAATCCGGCCTGGATCGAGGTCACCAAGGTGCCCATCAACGACCGCTCCGGCCAGATCGTGGGCGTGCTCTCCATGGCCGACAACATCACCACCGAGCTGAACCTGGAAAAGCAGTTGCTGCAATCCCAGAAGATGGAGGCCATCGGCACACTGGCCGGCGGCATCGCCCATGATTTCAACAACATCCTGACCAGCATCATCAACTCCACCGAGCTGGCCGTGGGCGACCTGGACCCGGAATCCATGACCACCAGAGATCTGGAGCGGGTCCTCAAGGCCGCCCGGCGCGGCGGCCGGGTGGTCAAGCAGATCCTGGCCTTCAGCCGCCCCTCCACCGAAGGGTTCCGGCCCACGGACGTGGGCGCGGTCATCGCCGAGGCCATCGGGCTCCTGGAATCCTCCATGCCCCGCAAGATCGAGGTCCGCTCGCTCATCAAGGAGAACCTGTCCTGCGTGCACGCGGACCCGACCCAGATTCACCAGGTGGTCATGAACCTGTGCACCAACGCCTTCCACGCCCTGCGCCGCACGGGCGGAACCATCGAGGTCCGCCTGGACCAGGCCGAGGTGTCGAACGAGGACGCCGAGATCCTCGGGCTGCATCCGGGCGAATACGTCCGGCTGGCGGTGGAGGACAACGGGCCGGGCATCCCTCAGGACATCGTGGACAAGATATTCGACCCGTTCTTCACCACCAAGGACAAAACCGAGGGCACCGGGCTCGGGCTGGCGGTCGTCCACGGCATCGTCCGCAGTCACAAGGGCGGCCTGCGGGTGGACCCGCGCGAAGGCGGCGGCACGACCTTCTCCATCTACCTGCCCAAGGGCGACGAGGACCTGTGCGGCGACGTGGACCTCTCCGGGGTGCCGCACAATCTCGGGGCACACATCCTCTTCGTCGAAGACGACAGCGACCAGCTCCAGACCACGCCGCGCCTGCTCGAAACCATGGGGTATGTCGTGGAGGGCCAGGAGAGCCCGCTTGCGGCACTGCGCCGGGTCAACGACATGCCCGGCGAATTCGACCTGGTCATCACCGACTACGACATGCCCGGCATGAGCGGGACCCAACTGGCCAGGCGGCTTGCGGTCATCGATCGCGAGCTGCCCGTGATCCTCATTTCCGGACGCGAGGACGCGGTCTCCGCAGCCGCGGACTTGCCGAACATCCGTCTCGTGGTTATCAAACCCTATGACAAGCAGGATTTGTCCCGAGCCATCAACACGGTGTTGAGCAACCAAAAACAAGGGGAGTGACGTGGCGGAGATACTGATCATAGATGACGACCTCGACGTCTGCGAGACCATGGAGAGCCTGATCACCAGGCTGACCCATGAGTGCACCTCCGCTCATACCCTGGACTCCGGGCTGCGGTTGATGCACAAGAGGGCCTTCGACGTGATCTTTCTGGACGTCCGGCTGCCCGACGGCAACGGGCTCGACATCCTGCCCGACATCATGGCCCTCCCCGACCCGCCCGAGGTCATTATCCTGACCGGCAAGGGCGACCCGGACGGCGCGGAGTTGGCCATCCGCGGCGGGGTCTGGGACTACCTGCTCAAGCCGTCCAGCATTCGCGAAATCTCCCTGACCCTGGGCCGGGCGCTCAAGTATCACGAGGAGAAGCGCGGCCGGGACGGCGACCGCGGCCTGGAACTGAACGGCGTGGTCGGCGACAGCCCGATCATCAAAGTCAGCTTCAACCTCCTGTCCCAGGCGGCCCGGTCCGAGACCAACGTGCTCATCACCGGCGAGACCGGCACGGGCAAGGAGCTGTTCGCCTCCACCATCCACGCCAATTCCAAGCGCAAGTCCGGCAACTTCGTGGTCGTGGACTGCGCCGGGCTGACCGAATCCCTGCTGGAGTCCACCCTGTACGGCCACCGCAAGGGGGCCTTCACCGGGGCCCAGAGCGACCGCATCGGGCTGGTCAAGCTGGCCGACGGCGGAACCCTGTTCCTGGATGAGGTGGGCGAGATGCCGCTGTCCATGCAGAAGGCCTTTTTGCGCGTCCTGCAGGAACGGACCTTCCGGCCGGTGGGTGACACCCGCGAGCAGACCAGCGACTTCCGGCTGGTGGCCGCCACCAACCGGGACCTGGACGAAATGGTCGAAAAGGGAACATTCCGGTCGGACCTGCTGTATCGTCTCAAGACAATGCACATCCACCTGCCGCCGCTCAGGGACCGCCCCGAGGACATCAAGGCCCTGTGCACCTACCGGGTCAGCCAACTCTGCCGTCAGTACGGCATGCCGACCAAATCCTTCGGCTCGGACTTCAACCCGGCCCTGGAGAGCTACGACTGGCCCGGCAACGTGCGCGAGCTGTTCAACATCCTGGAACGGGCCGTGGTCACCTCGGGCAACGAGAAAACCCTCTACGCCATGCACCTGCCGCGCGAACTGCGCATCCAGATCGCCAAGGCCCAGATCGAACGCATGACCAATGCGGCGCCCGAAGAGGAGCCCCCCGCGCCCTACGCGCAGCCTGTCCAAAAAATCGGACAGGACATCTTCGAGGACATCTTCGAGCAGGAGCTGCCCACCCTGCGGGACTTCAAGAGCACCGCCGAGAAGGTCTACCTGGGCGAACTCATCCGCCAGTGCGACGGCGACCTTCCCCACATTCTCGAGGTCTCCAAGCTCTCCCGTTCCCACTTCTACGGCCTGCTCAAGAAGTACGGCCTGTCCCTCTAGGAGCCCCCATGGCCGACTTCGATTCCTATTGCGACTTCTGCGCCGTCCGCGACAAGGACGACGTGGACCGCGTCTACCACGACACCCGGTACGGGTTTCCCATCACCGACGACACCGAGCTCTTCGCCCTGTTGGTCATGGAGATCAACCAGGCCGGGCTGAGCTGGCGGACGATCCTCAACAAGGAACAAAATTTCCGCAGCGCGTACGACGGGTTCGATATCCCCACCGTGGCCGCGTACGGCGAATCGGACCGCGCCCGGCTCCTGGACGACGCGGGGATCATCCGAAACCGCCTCAAGGTCAACGCCGCCATCCACAACGCGAACGCCATCCTCGACCTGCAACGGGAGCACGGCTCGTTCAAGAACTGGTTGGACGCCCACCATCCCCTGGACAAGGCGGACTGGGTCAAGCTTTTCAAAAAGCGCTTCAAATTCGTGGGCGGTGAAATCGTGGGCGAATTTCTCATGAGTTCCGGCTACCTGAAAGGAGCGCACGTGGAGTCCTGTCCGGTCCACGAAAAGATCCTCAAGGCCGGACCGGCCTGGGCCGGAGCCACCGCACGGTGACCCCTGAATAAGCCCGTATTCCGGCATATCCCGGCCTGTCCTTTTTTTTGGACAGGCACTTTTTTGGCCCCATCCCGCCAGCCTCGGACAAAAAGAGTCCATGGTCCGGGACATTATCATGTCCAGAACGTGCATTCCGTCCTATTTTTCAGACTGCCCGCATTGCCGGAATCGCTTCCCTTCGAGCGACTATACCCATAACTAGTTGCAATTCCGGTTGATTTAAATTTTCACAAAGTTGGCACGGTTGTTGAGTAAGCCCTGTGTCTTCAAATGAACGGGTCCGCTCGGCGGACGCCAATAATTCAGACGACCACCAATAGGAGAAGAATCGAATGTCCAAGATGAAAACGATGGATGGCAACACCGCCGCCGCATGGGTGGCCTATGCCATGAGTGAAACCGCCGCCATCTACCCCATCACGCCCTCGTCCACCATGGGCGAGATCGCCGATGAATGGGCCGCGCAAGGCCGCAAGAATATTTTCGGGCAGACCGTCGAGGTCCGCCAGTTGCAGTCCGAGGCCGGTGCCGCGGGCGCCGTGCACGGCGGCCTGGCCGGCGGCGCGCTGACCACGACTTTCACCGCCTCCCAGGGCCTGCTCCTGATGATCCCGAACATGTACAAGATCGCGGGCGAACTGCTGCCCTGCGTCTTCCACGTGTCGGCCCGCGCCCTCGCGGCCCACGCCCTGTCCATCTTCGGTGACCACCAGGACGTCATGGCCTGCCGCCAGACCGGCTTCGCCATGCTCGCCGCCGCCTCCGTCCAGGAGGTCATGGACCTCTCCCTGGTGGCCCACCTGTCCACCATCGAGGCCAGCGTGCCCTTCGTCTCCTTCTTCGACGGTTTCCGGACCTCCCACGAGATCCAGAAGATCGAGACCATCGACTACGACGACATGAAGCCCCTGCTGAACATGGACAAGGTGGCCGCCTTCCGCAAGCGCGCCATGAACCCGGAACACCCGGACGTTCGCGGCACCGCCCAGAACCCGGACATCTATTTCCAGGGCCGTGAAGCCTCCAACTCCCACTATGAGGTCATCCCGGCCATCGTCGAGGAGTACATGGCCAAGGTCTCCGCCCTCACCGGCCGCGACTACAAGCCCTTCGACTACGTGGGCGCCGCCGACGCCGAGCGCGTGATCATCTCCATGGGCTCCTCCTGCGAGACCATCGAGGAAGTGGTCAACCGCCTGGTCGCCGAGGGCGAAAAGGTCGGCCTGATCAAAGTCCGACTGTATCGCCCGTTCTCGGCCAAGCATTTCCTGGCCGTGCTGCCCGAAACCGCCAAGTACGTGTCCGTGCTCGACCGCACCAAAGAGCCGGGCGCCCTGGGCGATCCGCTGTACCAGGACATCAGCACCGTGTTCCTGGAACAGGGCAACGGCCCCGTCCTCACCGCCGGCCGCTACGGGCTGGGCTCCAAGGAGTTCACCCCCGCCATGGCCAAGGCGGTGTTCGACAACATGGCGGCGGACGCCCCCAAGCTCCACTTCACCGTGGGCATCGAGGACGACGTCACCAATGCCTCCCTCGTCACGACCGGGACCCTGGACACCACCCCTGAAGGCACCGTCCAGTGCAAGTTCTGGGGTCTCGGTTCTGACGGGACGGTGGGCGCCAACAAGCAGGCCATCAAGATCATCGGCGACAATACCGACATGTATGCACAGGGCTACTTCGCCTACGACTCCAAGAAGTCCGGCGGCATCACCATCTCCCACCTGCGCTTCGGTGACGAACCCATCCAGTCCACCTACCTGGTCACCGCGGCCGACTACGTGGCCTGTCACAACCCGAGCTACGTGCACCTGTACGACGTGCTCGACGGCATCAAGGACGGCGGCACCTTCGTGCTGAACTGCGCCTGGACCGCCGAGCAGATGGACAAGGAGCTGCCCGCCTCCATGCGCCGCACCATCGCGGAAAAGAACCTCAAGTTCTACACCGTGGACGCGGTCAAGATCGCCGGCGAAGTGGGCCTGGGCGGACGCATCAACATGGTCATGCAGACCGCCTTCTTCAAGCTGGCCGACGTCATCCCGTTCGACCAGGCCGTCGCCCTGCTCAAGGGCGGCATCGAAGCCGCCTACGGCAAGAAGGGCCCGAAGATCGTCGAGATGAACTGCGCCGCCGTGGACAAGGCCTCCGACGCCATCGTCGAGATCCCGGTCCCGGCCGCCTGGGCGACCCTGGCGGACGACGTCAAGGCCGACGTCGACGAGCCCGATTACGTCAAGAACATCATGCGCCCGGTCCTGGCCCAGAAGGGCGACGACCTGCCGGTCTCCGTCTTCTCCGAGGACGGCACCGTGCCGCTGGCCACCTCCAAGTACGAGAAGCGCGGCGTGGCCATCAAGGTCCCCGAGTGGATCATGGAAAACTGCATCCAGTGCAACCAGTGCGCCTTTGTCTGCCCGCACTCCGCCCTGCGCCCGGTGCTGGTGACCGAGGACGAGATGAAGAACGCCCCGGCCGCCTTCGCCACCCAGGACGCCAAAGGCAAGGACGTCAAGGGACTCAAGTACCGCATGCAGGTCAACACCATGGACTGCCTGGGCTGCGGCAACTGCGCCGACATCTGCCCGGCCAAGGAAAAGGCGCTGGTCATGAAGCCCATCGCCACCCAGACCGAAGAGCAGGTGCCCAACTTCGACTTCACCGAGACCGTGTCCTACAAGGACGCCTTCAAGCGTGATTCCGTCAAGGGCTCCCAGTTCAAGCAGTCCCTCATGGAATTCTCCGGCGCCTGCGCCGGTTGCGGCGAGACCCCGTACGTCAAGGTGCTGACCCAGCTCTTCGGCGAGCGCATGATCATCGCCAACGCCACGGGCTGCTCCTCCATCTGGGGCGCCTCCGCTCCCTCGACCCCCTACTGCACCAACCGCGACGGCTTCGGCCCGGCCTGGGGCAACTCCCTGTTCGAGGACGCGGCCGAGTTCGGCTTCGGCATCGAGATGGGCGTGAACAACCGCCGCAAGACCCTGGTCGCCAAGTGCGAAGAGGCCCTGTGCGGCGCCCCCGCCGACGTCAAGGCCGCCCTGGAAGGCTGGCTGGCCGCCAAGGACGATGCCGAGGCTTCCGCCGAGGCGGGCGAGGCCCTGAAGGCCGCTCTCGAAGGGACCTCCGACGAGAACCTGAAGGCCATTGCGGCCGACGCCGACCTGTTCACCAAGAAGTCCGTCTGGATCTTCGGCGGTGACGGCTGGGCCTACGACATCGGTTACGGCGGCGTGGACCACGTGCTGGCCTCCGGCAAGGATGTAAACATCCTGGTCATGGACACCGAGGTGTACTCCAACACCGGCGGACAGTCTTCCAAGGCCACCCCGCTCGGCTCCATCGCCAAGTTCGCGGCCGCGGGCAAGGGCACCGGCAAGAAGGACCTGGGCCGCATGGCCATGACCTACGGCTATGTGTACGTGGCCTCCGTGGCCATGGGCGCCGACAAGCAGCAGATGCTCAAGGCCTTCAAGGAGGCCGAGGCCTACAAGGGCCCGTCCCTGATCATCTGCTACGCCCCGTGCATCAACCAGGGCATCAAGAAGGGCATGGGCAAGACCCAGCTCGAACAGAAGCTGGCCGTGGCCTCCGGCTACTGGCCCCTGTACCGCTTCAACCCCGAACTCACCGAGCAGGGCAAGAATCCGTTCACCCTGGAGTCCAAGGCTCCCGACGGAACCCTGCAGGAGTTCCTGTCCGGCGAAAACCGCTACGCCATGCTGGAGCGCTTCCATCCGGAGCTGTCCAAGGCGTTCCGCGAGAAACTGGAAAAGGACTACGCCGATCGCTACGCCATCCTCACCTATCTTGCCGATGCCGATTACGGCAAGGGCGAGATGGGCGAGCCTGCCGCCTGCGAAACCGGCGTGTCGGCCGAAGCCCCGGGTTCCGGTGAACCCTGTGACGACGGCAGATAATAGTTAGAGGCATGTGCGGGACGGGGTTGTTGCGGAGGCTTCTGCCTGACCCGTCCCGCACATCTGTTGAAACCGTGAGGGTCGCCCCTCACACCCATGGAGGTTTGTTTAATGTCTATTGAAGTGCTCGCGTTAATCGCGCTGCTGCCCATCCTGGTGGCGCTCGTGCTCATGGTCGGCCTGCGCTGGCCCGCCACCAAAGCCATGCCCCTGGCATGGCTGACCGCCGCAGCCGGCGCGGTCCTGGCCTGGAGCCTGCCCGTCGCCTATGTCGCCGCCCTCACCCTGCAAGGATTCGTGACGGCCATCGGCATCCTGATCATCGTTTTCGGTGCCATCCTGATTCTCCGCACGCTGCAGCATTCCGGCGGCATGGAGACCATTCAGCACGGCATGCAGAACATCACCCCGGACCGCCGCATCCAGGCGATCATCATCGGGTACATGTTCGCCGCCTTCATCGAAGGCGCCGCCGGTTTCGGCACCCCGGCCGCCCTGGCCGCTCCGCTGCTGCTCTCCCTGGGCTTCCCGCCCCTGGCCGCAGCCATCATCTGCCTGGTCTTCAACTCCTTCCCTGTGACCTTCGGCGCGGTCGGCACCCCGGTCGTCCTGGGCCTCAAGTTCCTGGCCCCCAGCGTGGACGCCGCAGTCAAGTCGGGCGCCGCCGTGAACTTCTCCAACATGGGCGACTTCATCATGGTCGTCGGCCAATGGGCCACCCTCATGCACCTGGCCATGATCTTCATCCTGCCGATCTTCATGCTCGGTTTCATCACCCGCTACTTCGGCCCCGAGCGTAGCTGGAAGCCCGGCTTTGCCGCCTGGAAGTTCTGCATCTTCGCGGCCGTGTCCTTCTCCGTGCCCTACCTGATCTTCGCCTGGATGGTCGGTCCCGAGTTCCCGTCCCTGATCGGTGGTCTCGTCGGCCTGGGCATCATCATCGTCGGCGCCAAGAGGGGCTTCTGCATGCCCAAGACCTCCTGGGACTTCGGCGACTCCTCCAAGTGGGATCCCGAATGGACCGGTTCCGTGTCCGCGGACGCCTCCGAGTTCAAGGCCCACATGAGCCAGTTCAGGGCTTGGTTGCCTTACATCCTGATCGGCCTCATCCTGGTCGTCACCCGTATCCCGCAGCTCGGCCTCAAGGCCATGCTGGCCAGCCAGGCGATCAAGTTCACCGCCATCCTCGGCTTCAAGTCCGTCAATGCCTCCATCGCCTACCTGTACCTGCCCGGCACCATTCCGTTCATCCTGGTCGCCCTGCTGACCGTGTTGATCCACGGCATGCCCGCCGAGAAGGTCAAGCTCTCGTGGGTCCAGGCCATCAAGACCATGAAGAACCCGACCATCGCCCTGTTCGCGGCGGTCGCCCTGGTCTCCATCTTCCGCGGTTCCGGCATCGCCGACGCCGCCCTGAACCCGCACTCCTACCCGTCCATGCCTCTGGCACTGGCCAAGGCCGTCGCCGCCTTCACCGGCAACGCCTGGCCCATGTTCGCCTCCTTCGTGGGCGGCCTCGGTGCGTTCATCACCGGTTCCAACACCGTTTCCGACCTGCTCTTCGCCGAGTTCCAGTGGGGCGTCGCCTCGCAGCTCGAGCTGCCGCGCCAGATCATCGTGGCCGCGCAGGCGGTCGGCGGCGGCATGGGCAACATGATCTGCATCCACAACATCGTTGCCGCCTGCGCCGTTGTCGGCCTGTCCGGCATGGAAGGTGCAATCCTGAAGCGGACCGTATGGCCCTTCCTGCTGTACGGCGTCGTCGTCGGCATCGTGGCCTCGCTGATGAGCTTCGTGTTCCTGCCCAACCTGTTCTAACATTAGGAGATCAAAAGGGAGGCGGGCCGTTCGTCCGCCTCCCCTTGGACCAACCCGAAGAAGTGTCAAGCTGCTTCACCCCATTACGAAACAAGCCCCGGAGGACCCCCGGGGATCATAATTTTTCTTAGGAGTCGATCATGACCAAAGAAGCTATTATCAAAGAATTTGAAGCCATAGCCGGCGCCGACAACGTTATGACCGGCGAGACCGACCGTCACGCCTATTCCTATGACGCCGCCGTCCTCGACTCTGTCATGCCCGCACTGGTGGTTCGTCCCACCACCAGCGAAGCCCTGGGCGCCGTGACCAAGCTGTGCAACGACAACGGTCTGCCCCTGACCGTGCGCGGCGCGGGCACCAACCTGTCCGGTGGCACCATTCCCCATCCCGGCGGCGTGGTGGTCCTGACCAACGGACTGAACCGCATCCTCGAAATCAACGAGGCCGATATGTACGCCGTGGTCGAACCCGGCGTGGTCACGGCCCAGTTCGCGGCCGAAGTGGCCAAGCGCGGCCTGTTCTATCCCCCGGATCCGGGCTCCCAGGCCGTGTCCACCCTGGGCGGCAACGTGGCCGAGAACGCGGGCGGCCTGCGCGGCCTGAAGTACGGCGTTACCAAGGACTACGTCATGGGCATGGAATTCTGGGACGTCAACGGCGAGCTGATCAAGTCCGGTTCCCGGACCGTCAAGTGCGTCACCGGCTACAACCTGGCAGGCCTGATGGTCGCTTCCGAGGGCACGCTGGGCGTGTTCGACAAGATCATCCTGAAACTCATTCCCCCGGCGAAGGCCGCCAAGTCCATGATGGCCGTGTTCCCGTCCATGAAGGCCGCCTCCGAGACCGTGGCCTCCATCATCGCCAACAAGATCGTCCCGGCCACCCTGGAGATGATGGACAACTTCACTATCCGCACGGTCGAGAACTTCCGCGGCGCAGGTCTGCCCGTGGACGCCGCCGCCCTGCTGCTCATCGAGGTGGACGGCCATCCCGGCCAGGTCGCCGACGAGGCCGCTGTTGTCGAACGCATCTGCAAGGAGAACGGCGCCACCGAGCTGCACGTCGCCAAGGACGCCGCCGAGCGCGACGCCGTCTGGCAGGCCCGCCGCGACGCACTGCCCGCCCTGGCCAACCTCAAGCCCACCTGCGTGCTTGAGGACGCCACCGTGCCCCGCTCCAAGATCCCGGCCATGATCGAGGCCCTGGAAGAGATCGCCAAGAAGCTCGACCTGACCATCGGTACCTTCGGCCACGCGGGCGACGGCAACCTGCACCCCACCATCCTGACCGACAAGCGCGACAAGGCCGAGTGGGAGCGCGTGGAAAAGGGCATCGACATGATCTTCGACAAGGCCCTGTCCATGGGGGGCACCCTGTCCGGCGAACACGGCATCGGCCTGGCCAAGTCCAAGTACCTGGCCCAGGAGACCTCCAAGGGCACCCTGGCCTATGCCCGCCGCATGAAGTCCGTTCTCGATCCCAAAGGCATCCTCAACCCCGATAAGATCGTCGGCGCCGAATAGGTGATACCATGGCCGATATCCATAAACTCGCACAAATGTTCAAGGAACTGGACGACCAACTGGTCGGGTGCATGCGTTGCGGCATGTGCCAGGCGGTCTGTCCGATCTTCAAACTGAGCGGCAAGGAAACCGACGTCACCCGGGGCAAGCTGGCCCTGCTCGACGGACTGGCCTCCGAGATGCTCACCGACCCCGAAGGCGTCAACGAGAAGCTCAACCGCTGCCTGCTCTGCGGCACCTGCCAGGCCAACTGCCCGTCCGGCGTGTCCGTCATGGACATCTTCCTCAAGGCGCGCGCGATCATGACCGGCTACTTCGGCCTTTCCCCGGCCAAGAAGGCCATCTTCCGCGGCCTTCTGAAGAACCCCAAGCTGTTCAACGCCCTGACCGAGATGGGCGCCAAGTTCCAGGGGATCTTCACCAAGAAGGTGGACGACATGCTCGGTTCGAGCTGCGCCCGGTTCAACGCACCGATCATCGCCGACCGGCACTTCAACACCCTGGCGAGCAAACCGTTCCACAAGATCGTCCCGGAGCTGGACACCCCGGCCGGAGCCTCCGGCCTGCGCGTGGCCTTCTACGTGGGCTGCGTCATCGATAAGATCTACCCCCAGGTGGGCGAGGCCATCCTCAAGGTTCTCAAGCACCACGGGGTGGGCGTGTACCTGCCCGCGGGCCAGGCTTGCTGCGGCATCCCCGTCCTGTCCAGCGGCGACACCGACACCTTTGACACCCTGGTGGGCATGAACGTGGACCGGCTCAAGGACGGGGAGTTCGACTACCTGGTCACCGGCTGCGCCTCCTGCACCTCGACCATCAAGGAACTGTGGCCCCACATGTACAAGGGCGATTCCTCCCGTACGTACGACATCGGCGTGCTGGCCCGGAAAACCATGGACATCAGCCAGTTCCTGGTGGATATATTGAAAGTGGAACCCAAGGAGCTTGCAGGCGGGAAAAGTGTGACCTACCATGACCCCTGCCACTTGAAGAACTCCCTGGGCATCACGGCCCAGCCCCGGACCCTGATCAAGGCGGCCGGGTGCGACTTCAAGGAAATGACCGACGCGGGCACCTGCTGTGGCTGCGGCGGAAGCTTCAATATCGCCCACTACGAGCTGTCCAAGGAAATCGGCAGCCGCAAGGCGGACAACATCATCGCGTCCAAGGCCAGCGTGGCTGCCACCAGCTGCCCGGCCTGCATGCTCCAGATAACGGACATGCTATCGCAGAAAGGAGCCGACATGAGCGTCAAGCATGTCATCGAGCTCTATGCCGACTCCTTATAACGGATAACCAACGGCAAAACACAAGGAAAAGACCATGTCCAAGAACCTGTACGTGAGCGCCACCGAAGAACGCAGCGGCAAGTCCGCCGTGGTCCTCGGAGTCATGCAGATGCTCACGAGGGAACTCCACAACGTCGCCATCTTCCGGCCCATCATCAATGATCCGGGAGAAGGGAAACAGGACCACGACATCGCTCTGATGATCGATCACTTCAAGCTGTCCATTCCCTACGAAGACACCTACGCCTACACCCTGAAGCGGACCCGCGAGTTGATCAACTCCGGCCAGCACGCCCTTGTGCTCGAGAACATTCTCAACAAGTATAAGACGCTGGAGGAGCAGTACGACTTCGTGCTCTGCGAAGGAACCGATTTCAAGGGCAAGGACCCCGCCTTTGAATTCGACCTCAACGCGGACATCGCCGCCAACATCGGTGCCCCCATGCTGGTGGTGACGTCCGGCCGCGAGAAGGCCCCGGAGGAAGTGGTCAACATATCCCAGACCACCTTGGACACATTGGCTGAAAAAGGCGTGGACTCCCTGGCCTGCATCGTCAACCGCGCGCCCGAAGGCATGACCGACGAATTGGTCCGCCACATCGAGCGCAAGGGCGGCCAGGAGCCCATGCCCGTTTACGTCATCCCCGAGGACGAAGCGCTGGGCAAGCCCAGCATCAACGACGTGCGCCGCTGGCTCGACGCCGACGTCCTCTACGGGCACTCCGGTCTGCAGGCGCTGGTCGACAACTACGTCGTCGCCGCCATGCAGATCGGCAATTTCCTCCAGTACATCCGGCCCGGCAGCCTGATCATCACCCCCGGCGACCGCTCGGACATCATCCTGTCCAGCCTGGCCTCCCGGCTGTCCAGCTCCTACCCGGACATCGCGGGCATCGTCCTGACCGGCGGCCTGGACGTGTCGGTCAACGTGCACCGGCTCATCGAGGGCTGGACCGGCGTGCCGGTCCCGGTGCTGTCCGCCAAGGGCCACACCTACCAGACCGTACAGGAGCTCAACTGCCTGTACGGCCGCATCGAAGCCGACGACTACCAGCGCATCGCCACCGCGCTCGGCGGCTTCGCCCAGCACGTGGACGTCAGCGAACTGCGCGACCGCGTGGTCGAGAAGCGCTCCACCAAGGTCACGCCCAAGATGTTCGAGTACTCCCTGATGGACAAGGCCTCCCGCAATCCGCAGCGCATCGTCCTGCCCGAGGGCGTGGAGGAGCGCATCCTGCGCGCCGCCGACATCATCCTGCGCCGCGGCGCGGCCGAGGTCATCCTGCTGGGCAACGTCCAGACCATCAAGGACAACGCCTCCAAGTACGGCGTGGACATCTCCGGCGCGCAGCTCATCGACCCGACCGACTCCGACCTGCTTGATCCGTTCGCCGAGGAATACCTGGAACTGCGCAAGCACAAGGGTCTGATCGCGGAGCAGGCATGGGACCGCATGGCCGATCCGACTTACTTCGGCACCATGATGGTCCACAAGGGCTTTGCCGACGGCATGGTCTCCGGCTCCATCAACACCACGGCGCACACCATCCGGCCCGCCTTCGAGTTCGTCAAGACCAAGCCGGGCAGCTCCATCGTGTCGAGCGTCTTCCTCATGTGCCTCAAGGACCGCGTACTGGTCTACGGCGACTGCGCCGTGAACCCCAATCCCGACGCCCGGCAACTGGCCGAGATCGCCCTGGGCTCCGCCGAGACCGCCAGGATCTTCGGCGTGGAGCCGCGCGTGGCCATGCTCAGCTACTCCACCGGCTCGTCCGGCAAGGGTGAGGACGTGGAAAAGGTCAACGAGGCCACCAAGATTGCCCGCGAGCTCCTCAAGGAGCGCGGCCTGGACATCCCCCTGGAGGGGCCGATCCAGTACGACGCGGCCATCGATCCGGATGTGGCCCGGGTAAAGATGCCGGACTCCGACGTGGCCGGAAAGGCAACCGTATTCATCTTCCCGGATCTGAACACCGGCAACAACACATACAAGGCAGTGCAGCGGGCCGCCAACGCCGTGGCCATCGGCCCGGTTCTCCAAGGCCTGAACAAGCCGGTCAACGACCTGTCCCGCGGCTGCACCGTTCCCGATATCGTCAACACAGTCGCCATCACGGCCATCCAGGCCCAGGCGGAAAAAGGTGAATAGATGAAAGTTCTCGTGATCAACTCAGGCAGTTCCTCCATCAAATACCAGCTCATCGACATGAGCGATGAATCCGTCATGGTCTCCGGCCTGGTGGAGCGCATCGGCGAAGAAGTGGGCAGCCTGACCAACAAGACCTTCCCCGGCACGGACAAGGAGGTCAAAACCGAAATCGAACGGCCCATCCCCACTCACGGGGTGGGCCTCGAAATGTCCATCGACCTGATCTGCAAGGGCGAGAACGCCGTCTGCGCCATGGACGAGATCGACGTTGTCGGCCACCGCGTGGTGGCCGGCGGCGAAAAGTTCAACGTGCCGGTGATCATCACCGAGGACATGTGGCCCGATCTGACCGAGACCGAGCGGCTGGCTCCCCTGCACAACCCCGCCAACCTGGGCGGGGCCAAGGACGCCACCAAGCTGTTCCCGGGCGTGCCCCAGGTCCTGGTCTTCGACACGGCCTTCCACCAGACCATCCCGCCCCATGCCTTCATGTACGCCCTGCCGTACGAGTACTATGAGGAGGACCACATCCGCCGCTACGGTGCGCACGGCACCTCCCACAAGTACGTGGCCAACGAATGCGCCCGGCTCATGGGCAGGCCCGTTGAGGAAATGAATCTGATCACCATCCACATGGGCAACGGCGCGTCCATGTCGGCCGTCAAGAACGGGCTGTGCGCCGATACCTCCATGGGACTGACCCCGCTCGAAGGGCTGGTCATGGGCACCCGTTCCGGCGACGTGGATCCCGCGGTGCACAACTACCTGGCCGTGAACCGCGGCCTGGACATCGCCGCCATCGACAACATCCTGCACAAGGAATCCGGCCTCAAGGGGCTGTGCGGCATGAACGACATGCGCGACATCCACGCGGCCGTGGAAAAGGGCGACGAGCGCGCCAAGCTGGCCCTGGACGTCCAGACCTACCGGACCCGCAAATACATCGGCTCCTACATGGCCGTGCTGGGCCGAGTGGACGCAATCGTCTTCACCGCCGGCATCGGCGAGAACGACGACATCGTCCGCGCCGAGACCATCAAGGGGCTGGAGCCCTTCGGCATGAAAATCGACCCCGAAGTCAACGGGACCCGGTCCAAGGAGGCCCGCAGGATCAGCACCGCTGACAGCGCCGTGGCCATCTGGGTCATCCCGACCAACGAGGAACTGGCCATTGCCCGCGAGGCCATGGCTCTCGTCAAGTAACCCGACCCGTTGCGGCGGCCCGGCAGGGCCTGGGGTCAAACATACATGGAGGTAGGTACCATGCCTTCCAAGGAAGACCTGTACCAGTTATTCGTGGAAAAGGCGGAGCTCGTCTCCGCCAAGGTGACGACCATCGCCCATGAGGACGATGCGCTCAAATATGTCATCAACCTGTGTGGCGAGAAGGAGGCCTGCCAGCTCCTGGTCAGCGGCTGCGAAGCCGACCTGTCCGACAAGGCCGAAGCGCTCTGCGAGACCAAGCAGAAGAAGGTCATTGCCGCGCCGGGTCTGAACGCGGACCTGTACAAGAAGCTGGCGGCTCAGGCCAAGAAGGCCGGGTTCGAATGCATCGACAAGGGCATGCGCGACCACCTGGCCGGCGTGGACATCGGGTTCACCTACGCCGAGTACGGCATTGCCGACACCGGTACGCTGATGCTCGACTGTCCCAGCGAGGAGCTGCGCCTGGCCACCATGGTCAGCGAGTTCCACGTTTGCGTGCTGCCCAAGTCCAAGATCAAGGCCAACACGTACGCCGTGGAAAAGATGATGCTGACGAGGATGAAGAAGACGCCGGACTACCTGGCCTTCATCACCGGCGCCAGCCGGACCGCCGACATTGAGCGCGTCCTGGCGCTGGGCGTTCACGGCCCCCTTGAATTGCACATCCTGATCCTGGAGGACTAGCCATGCAGAAAGCTCACAACCTCAAAGAATACCGCGAAGAGCTCCACGAGACGCTGGACAACGACTTCCTGCGAACCACGCTCGACAACTTCGCCATCGCCTACCGCGCGGGCCGGGCCAACGCCTTCAAGGGCATGGACGTCCGGGGCCTGATCCAGGAGATCGCCGACTCCAAGGACGCCGCGGCCCAGAACGCCGACGCCCTGTACAAGGAGTTCAAGGCCAACGCCGAGGCGGCTGGGGTCCACGTGCACTTCGCCAAGGACGGCGACGAGGCCAACCGGATCATCACCAAGATCGCCAAGGACGCGGACTGCAAGAAGATCGTCAAGTCCAAGTCCATGACCGCCGAGGAGACGCTCCTCAACCACGACCTGGAGGACGCCGGAATCGAAGTGACCGAGACCGACCTGGGCGAGTGGATCATCCAGCTCAGGCATGAGGGCCCGTCCCACATGGTCATGCCGGCCATCCACCTGTCCCGCTTCCAGGTGGGAGACCTGTTCACCGAGGTGACCGGCAAGAAGCAGGACACCGAGATCGAGAAACTGGTCAAGGTGGCCCGCCGCGAGCTTCGCCAGAAGTACGTCGAGGCGGACATGGGCATCTCCGGCGCCAACTTCGCCATCGCCGAGACCGGCGGCATCGGCATCGTCACCAACGAGGGCAACGCCCGGCTGGTGACCACCCTGCCCCGCGTCCACGTGGCCCTGATGGGCATCGACAAGCTCCTGCCCAACCTGCGGGACGCCCTGCGCATCCTCAAGGTCCTGCCGCGCAACGCCACCGGCCAGCAACTGACCTCCTACGTGACCTGGATCACCGGCAACAACGAATGCCTGGCGGCCGAGGACGGCAAGAAGGAAATCCACTACGTGGTCCTGGACAACGGCCGGAGCGAGCTGATCAAGGATCCGCTCTTCTCCCAGGTCAACCGTTGCGTACGCTGCGGCGCCTGCGCCAACGTCTGTCCGGTTTACCGGCTGGTGGGCGGCCACAAGATGGGCCACATTTACATCGGCGCCATCGGCCTGATCCTGACCTACTTCTTCCACGGCAAGGACAAGGCCAAGAACCTGGTCCAGAACTGCATCAACTGCGAGGCATGCAAGGACGTCTGCGCGGGCGGCATCGACCTGCCGCGACTGATCAAGGAGATCCACGCGCGCATCCAGGACGAGGACGGCCATCCGCTGCCCAGCTTCCTGCTCGGCAAGGTCATGCGCAACCGCAAGCTGTTCCACACCCTGCTGCGCACCGCCAAGTGGGGCCAGAAGCCCGTGGCCGAGAAGGACGGATTCATCCGCCATCTGCCCATGATCTTCTCCAAGGAGCACAGCTTCCGCGCCCTGCCGACCATCGCCGAGACCCCGTTCCGCGACTGGTGGAAGGAGAACCGCCCCGAGGTGGAGAATCCCAAGTATCGCGTGGCCCTGTTCTCTGGCTGCGTCCAGGACTTCGTCTACCCCGAGCAGATGCAGGCGGCCGTGGACGTGTTCGCGGCCAATGGCGTGGCCATGGAATTCCCGGAGAAACAGTCCTGCTGCGGCCTGCCCGTGCAGATGATGGGCGAGACCAAGGCCTCCCGCGACGTGGCCGCGCAGAACCTGCGCGCCTTCGAACCGGACGCCTACGACTACATCGTCACCCTGTGCGCCTCCTGCGCCGCGCACCTCAAGCACAACTACCCGAAGCTGGTCATGGACAAGCCGTCGCTGAAGCTCCGCGCCGACGCGTTCTCGGCCAAGATCATCGACTACTCGTCCTTCGTCAACGATGTGCTCAAGGTGGAGGCAAAGGACTTTACGCAGTCCGGCGAAAAGGCTACCTATCACGCGCCCTGCCACTTGTGCAGGGGCCTGGACGTGCACGAAGCGCCGCGCCAGCTCATCGAAAAGAGCGGCATGGAGTACGTGGAGTGCGCCGAGGAAGAGGTCTGCTGCGGTTTCGGCGGCACCTTCTCCATGAAGTTCCCGGAGCTCTCGGCCGAGCTGCTCAAGAAGAAGCTCGACAACGTCGAGGCCACCGGGGCGGACACCCTGCTGACCGACTGCCCCGGCTGCATCATGCAGCTTCGGGGCGGACTCAAGCGCCGGGGGTCCAAGGTCCAGGTGAAGCATGTGGCCGAGGTCATGTCCAAACACAAAAAATAACCGGCGTTGCCGGAACATTTGAGGCTCTCAGAAGGTAAGGACCGCAATCCGTAGAAGCACCCACACCCTGCTTCCTCCTGAACGAACCGGCCTCAATCGGGTTCTCCGCCCAACCCACGGGCGGAGAACCCTCCTTATTTCAAGCCACGGGATGGCAACAATGTTTCAGAACACCCCCTTTTGCTTCAAATTGTCCATCGGCCTCTACGGGGCGACCCTGCTCGTCGCGGCCGTGGTGTCCGCCGTCTGTTTCTTTCTCTTCGGCACGTCGTCCATCAGCATGCCCGCCGTGGCGGCCATGCTAGCGGCCTTCACCCTACTGGGCGTGATTATCATGTGGCTCCTGTACGGCGCCCTGGTCCGCCCGGCCGCCGTGCTCTCCGAGTTCACCGGGCACATGCTCAACGAGGAGTACGGCCTAGCCGACTCCGACGCCCTGGCCGCGACGGTGCCGGGCCTCGGCGCGCAGGTGGGCGAACTGGCTTCGCGCTACAAGGAACGCCTCGGGTTCGCCCGTTCCATCCTGCACGGCCTGCCCATCCCCTGCGCCATCGTGGACACGAACCAGCGGCTGACCTACCTGAACCGCGAATGCCTGGACATGCTCGGCTCCCGCGAGCAGCCCGAAGCCTTCTACGGCCGGATGATCTCCCAGATATTCTACAAGGACGATCGGCGGTCCAAGATCGCGGACTGCATGGCCGACGACACCCGCGACATGGACGTGGAGGCGGTCTTCAAGCACGCCGACGGCAGCGACATCAACGTGCTCATCAATCTCTTCCCCCTGCACGACGTGGAGAACAAGGTCATCGGCGGCTGCTGCCTGTACCTGAACACCACCGAGCTCAAGCGCCACGAGCGAGAGATCCTCACCCAGAACGAACGCATTTCCACCGCGGCCCGCGAGGCCACGGCCGTGTCCGAGCAACTGGGCGAATCGTCCAGGATGCTCGAAGGGCTCGTTGCCCAGGCCCGCCAGGGGTCGCGCGAGCAGACGGACCGTACCACGGAGACCGCCGCAGCCATGGAGGAGATGAACGCCGCTGTGCTCGAAGTCGCCCGGTTCGCCCAGGAGGCGGCCCGCGACGCCAGCGACGCCAGCGAACAGGCCCGCGAGGGCGAGGCCGTGGTCGGCCAGGTCATCGAGGCCATCGACGAAGTCTCGGAGCACGCCTCGGGACTCAAGCAGTCCATGGAGCACTTGGACCACCGTGCCGAGGAGATCGGCGTGGTCCTCGGCGTCATCGAGGATATCGCGGACCAGACCAACCTCCTGGCCTTGAACGCCGCCATCGAGGCGGCCCGCGCAGGAGAGGCCGGACGGGGCTTCGCCGTGGTCGCGGACGAGGTCCGCAAGCTGGCCGAGAAGACCATGAACGCCACCAGCGAGGTCCACGCGGCGGTCAAGGGCATCCAGGAGGTGGCCAGGCAGAACGTGCAGGCTACCCAGACCGCCGTGGACTCCGTGACCCGGAGCACCGAACTGGCCGGACGCTCGGGCGAAGCCCTGGCCTCCATCCTGTCCACCACACGGGGCACGGCCGACCAGGTACACTCCATCGCGGCCGCCGCCGAGCAGCAGTCCTCGGCCAGCGAGCAGATCAGCGCGGCCACCTCGGACGTCACCCGGGTCTGCGAGGAAACCGACGAACTCATGGCCGAGGCGTCCAAGGCCATCGACAACCTGGCCGAACTGGCCCGGCACCTGACCGCCGTGGTCGGCGAAATGAAATAATCCTGTCCGGCCAAGGGCATAAGAAAAGCCCCCTTGGCTTCGGCCAAGGGGGCTTTTCTCTCAAAAACAGCCTCGCAGCTATTTTACGGCGTCTTTCAGGACCTTGCCGGGCTTGAACTGGGCGACCTTGCAGGCCGGGATGTTCAGAGCGGTGCCGGTGCGGGGGTTGCGTCCGGTGCGGGCCTTGCGCTCGCTCACGCTGAAAGTGCCGAAGCCGGTCAGGGTCAGTTTATTGCCGGCGGCCAATTCTTCCTGAATAGTCTCCAGGATGGCATTCATGGAGGCCTCGGCCTGGGCTTTGGAAGTGCCGATCTTTTCAGCGATCTTCGCTACGAGTTCAGCTTTGGTCATAAAAAACTCCTATAGTGGTTTATTGATACTATTTACATATGACACGCAAATACGTCTTTATGTCATACACTCTCGCCAAGGATATGGGAAGCCAAAAAAGCGCTGCCCACGGAAAGTTCATACACAAAACCGGGAAGCTATGCCACCACTTCGCATGAATTTCAACTGATAATATAACAGGTCGGGAATGCGCTTTTCAGGGCCTCCATGACACGCTCCGCCTGGTCGCGTGACTTGAAGCTCCCGGCCTGGACGATGTGCAGGATCTGGCCGTCGCGATCAACCACGGAGATGTTCGCTCCGCTGTAGCCCTGGGCCAGCAATTGCCTGTGCACGCGCAACGCATTGTCGCGCACGGCAAAGGCTCCGACGCGGACACTGTAGAGCTTGCCGGGCGTATCCGCAAGTCTCGTGGGCACGATGGTCGTATCCAGGGAGGTCACCCGGACCCGGGCCACGCCGGTCTGTACGGTGCCGAGCTTCCTGGCCGCGCCGTAGGACAGGTCGAGGATACGTTCGTTCACGAACGGGCCCCGGTCGTTGATGGTCAGGATCACGGTGCGGTTGTTCTCCAGGTTGGTCACCCGCACCCGGCTCCCCAGGGGCAGGGTCTTGTGGGCCGCGGACACGCCGTACATGTTGTAGGTCTGCCCGTTGGCCGTCTTCCTGCCATGGAAGTCCGCGCCGTACCAGGAGGCCAGGCCTACCTCGTCGTAGCCCGCGGCCGACTTCAGCGGATAGTAGGTCCTGCCCAGGACCGTGTACGGCTTGGTCTTGGCATCATACCGGCCATTCTTGGACGGCGGCGCGGAATAGACGTGCTGCGGATAGGGATTGACCGTACCGCACCCCGCCAGGGCCAGCAGGGCCGCCAGAGTGAACAGGGCTGTGAGATGACGCATGCTTCCTCCGTTTGCCCGAAGCAGGGAACGGGAGATTGTCTCGATTTTCTCTAAAAACCGTAGAGGAAGTGGGCGCAAAAAGCAACGGCCCGCCGCGCATCGTCACACACGGCGGGCCTTGATGGAGATCGGGCCGGTCAGGACCGGTGCACGTAGCGCGGCTTGACCATGTTCTCGGGCTTGAGGATGTCGTCCAACTCCTCGCGGCTGAGGTAGCCCTTTTCCAGGACGATTTCGTACACGGCCCCCCCCGTTTTCATTGCCTCCTTGGCAATCTCGGCGGCCTTCTCGTAGCCGATGTACGGATTCAGCGCCGTGACCAGGCCGATGGAGTGCTCGACCATCTCGCGGCACCGCTCGCGGTTGGCGGTGATGCCCAGGACGCACTTGTCGGCCAGGGTCAGGCAGGCGCGGCGGAGCATGTTCATGGACTGGAACAGGGAGTAGCCGATGACCGGTTCCATGACGTTGAGTTCCAGTTGTCCGGCCTCGCAGGCCATGGTCACGGTCATGTCGTGTCCCACCACGGTGAAGGCCACCTGGTTGACCACCTCGGGGATGACCGGATTGACCTTGCCCGGCATGATCGAGGAACCGGGCTGCATGGGCGGCAGATTGATCTCGTTCACGCCGCAGCGCGGGCCGCTGGAGAGCAGGCGCAGGTCGTTGCAGATCTTGGACAGCTTCACGGCAGCCCGCTTGAGCACGCCGGATAGCTGGACGTAGGCGCCCGTGTCCTGGGTGGCCTCCACCAGGTCCGGGGAGGAGACCAGTTGCAGGGTGGTCAGTTGGACGAGCTTTTCCGTGACCGTGCGGGCATAGTCCGGGTGGGAGTTGAGCCCGGTGCCGATGGCCGTGGCCCCCATGTTGATCTCGTGGACCAGGGCCTGGGCCTCGTCCAGCCGCTGGATGTCCTCGCCGATAGTTACGGCCCAGGCCGAGAACTCCTGGCCGAGCGTCATGGGCACGGCGTCCTGGAGTTGGGTGCGGCCCATCTTGATGACGTCGGCGAACTCATCGCCCTTGCGCCTGAAGGCCTTGCGCAGATAGTCCATGGCGTCGACGAGCTCGCGGATGTCCAGAATCAGGGCGATGTTCAGGGCCGACGGATAGACGTCGTTGGTGGACTGGGACATGTTCACGTGGTTCAACGGATGGAGATGCTCGTACTCCCCCCTGGCGTGGCCCAGATGCTCCAGGGCTCGGTTGCAGATGACCTCGTTGGCGTTCATGTTCGCCGAGGTGCCCGCCCCGCCCTGGACCACGTCGACCACGAACTGGTCGTGCAGCCTGCCGTCCAGGATGTCCTCGCAGGCCCGGCAGATGGCCCGGCTCTTGTCCTCGTCCAACAGCCCCAGGGAGGCGTTGGCCTCGGCCGCGGCCATCTTGATGTAGGCCAGGGCGTTGATCATCCGGGGGTAGTGGGACATGGGGATGCCCGAGATGTGAAAATTGTCCAGGGCGCGATGGGTCTGGACGCCGTAATAGGCGTCTTCGGGCACGGCCGCTTCGCCGAGGCTGTCGTGTTCAATCCGCATTTTGGTCATGGATTTCCTCCCTTAATGAAAACGGTGCGCGGACCAGTACTCCACGTCCGGGCTGATTTGCAACATGCCGGTCTCCTGGGCCAGCTCCACCAACAGCACGCAGACGAACCGCCGACCAGCAGCCAGCCCAGCCGCCGTGTCCGGGAGCCGGGCGCGCCCCGGCGCACGAGCAGCACACCGGGCAATATGCCGAACAGTGTGCCCACGCCGAACCCGCCGACCACGTTCAGGGCCTTGAGAAAGATGTCCGGATAGAGGGCTCCGATACCCACGGGCGGCAGAAAGGTCAGCAGCCAGATGGCCGTCCCGTTGCGCACCCGCTCGCCCGCCACGTCCTTGAGAAAGGCGGTCAGGGCCACGCCCGTGGCCATGTACGAGGTGGTCATGGCGACCACCGCGAACCCGATGGAGGCGTCCACGAACAGGGGCGATTTGATGAGTTGGTTGAGGGGCACGGTGGCGGGCACCCCGGCCTTGAAGGCCGCAATGATGGACACGCCGTCCGCCGACTCCATGGGCAGGGTGATCATCACGGCCACGGTCCACAGCAGGGTCATGAACGCGCCGATGCCGGACCCGAGCCAGATGGCCCTGGTGATGGCCCTGCGGTCGTGGTTCAGCGTCCGGCACAGGGTCGGGACCACGTTGTGGAAGTTGAAGGCCGTGACCAGGATGGGTAGCCCCGAGGTGAAGAAGGTCAGGTCCCCGGCCGACAGGTCCGCCCTGCGGAAATGGGGCACGACCAGGACCAGCAGAGCCCCGAACAAGAGCCACATGACGGTCGTGAGCACGGCGTTGGACCGCCGGAGCACCGCGCTGCCGAAGGAGGCCAGGAGCGTGGCCGCGCAGAAGTAGATGAGCAGCCAGCCCCACTCCGGGATGCCGAGATCGCAGGAGCCGGCCGCCACCGAGGCGACCCCGGCCAGGTAGGCCGTGAGCAGCCCGTACAGGATGACCAGGTTGGCGGCCACGGAGAGCCATTTGCCGCAGGGGCCGAGCACGGCCTCGAAAAAGGTGGGCAGGTCCGCGCTCTCGTTCTCCCGGAGGAACGGCTGGCGGGCGATGACCAGGCCGGTGGAGGTCATGATCCCACATGGCCAGGGCCCCCAGCACGGCGGGCAGGAATCCCGAGGGGCCGAGGTTGACGGGCAGGGCCAGGATGCCCGCCCCGACCATGTTGCCGGTGACGATCAACGCCGTGGTCGCCATCCGGCCGGCCGAAGGGACTCCGCCGCCCACGGGGCCGTCCGCCCCACCCCGATCGATCCTGCTGCTCAGCATCCTGCCATCCTTTCTCCGAACCGGCGCGAACGGCCTGTACGGCGGCATTTCCGGCCAATTTTCGGCGACGATATTACCATTGCAATATCCATTCAAACATGTAAAGCATCGGCATGCCTTCGCTCGCCGCCATCCTGAGGGCTTTTGCCATTGTCCTTGCCTCGACCTGCCTTTCCGCGCTTCCCGGACATGCCCAAACCGGCACACCGGTGACCGTGACCGCCAACGCCCCGATCATCAAGGCGTACCGGGAAATCCTGTCGCGCTTCGACGGCGACCCCCTCAAGGTGACCCCGGACCTGCCGCCCGGACGGTACGACCGGACCGCGGTCGAGATGGTCATCGTCGTCAGGGCCCTGCGCCTGGGCGGCCTGGACAGGCCCATCGCCTTCGTCAAGGCGAGCAATGCCCGGCGCGCCGTGGAGGAGGTCCTCTGCGGCAACGCGGTCATGACCGGCCAGCAGCTCGACGCCTCCGTGCTCAACGACTGGCAAGACATCAAGGACCTGTACCTCAGCGATCCCGTAACCCCTGTAAGCGAATTTCACAAGCTATTCTACTGTCTTCCGGAAAACAAAAAGGTGCTTGCCGCGCGCAGCGTGGAGGAATTGAACCGCGCCGGGCGCGGCATCATCGGCACGGTATGGGAAAACGACCGGCGGATCCTCAACGACATGGGGATCACCAACCTGACCCAGGCGCCGACCTTCCCGAGCCTGATCAAGATGATCCTGGCGGGCCGGGCGGACTGGATTCCCATGGAGGCCAGCAACCAGCCGGGCATGGAGAGGATCATGGAGGGAAGACGGTTCGTGCCCGTGCCGGGCATCCGCTTCTCGCTCATCGAGAGCCGCCATTTCATGGTCTCGCGCTCCGCTCCCGACGGCGAGGAGATTTTCACCGCCCTGCAAAAGGGGCTCCGGCAGCTTCGCCGCCAGGGATTCATCCGCGCCATGCTCGATGCCACGGGCTTCCACGAGACGGACCGGCTGGGCTGGCAAACCCTGAACCGGGACGCCGTGGACCGGTGCCGCGCCCGGTCCTCTTCCGCGAAATAGCCCGTCCCGCCCCGGCCCGAATGCCCGGCCTTTTCCCGGCCGACGCGAAATCTCCTCTTGCCAGCCGACCCGCTTTCGGTTAACCGCTTCCCTGCGCACTTGCGCCTATTACATATTATCGGAGAAACCATGAGCAACAAAGTATACAACAACGGACTTCGCAATATCGCCATCATCGCCCACGTCGACCATGGCAAAACCACCCTGGTGGACGGCATGTTCAAGCAATCGGGCCTCTTCCGCGAGGGCCAGGACGTGAGCGAGCGCATCATGGACTCCATGGACCTGGAGCGGGAGCGCGGCATCACCATCGCCGCCAAGAACTGTTCCGTCTCCTGGAAGGGCACCAAGATCAACATCATCGACACCCCCGGCCACGCCGACTTCGGCGGCGAGGTGGAGCGTTCCCTGTCCATGGCCGACGGCGCCATCCTCCTGGTGGACGCCTCCGAAGGCCCGCTCCCCCAGACCCGTTTCGTGCTGAAGAAGGCCCTGGAGCAGAATCTTTCCCTGATGGTGGTCATCAACAAGGTCGACCGCCAGGACGCCCGCCCGGACGAAGTGCTCAACGAAATCTACGACCTGTTCATCGATCTGGACGCGAGCGAGGACCAGCTCGACTTCCCCCTGCTCTACGCCATCGGGCGCGACGGCATCGCCATGGAGTCCCCGGACGAGCGCGGCGAGAACCTGCACATTCTCCTCGACATGATCGTGGACCACGTGCCCGGCCCGGTGCACGACCCGGACGAGCCCTTCCAGATGCTCGTCTCCGACCTGTCCTACTCCGACTACGTGGGCCGGCTGGCCATCGGCAAGGTCCACCACGGCGTGGCCAAGTCCAACGACCAGCTCCTGTGCATCGCCGACGGCGGCCGGACCGTGCCGCTCAAGGTGACCAAGCTCCAGACCTACGACGGCCTCCAGGTGGTCCCCACCGACACCTGCGAACCCGGCGACATCGTCGTCATCGCGGGCATCGAAGACGTGCACATCGGCGACACCATCTGCACCAAGGAAGACCCCAGGGCCCTGCCCCGCATCACCGTGGACGAACCCACCGTGTCCATGCGCTTCGGCATCAACACCTCGCCCCTGGCGGGCCAGGAGGGCAAGCTGGTCCAGACCAACAAGATCCGCGAACGGCTGCACAAGGAGACCCTGCTCAATGTGGCCATCCAGGTGGAGGACACCGAAGGCCGGGAAGCCTACCTGGTCAAAGGACGCGGCGAGTTCCAGATGGCCATCCTGGTGGAACAGATGCGCCGCGAGGGATTCGAGCTCTCCGTGGGCCGTCCCGAGGTCATCCTCAAGTACGAGGACGGCCAGAAGCTGGAGCCCATCGAGCACCTCTACGTAGACTGCGACGAGAGCTTCATGGGCATCGTCACCGAGAAGATCCAGATCCGCAAGGGCCGCATGACCAACATGGTCAACCACGGCACCGGCCGGGTCCGCCTGGAGTTCTCGGTCCCGTCCCGCGCGCTCATCGGCTACCGCGACGAATTCCTGACCGACACCAAGGGCACGGGCATCATGAACTCCTACCTCGAGGGGTACGGCGAATACCGGGGCGAGTTCACCTCCCGGTACACCGGCTCCCTGGTGGCCGACCGCTCCGGCAAGGCCGTGGCCTACGGCCTGTTCAACCTGGAGCCGCGCGGCCGCATCTTCGTGGTCCCCGGCGATCCGATCTACGAGGGCATGATCATCGGCGAGCACAATCGGGAAAACGACATCAACGTCAACCCGGCCAAGGAAAAGAAGCTGACCAACATGCGCGCCTCGGGCAAGGACGAGGCCGTGGTCCTCACCCCGGTCAAGCCCATGACCCTGGAATACGCCCTGAACTTCATCAAGGACGATGAGGAAGTGGAGGTCACTCCCGTGTCCATCCGGCTGCGCAAGACCGAGCTCTCGGCCCTGGTGCGGCATCGTGAGGAAGGGAAGAAGAAAAAGGGCAAGGAAAACGGCTAAAAATAACATAATGCCAACAGGAAAGGCTGCGTTTCGGCGCAGCCTTTTTTTGTGCCGAAGCCTTGGGGAGGGATGCCTCAACGACCGTTTTCGGTGGCCGAAAATGACCCGAAATCGCACCATAATGGTATAAATTGACTGAACAATTGACACATTGTTCAGAGGTGAGCATAATCTGCGATAGGTTACTGAAAACCGCATTCCAATCTTGCAAGGAGAGTGACAATGTCTTACCGCATCACCGCATTCATGGCCTGCCTGGCCATGGCCCTGGTCCTGCTCGTGGCACCTGGCGCCGCCCAGGCCGAGCCGTCCGGCAAACTGATCATCTTCCACGCGGGCAGCCTGTCCGTGCCCTTCGCCGCCATTGAAAAGAACTTCGAAGCCAAGTATCCCAAGGTGGACGTCCTGCGCGAGGCAGGCGGCTCCACCAAGATGGCCCGGCTGATCTCCGAGGTAGGCAAGCCCGCCGACATCATGGCCTCGGCCGATTACGTGGTCATCGACAAGACCCTGATCCCCAAGTTCGCCTCATGGAACGTGCGCTTCGCATCCAACCAGATGGTCCTGTGCTACACGGACAAGTCCAAGTTCGCCGATGAAATCAACTCGGACAACTGGGCCGACATCCTGCTGCGCAAGGGCGTGGTCTGGGGCCATTCCGACCCCAACCTTGATCCATGCGGCTACCGCTCCCTCATGGTCCTGCAACTGGCCGAGAAATTTTACAATCGGCCCGGCCTGTACGAAAAGCTCCTGGCCAACCGGCCCGAAAAGAACATCCGGCCCAAGTCCGTGGAACTCATTTCCCTGCTGCAGGCCGGGCACATGGACTACGCCTGGGAATACCTGTCCGTGGCCGTGCAGCACGACCTCAAATACGTCACCCTGGACAACCACCTGAACCTGAGCGACATGGCCATGAACGACTTCTACGCCAGCGCCAAGGTCCAGGTCACCGGCAAGAAGCCCGGCACCTTCATCGAGCGCACGGGCAAGTCCATCACCTACGGCATCACCAAGATAGACAAGGCCCCGAACCCCGAGGCGGCCGATGCCTTCCTGGCCTACCTGTTCGATCCCGAGGGCGGCCTGAAGATCCTCAAGGAAATGGGGCAGCCGCCATTCGTTCCGGTGCGCACCACCGCCGCCGGCATGGCCAAGATGCCCGCGTCCCTCAAGCCCCTGGTGACCGTCTCCGAATAACCCATGCCCGAAACGACCCTCCGGGGAGGGAGCGGCTTCATGCGCTCCTTCTCCGGCCGCATATTCCACGGATGGATGCTCGCCTCGGCGGCCCTGGTCCTGCTGTTCATCGGCCTGCCCATGCTGAGCACCCTGGCCAGCCCGACCTGGGACGTCTTTGTCGAGACTCTGGGCGACAAGGACGTCATGGCCTCGGTCTGGCTGTCCATGTCCACCTCGGCCACCGCCGCGGCCATCGCCTTCGTCTTCGGCACCCCGCTCGCCTACCTGCTCGCGCGCAACGAGTTCCCCGGCAAGAAGGTGGTCGAGAGCCTGGTGGATTTGCCGATCATGATCCCCCACCCGGTGGTGGGCATCGCCCTGCTCGGCCTGACCAGTCCGAACACCGCCTTCGGGCAGATGCTGCAATCCATGGGCATCGAGATCATGGGCACCACCACGGGCATCGTGGCCGTGCTCGTGTTCGTGGGCGTGCCCTTCTACGTGAACGCCGCCAAGTCGGGCATGGAGTCCATCCCCCGGCGGCTGGAGAACGTCTCGCGCTCGCTGGGGGCCGGGGCCGCAGCCACCTTTTTCCGCATCACCCTGCCCCTGTGCTGGCGCTACATGCTGGTCGGCATGATCATGTGCATGGCCCGCGCCCTGTCCGAATTCGGGGCTATCATCATCGTGGCCTACCACCCCATGGTCGCCCCGGTGCTCATGTACGAGCGGTTCACGGCCTACGGCCTGCAATACTCCCAGCCCGTGGCCGTCATCCTCATCCTGGTCAGCATGGTCTTCTTCCTGCTGCTCCGGACCCTGTCGCTGCCCAAGGGGAACAATTCGTGATCCGCCTGACCGACCTGACCCTCCGCTATCCCGGCTTCACCCTGGATCACGTCTCCCTGCACGTCCGGCCCGGCGAATTTTTCGCCCTCATGGGCTCCACCGGCTCGGGCAAGACCCTGGTCCTGGAGTCCGTGGCCGGGCTGACGAAACTCGACGAGGGAACCGTGGCCATCGGCGGCCGCGACGTGACCCGCCTGGCGCCCGAGGAGCGCAATGTCAGCCTGGTCTACCAGGACCACGCCCTGTTCCCGCACCTGAGCGTGCTGCAAAACGTCCTGTACGGCCAGCGCTACCACGGCATCAACAAAGAGGACGGCCGGCGCGAGGCCCGGGACCTGCTCGCCGCCCTGAGCCTGTCACGCCTGGAAAACCGGCGGCCCGAGCACCTGTCCGGCGGGGAGAAACAGCGCACGGCACTGGCCCGCGCCCTGGCCTGCCGCCCGGACGTGGTCCTGCTGGACGAGCCCCTCTCCTCCCTGGACCCCCAGTTCCGGGGCGAGTTGCGCCGGACCCTGAAAAACGTACACGAGACCACCCGGACCACCTTCCTGATGGTCACCCACGATTTCACGGACGCCATGATCCTGGCCGAGCGCGGCGCGGTCATCAAGGACGGCCGCCTGCACCAGCAGGACACGGTGGCCAACATCTTCCGCCGCCCGGCCACGCCGTTCACCGCCTCCTTCGTGGGCATGACCAACGTGTTCCCGGCCAGCTACTCGGAGGGATGCTGCACCTTCGCGGGGCACGCCTTCGAAGGTCTGCCCGAGTTGCCCGCATGGTCCTTGGGCTTCGCGGCCCTGCGGCCCGAAGACGTGTTTGTGGGGAGTGTCGAGGATTTCCCGAAGGACTGGCATGTCCTGCGGGGGACCGTGGAGCGCGTGGAGCGCGAGGGGTTCACCTGGACCGCCGTTGTCCGCTGCGGCGACCAGGCCGTGACCGCCCTGGTGGACCGGCACATGGTCCTCAGCCGGGGCCTGGAAAGCGGTTCGCAGGTGACCGTCGGCTTTGCCGGGGAACACCTCCACCACATGCCCGAAACGAACTAAGTCCGGCTCTGCACCGTGATATAGAGCATCAGCCCGCCCATGGTCAGCCCGATGCCGAGCCAGCCCATGAGGCCTGGCATGACGTGCCCCAACAGGATGGCTTCGCCCGCCAGGGAAAAGACCACCTCCATGGACTGGGTGCAGTCGGCCGCGGCCAGCTCGGCCGTGGAACCGGCCGTGTTCCGTGCCACCAGGAACAGGCTGGTGGCCACTACCCCCGAACAGGCCGCGACGATGGCCGTCTGGATCAACTGACCCGTGGACGGGGGCGGCGGCGCGGTGACCGCGATGAGTGCGAACCACAGGGGCAGCGAGCCGATGGTCAGAAGCAGCACCCGGCAGAAGGGATCGTCCATGGCCGGGTGGTCGATGTGCGGCAGGAACCGCTTCTCGCCCCGCCGCGCCTCCCAGACCAACTGGTTGCCGAAGGGATAGGCGAAGGCCGCCACCAGCACGGGCAGGGCACCCAGCAGGACCTCGTGCAGGCCGGACTCGGTGGCCTGCTCCAGGTTGATCAGGACCACGCCCGCGAAGATCAGCAGCGTCAGGGCCAGTGCCCCCAGCGGCACCCTGCGGCCGAAGCCGAGCAGGACCAGGGGGGCGGCCAGGATGGTGGTCTGCCAGGTGGCCGCGACGACCCAGCCCGGGGCGAAGACCGAACTGAAGGTGATCAGGGCGTAGAACACGCCGAACCCGACGCTCCCTGCAACCGTCCAGAACACCCAGTGCCGGGCGAAGAGCCGGACCGAGTCCGCGGCCAGCCGCCCCTTGCCCGTGGCCGCCAGCCAGCCGAAGAGCATGACCAGCATCCAGAAATAGCGCAGGGACGCGGACCAGACCCAATGCCCGCCCTCCAGGCTCATGGCCCGGTTGAGCACGAAGGTGGAGGAAAAGAAGAGCGCGGCGAGCACGCCCAGGAAGATGATGCGGAACATGGACGTGACCGGCTAGACGATAAACAGGTAGATGACGGCGCTGGCCATGATCACGCTGAACAGGACCAGTTCGGGGATCGCATAGAGATCGCCGGAGTCGAAGCCCAGTTCCTTTTCGAGGCGATAGTACCGAATGGCCGCGAAGATCACCAGCACCGGGCCGCCCACAAAGGCGAACTTGCCGAGCTCGGCCAGATCCGAGACCACCTGCGCGGGCGCGGCGGCTTTCTGCAGGGCCACGAAGGTATCGACCTTTTCCAGCAGGAAGCCGAAGGTCATGAAGGCCAGGGCCGTCCGGCACCAGGCCAGGAAGGTCCGCCGATTGGCCAGCCGGGTGCGCTTCACGGCCATGTCGCAGCGCTCGCGGGCCAAGACGTTGCGTTCGCAGGCCAGTTCGGTGCGCAAATCCTCGGAACGGTTGTCAGTCATCTGTTGCCTCCGCAGCACGACCTACCAGATTCTTTGCCGAATGTCCCGGCCCTGGCGTTGACATTGTCGCTTCAGCCGGTATTATCATCATACTTGTTACACACATACCGGGCAAGAATCGACCATGAAAGCACCCTTCGTCAAGCAATCGACCCGCGACTACTACCGCGCATGCCGCGAAAACGGCATGTCCCTGTTCGAATTCATCCACGGCTACGTCTACGGGCGGTGGTGCTACCACTACATCGGCCTGGCCGGGGACAAGGACCCGTGGTGGCGCTGGCTGTGGGTTCCGCTGGTCCTCATCATCGACCGGGTCCACCCGTTCACCGAGAACGACGCGCACCGCTCCGGAGACCCGGACCAGACCAAACCCACCTGGAGCGATGCCTACCACGGCAAGCCGCTGCCGCTGAACGAGGCCACCAAGCTGATCCGCCTCGACCGGCCGGTGAACACCGCCCTGCCCGAGACCGTCCTGCCCTACACCCGGGCGCGCGACCTCATCCTGGACAACCCGGAAAAGATCGTCCTCCTGGACTGCCCCTGCCGCGCGGGCATGAAGAACCCGTGCACGCCCACGGACGTCTGCATCCTCATCGGCGATCCCTTCGCCACCTTCATGCTCGAACACCACCCGGACAAGACGCGGGCCATCACCGCGGACGAGGCCGTGGCCGTGGTCAAGGCCGAGCAGGCTCGCGGCCACGTGTCCCACGCCTTTTTCAAGGACGTGGCCCTCGGCAAGTTCTACGCCATCTGCAACTGTTGCGCCTGCTGCTGCGGGGCCATGAAGGCCCACGCCATGGGCATCCCCATGCTCTGCTCGTCGGGCTACCTCGCCCAGGTGGACCAGGATTTGTGCACGAAGTGCGGCACCTGCGCCCAGAAATGCCAGTTCAAGGCCATCGGCTTCAACAAGGAAGGCGCCTACATCCGCGAGGACCGCTGCATGGGCTGCGGCGTGTGCACGTTGTCTTGCAGCAAGGACGCCATCACCTTGCGGCTGGCCCCCGAAAAGGGAGAGCCCCTCAAGGTCGACGCCCTGCATTAGCGGTTTAATCCCGAATCCCGGTATGCGGGCACGAAAAAAGGCGCTTGAAGCGCCTTTTTTCGTGCCCGTGGCTTGAATGCGTCAGGCCAGGGTGATGGTCAGCGGGATGATGTGGAGTTCGCGGGAGATTTCGCGGGTGTTGCCGAACTTCCAGTCGGCGGACGGGGCTCCGGCGGCCTGGGCCACGGCTTCGGCAATGCCGCTTACGTTGATGACCGGATGCCGGGAGAAGACCTGGGGCAGGCCGTAGGTCAGGTTGCAGGCCAGGCACTTGCCGGGGCGCTGGGTGAGCTTGAGCTCGAAGTCCAGGTCCTGGCCCCGGCTCCCCGCAAAGGCCAGGGCGATGTCGTAGCTGCCTTCCTCGGCGTCGCCGAACAGGGCCTCGAAAAACGCCTCGGTGCGCTCGGGCGGGAAGATGGCCTGCAAGGTGTCCTCGGTAAAGATATGGCCGTATGGGCTCATGAACGGTCCCCCAAAAGCAAATGGTTTGCTGGAACGCCTACTCGGGCAAGGCCACGTGTGTACCTAAAAACCCCGCACCGGGCAAGACTCTCCGGCGCGGGTTCCCTGGCATGGCTAAACGTAGAGGAAGAAGAGGGCCACCCCCGAGGCCAGGAAGACGAGGCACGGGGCCACCACCTTACGCCAGGTCCGGCCCAGGTCGCACTGGAAGTATTCGCAGGTCAGGATGAAGCAGATGTGGATGGGCGAGATCATCACGCCGGTGAAGCCGCAGAAGGTGGCCAGGACTATGTAGGGCACGGTCTGGTCCTGCATGCCCAGCGAGGAGAGCACGCCGAGCAGCAGCGGGAAGGTCGCGCCGACAAAGGCCACATTGATGCCCGCGACCATGCCCACCAGGAACGGCAGGAACGCGGCCGAGGCGAACAAGGCCGCGTCGCCGCCCGCCACACGTGCCATTTCCTGAACAACGCCCGCTCCCTGGAGAATGTCCTTGAAGATGAAGATGGCGCAGATGACCGAGATCATGGACCACAGGGAGCGCTTGGACAGCACCTTACGCAGAAAGTTCAGGCCGAGCTGGGTGTTCTGGACCATGACGCAAACCACGGCGGCGGCCAGGGCCGCGACCACGCCGAACTCGAAGGGGATGGACGGTGCAAGCGCGGCGATGGAGGTCTCAAGCCCGATGGCCCCGACGATGGCGATGAGCAGGGGCAGCCCTTCCCGGAGAGCCGCGGATTTGCTCCGGGTGGTCAGGGGCATGGGCACGGTCAGGTCCTTGGCGCCGAGCACGCCGGGCCGCAGGAAGAAGAACCAGCCGGTCAAAAGCATGATCGGAGTGGCGGGCCAGGTGTAGGAGACGAGGTCGATGATCTGGAGGTCGGCCAGAGCCAGGGTCAGGATGATGCCGGGATACAGCGGCCAGATCAACTCCCAGACGTGGCGGAACCAGTAATTGAGCACGGCCCGGTCCGAGTTGCTGATGCGCATGTCCTCGGACACGGTCTTGATCATGGGCGCGGAAAAGACCGCGCCGCCGGGCATGGGCAGCAGCCCGATGAGGGCGGGGAAAAAGACGAGCCGGAGCCTCGGGCTGGTCAGGAAGCCGGACAGGGCCTCCATGAGCCGCTTGGACTGGCCGGACCGCTCCATGGCGTCGCTCAGGATCAGGATGAGGCCGACGATGGCGGCCAGGAACAGGAACTTGTCCTGGGTCAGGGCCAGGGCGCCTGTCTTGACGATGGGCAGCACGCCCATGCCGAAGAGCAGCCCCATGGCCACGCCGCCCAGAAGGATGGACAGCCCCAGGCCGATGCGCAGGCGCATGCCCGCGAGCATGAGCAGAAAGGAGAAGAGGACCTTGAGAAAGGGAGCGAGAGTGACGAACAGCGAATCCATGCGAAAATTCCTTGTGCGTAGGGATGAAGACGGCGTCGGGGACCGGACCAGCTTCCGTTCTTCGGGATCAAAATGCAAGCAAAAGCCGCAGCCTTGTCCGGGACCGAGGAAGCCGGAAAGGATTCCGGCCCCTTGCCCGGACCGCCGCATTGCGTTACAGAGTATGTCGCAGGCAAGGTCTATCACCACGTAGAGACATGGATACGCGAGCATGAACAAGAAACAGATACGAGCCCACATTTTTTCCACCATCATCAGCAAGGTCGAGGAGCAGGACGAAAGCCGTCGGCTGGAGGCCCTGAACGAATTCCTGGCCGTGACCGGCACCGCAGGCAACGCCCCGGATCAGGTGGCCAGCCTGATTCCGCCCATCATGCACGAGCTCTACGAGAAGTGGATCACCCTGTTCATCGACCGGCTGCTCGAAACCGTGGATGCGAAGAACATCGAGCTGCTGTGCGACGGTTCCGACGACAACAACGCCGCCCTGGTCCTGGCCTACGTCATGTTCCTGGAGTCCGCGCGCATGGAGAAGCAGATCGACGAGGACCTGCGCCAGCACGGTATGAAGGGCACGGGGCAGGACGACATGGGCGACGTGGCCGCCAGCTACATCCGCGCCCAGATGGCCAAGATCGCCCAGCAAATGGGCGACGACGAGCCCAAGGGCAACTGCTGAGCGCCCTTTCCGGACGCGAAAACGCCCCGTCACCGTTGAGTGGCGGGGCGTTTTCGCGTCCGGGTCAGGGATACCCGCGATCAACCCACGGCGTCGCCGGACTCGGCAATGGCCTTTTCCACGGCCAGGGCGATGTCCTCGTCCGGGTCGGGCTGGTGGCTCTCGATGAGCCCCAGTTGGAGGTTGAGTTCGCGCATGACCTTCACGGCGGACGGGTTGAAATAGCGGGACCACACGGCCGGGGTCTTCTCCGGCCGCCCCAGACGGACCAGGGTCAGCCCGAGGTAGAGAAAGGCGTCCTGGTAGGTCTGGTCGATGCGCAAGGTCCGTTCGAACTCAAGCTTGGCCTGGCGGTACATGCCGAGCCGGTAGGAGCAGACCCCGAGCCGGTAGCGCACGTCCGCGTCGTTCTTGTCCTGTTCGATGCACTCCTTGTACTTGAGGCGCGCCCCTTCCCAGTTTTCGTCCACGTACAGTGCGTTGGCCGCCTTGACCACGTCGATGCCCCCGGCGGTCGAGGCCACGGGCTGGTCGTCCTCCTTCCTGATGCGGCGCACGGCCCCGAACAGGAAATTGCGGCGGGATTTGTCGATCTTCTTTTCGGCCATGTTTCCTCCGGTCCGCAGAATACCCGTTTCACCCGCATCGTCAAGACGGCAACCGGTTGCCTTTTCAGGCGGTTCATGGAAGATTCCTCCCCATGGACGAATTCTACGGCCGGACCGGCATGGTCCTCCATATAGACCTGACCACGGGCACGGCCACTCCCGAACACCCGGACGAGGCCGTCTACGGGCGGTATCTCGGCGGCCGGGGGCTGGCCGGGTACTACCTGCACCCCTTTGCCGACCGCGAATACACCGACCCGGAACTCCCCTTGCTCATCTTCACCGGCCCGCTGACCGGGACCGACTCGCCCACCTCCGGGCGCGGCACGATCCTGTCCCGCTCGCCCCTGACCGGGGCCGTGTGCGACGGCTCCATCGGCGGCGGCCTGCCCACCCGGCTGAAAAAGGCCGGATACGACGGCCTGGTCATCACCGGCCGCGCCGAGACGCCCTGCGGCATCGAGATCGACGACCACGACGTGCGCGTGGTCGAGACCTCCTTGTGGGGCACGGACTCGGACGCGGTCCTGCACGGGCTGGAACGGCAACTGCCCGAGGACACTTCGCTGGCCTGCATCGGCCCGGCGGCGGAGAACGGTTCGCTCCTCGGCTCGGTGGCCGTGGACCACCGCCACGGCGGCGTGCGCGGCGGACTCGGCCTGGTCTGGGCGGCCAAAAATCTCAAATATCTGACCGTGCGCGGCAGCGGCGAGGTCCGGGTCCACGACCCGGCGGCCCTCGCGGAAGCGCGCGAGGCCATCGTGCGCCTGACCATGGCCTCGCCCGTGCTCATGGGCGGCCACGGCTTCTCGCACTGGGGCACCGGGGCCCTGTTCGACCTGATCAACTCGCGGCGCATGCTGCCCACGGACAATTTCCAAAAGACCTTTTTCGAACAGGGGGCCGCAGTCAATGCCGCCGCCCTGGCCGAGCTGTACAAGCCCCGCGACCACGGCTGCCTCGGCTGCCACATCCACTGCCGCAAGATCGCCCGGGACGGACGCAGCCTGCCCGGCTTCGAAACCATGGCCCACTTCACCGCAAACGTGGGCAACGCGGACCCCGAATCGGCCATGGAAGCGGCGGACCTGTGCGGCAAGCTCGGACTGGACCCGATCTCGGCCGCGTCCACCCTGGCCTGCCTGCGCGAGATCACCGGCCAGGACTACACGGACAAGACGCTCCTCTCGACCCTGCGCGCCATGGCCGAGGGCGGCGACCTGGCCAAGGGCGCCCTCAACCTGGCCCAGGCGTGCGGCCGCCCGGAAGCGGCCATGACGGTCAAAGGGCTGGAGCTCCCCGCCTTCGACCCGCGTGGCGGCTACGGCCTGGCCCTGGCCTACGCCGTGTCCACCCGCGGCGGCTGCCATCAGCACGCCTACCCCATCAGCCACGAGGTCCTGCGCAAACCCGTGGCCACGGACCGCTTCACCTTCAGCGGCAAGGCGCGGATCATCAAGCTGGCCGAGGACACCATCGCGGCCTGCGACTCCATGAACGCCTGCCGCCTCATCTTCCTGGCCGCCGGGCTCGAAGAGTACGCCAAGGCACTCACGGCGGTCACCGGACAGGACTGGTCGGTCCAGTCCCTGCTCGAAGTCGGCGAACGGACCACCGTAAACGAGCGGCGCATGAACGCGGGAAACGGCTTCGACGCCACGGACGACGATCTGCCCGGGCGGTTTTTCACCGAGCCCGGGACTTCGGGCGGCGGCGTGGAAATCCCGCCCATAGACCGCGAGAAATTTCTCCAGGCCCGGCGCAACTACTACGCCGTGCGCGGGCTGGACGAGAACGGGGCCCCTACCACGGAAACGCTGCAACGGCTGGGGCTCGACCAATGAAGGCCCTCTGCGAAAAATACGCGGCCAAGCTGGCCGCCCAGGGACTGGCCTCCGGCACCGGGCCGGACGCGCCGTTGGTCGGCGGCCTGGACGCGGACCTGACCTGGAATCGCGAGGACCCGCGCACCGGCGAACTGGCCGGGCTGTTTTCGCGCCTGTCCATCAACTCCCTGGTGTTCATCCGCCCGGCCGAGCCTTACCGGACCATCCTGGACTTCCTGGCCGCGCGCAACCCGGACGGCATCCGGCCCGAGGACACCGAGACCCGGACTTTTTTGCACGACATCCCGGTCTGCGCCGACTTCACCGCCGAAGCCATGGCCGCGCAGCTCAAGCGGCGCAAGGTCATCGTGATCCCCGGCCAGGGCGTGGCCGCCTGCGGCACAGTCACGCCGGAACAGGGGTTCGTGTCCGTCTCATCACTGGTCTTCTCCTCCTTCGTGCTCTTCTTCTCGGACTACCTGAACCGTGCCCGGCGCGTCGAGTTGGACGACGAGTACGCAGACGCGTTCTCCCATGTGGTCCGGCTCCTGCCCGAGCCGCACACGGACCTGCCCGGGCTCGCTGCCGGGCCCTTCACCGACGAGGAAGGCGTAGTCGCGGCCATGGCCGAAGCGGGCCGCAAGGTCGTGGGCTACGGCCTGGTTGATTCGTTCTTCGGCAATATTTCCTACAAGCTGGACGAGACCGTCTATATCTCGCAGACCGGCAGCTCCCTGGACGAACTCGAAGGGTGCATCGATCCGTGCCCCTTGGACGGCTCCACCACCAACGGGTTGACCGCGTCGAGCGAGCTGTCCGCCCACGAGGACGTCTACCGCCGATCAAACTATGACTGCATCCTGCACGGCCACCCGAAATTCTCGGTAATCATGTCCATGGACTGCGAGCGCGACGACTGCCCCAACCGGGGCCACTGCCACATCCACTGCACCGAATGCCGGACCGTGGACGGCGTGCCCATCGTGCCCGGCGAGGTCGGCACCGGCCCCACCGGGCTGTGCCACACCCTGCCGCCCGCCATGGCGGCAAACGGCGCGGCCATCGTCCACGGGCACGGCCTGTTCACCGCCGGAAACAACGACTTCAACGCCCCCTTTGCCCGGCTCCTGGAGATCGAGAACCGCTGCCGGGACCTCTATTTCGACAGGCTGTCGCGCTATGCCTGATCCGAGCGCCCGCACCGGCCGTTCGTCGGACCGCGACTTCGGCCCCTTCCGGCCCGGCCCGGTACTGGCCTTCGTGCTCATCGTCTTCGCGGCCACCTGGGGAGTGGAAGGCGCACTCATCGCGGACGGCCTGCGCTTCGACGACCTGGTGGGCCAGTCCGCGCCCGCCCTGTGGCTCATGGGCGTCATGTGGATTCCCGGCCTGGCCGCGCTCCTCGTGCCCCTGCTCCTGGAGCGGACCTCCGTGCGGGGCCTGATCCCGGTCCTCTCCCTGCGCATGGGGTCCGTCGGCCCCTACTTCCTCGGCATCGCCCTCATTCCCGTCGCCTATGCCGTCATGTACGGCATTACATGGAGTGCCGGACTCTCCGGCTTCGACCCCGACCTGAACTCCTTATCCTCATTATCCGGCACACCCATCGGCCGCAACACGGCCCTCCAGGTCTTGCTGCCCCTGTCCATCTTCCTCGGCCCGCTAATCAATTTCGTCTTCGGCCTGGGCGAGGAACTGGGCTGGCGCGGGTTCCTGCTGCCCCGGCTCATGCCGCTGGGCAAACCCGCCGCCTACCTCATTCTCGGCCTGCTCTGGGGCCTGTGGCACGCGCCCCTGATCCTCGCCGGGCTCAACTATCCCAGCCAGCCTGCCCCCGGCATCCTGATGATGTGCCTCATCTGCCTGGCCTTCGGCGCGTTCCTCAACGAGATGACCCTGCACTACCGGTCCTCCATCCTGGCCGGATTCCTCCACGGCGCTGCCAACGCCCAGGGCTACGGCATCTGGGCCTGGATGTTCCCCGGCGCCCACCCGCTCCTCGGCGGCGCCATGGGCCTGACCGGCGTCCTCACCTGGACCGCCCTCACCTGTCTCACCATCACCGTGCTCCGCAGACTGCGGCGCGCCCAATAAGCCTCCGGCGGGGCCTCGCCGGCCGGGCGTCTCCGACGGCTTAAGAACCTTTTGAAAAAGGTTCTTAAGCATCTCCCAAACTTTTTATCTCCGCTTCGCGGGCGAGACTCCCCAAAGGCCCCATGCCTAATCCCCTCAACTGGAGCAATTCGGATGCGCGCAGCACCCGACAGCGGCTCTCTCTTCCGCCGCCAACTAGCACTCGGAATAGGCTTTCGAGAGTGAGTCAGCTGTGCATTTTCTTTCGGTGGGCGCTGACCGCAGCGTAGCCGTCTACGTGAGATCAGCGCCCGCCGGAAAAATGTGCAGATGGCCCGCTATCGGAAGCCGCCACGCACCATAAAAAAAGCCCCCTGCACGGGGGCTTTTGTAAATGTTGCCTACTGAGGTTGCCGAGTTACGGGCCTCTACCAAAGGACGTTGTTGTTAGCGGGTTGCCTTGAAACGCTGTCTAGGTTCACTAAATCATGCGGTTTGTCTGGCGTTGCCTGGAAACACTTCCTTTGACTTGATTCAACCATACACTCGTTACATGGCGGATGGCAATGGCTTGTTACGATTTTTTTACAGTTTTTCGAAATATTCCTTTTCCGCGCCGCACTGGGGGCAGACCCAGTCGTCGGGCAGGTCTTCGAACTTGGTTCCGATGGGGATATTGCTGTCCGGGTCGCCTTCCGCAGGGTCGTACACGTAGCCGCACGGGCATTCCCATTTGTCCATGGTCAGGTACCTCCGATAGGGTTTGTCGTTCTGCCCCATGCTACCGGAACGGGCCGGGGAAACAATGATTTTTCGCCACAGGAAGGTGAGGACAGGCCTAGAGTAGAGAGGCCTGATCGTCTTCCATGCGCATCTTGAGGTGCTGGTACGCCTTGGCCGTGGCCACGCGCCCGCGCGGGGTGCGCTTCAGGAAACCGCACTGAATGAGGTATGGCTCGTAGATGTCCTCGATGGTCCGGACCTCCTCGGCGCAGGCCGCGGCAATGGTCTTGAGCCCCACCGGGCCGCCGTTGAAGTGCTCGACCATGAGGGTCAGGATCTTGCGGTCCATGTTGTCCAGGCCGTACTGGTCCACGTCCAGGCGTTCGAGCGAGGATTCGGCCAGCTCGCGGCTGACCACCCCCGTGCCGTGGACCAAGGCGTAGTCGCGCACGCGCCGAAGCAGCCGGTTGGCGATGCGCGGGGTGCCGCGCGCCCTGCGGCCGATGGCCAGGGCTCCCTCGGGCTCCACCTCCACGCCCAGAATGGCGGCGCTGCGCTCCACGATACGCCCGAGCTCCTCGGGGGAGTAGAATTCGATACGGAAGATGCAGCCAAAGCGGTCACGCAGGGGCGAGGTCAACAGCCCGAGCCGGGTGGTCGCCCCGACCAGGGTAAACGGTTCGAGGTCGAGCTTGACCGTACGCGCGCCGGGGCCGGAACCGATGACCAGGTCGATCTGAAAATCCTCCATGGCCGGATAGAGCACTTCCTCCACGGTGGGCGGCATGCGATGAATCTCGTCGATGAACAGGATGTCGCCGCGTTCCAAATTGGTCAGGATGGCCGCCAGGTCGCCGGACCGCTCGATGACCGGTCCCGAGGTGGAGACCATGTTCACGCCCAGCTCCGAGGCCATGATCCGGGCCAAGGTGGTCTTGCCCAGGCCTGGGTTGCCGTAGAACAGGGTATGGTCCAGGGAGCGCTCGCGCTCACGCGCGGCCCGGATAAAAACGTCGAGGTTGGTGCGCAGGTCCACCTGACCGATGAAATCGGACAGTTTCCGGGGCCGGACGTTTTCCTCGGGAAGGGTGCATTTGCTCATGAGCGTGCCGCGTTGATCTTCTTGAGCACCGCGCGGATAGCGCCGGCGGCGTCGAGATCGGGTTCATCGTCGAAGGTTTCGAGAAGCATGGGCCGGATTTCGTCCTCACCGTAGCCCAACCCCTTGAGCCCCGCAAGGGCGTCCAGGTACTCGCCCTGCGGCCCCTGGGGCGCGCTCGGCGCCTTGCCGGTCACCGGGGTCAGCTTGTCGACCTTGTCCTTGAGATTCCAGAGGATCTGCTTGGCGGACTTGGGCCCGATGCCGGGCACGGTGGATAGGGTGGTCACGTCCTCGCGGAAGGCGATCTCGCGCAGGTGGGCCGCGTCGAACATGGACAGGATGGCCATGGCCTTCTTGGGCCCGAGCTTGTCGATGGAGATGAGCGTACGGAAGAGGTCCAGGTCGTCGGCCTCCAGGAAGCCGAACAGGTCGATGGCCTTTTCGGCCACCTGGGTATGGACGTACAGCCGCACCTCCTTGCCCCTGCCCGGCAGCTTGGCCAGGACCGACGTGGGCGCGGCCACTTCGTAGCCCACGCCGCCAGGGGTGAGCAGGACAAGTCCCTTCTCATCCGCCGAGAGCAGTTCACCCTGCAGGTATGCGATCATGGAAATCCTCCGTGCTGTGACTTTATCCGAATAGTGAACGTAATTCAAAGGGTATCCACCTTGACCAACCCCGCTGGTCATTTTATATTCAAGGCTGGATTTTTCGTCCTCCGTCCGCGAATCGTGGGTGGAACCAACCTGTAACGAGGAGCTCCCCATGAAAACAATCGCATATTACCTGCTGGCAGGCGCCCTGCTGCTCCTGGCCGCCTCCCCGGCCCTGGCCCAGGGCGAGGACCTGACCCAGGACGAACTCGTATCGCTGGTGGGCGAGGCCGTGGTTCAGGAGGCCGCCAACTCCTCGGAAGAAGTGGCCAAGGCCAAGGAAATCCTGGACGCCGTCCGCAACAGGAAGAAAGCCTCCCAGGAGGAAGTGGCCGCGGCGCAGATGGAATACGAACAGGCCCAGGATCGATACCGCCGGGCCGAGTCCAACCTGGACAACGCCAAGGTGGACCAGCTCGCCCGTCAGTGCGGCAAGACCAGCGACCAGATTCGGGCCATGCGCGACTCCGGCATGGGCTGGGGCCGCATCGCCAAGGAGTGCGGCGGGCACGGCGTGGGCAAGGCCAAAGGCAAGGACAAGGGGATGATGCATCAAAACATGAATCAGAACATGAACCAGGACATGGACGCCATGTCCAAGGGCAAGGGGAAGGGAAAGGACAAGAAGCCCAAGAAGAAGTAGCTGCGGAAACACGCAACAAAAAGGCCCGCCCGGTGCTACCGGACGGGCCTTTTCCGCGTCCTGCCGAAAGATCAGGAGCAGGTCAGCTTGCGCATGCGCCGCTCGTTCAAGTGGCAGATGGCTATGGCCAGGGCGTCCGAGGCGTCCTCGGGCCAATCCGGCTTCTTGATGCCCAGGCAATGGGCCACCATGTAGGCCACCTGGGACTTGGGCGCGTTGCCCACGCCGACCAGGTTCTTCTTGACCTTGGAAGGCTCGTACTCGCCCATGGGGATGTTGTTCACGGCGCAGGCGGCCATGCAGGCACCCCTCGCCTGCCCGAGTTTGAGGGCCGACGAGGGGTTCTTGGAAACGAACACGTTTTCGATGGCGGCTTCCGCCGGCGCGTGGGCCCGGATCAGCTCCTGGAGCTGGCTGAAGATGACCCCCATGCGGGTGGCCATGTCCTTCTTGACCGGGGTGCGGATGGTGCCGGTGGCGACCAGCTCGGCCTTGCCCGAGAGTTCCCGGACCACGCCGTAGCCGGTGACCCTCGTGCCGGGGTCGAGCCCCAGGACGATCAGCCCTTCCGCCATGGAGCCTAGTCTTCCTCGTCGAACAGGTCGTCCGGCAGGTCGGCGTTCATGTAGACGTTCTGGGTGTCGTCGTTGTCTTCCAGGGCATCGAACAGGTTCATGACCTTCTTGCCCACGGCGGCATCCACCGGCACCAGGTTCTCGGGGACCTGGTTGAACTCGGCGGACTCGTACTCCATGCCCGCGTCGGCAAAAGCCTGCTGCACGGCCATGAAGTCGCCGGGCTCGGTGTAGACGATGAAGGTGTCGCCGTCCTCGACGATGTCGTCGGCCCCGGCCTCCAGCCCCGCTTCCATAAGCTCGTCCTCGGTGTATTTTTCACCGTTGAAGACGATCACGCCCTTGCGGTTGAACATGTAGGAGACCGCGCCGTTCTCGGCCATGTTCCCGCCGTGCTTGGTGAAGGCATGGCGAATTTCGGCCACGGTGCGGTTCTTGTTATCCGTGGCCACCTCGACGAGCATGGCCACGCCGCCGGGGCCGTAGCCTTCGTACATGACTTCGGCCAGATCGCCGCCGGCCAGTTCGCCGGTGCCCTTCTTGATGGCGTTGTCGATCTTGTCCTTGGGCAGGTTCACGGCCTTGGCCTTCTGGATGGCCAGGCGCAGTGTCGAGTTGTCGTCGGGGTTGCCGCCGCCCGCCTTGGCGGCCAGGATGATGTCCTTGGCGGCCTTGGTGAAAAATTTCGCCTTTTTGGCGTCCTGACGCCCCTTACGGTGCTGAATGTTCGCCCATTTACTATGTCCGGCCATATTTCCTCCTGAATATATCGCTATCGGTCTTAATTGCTGGTCGGTCCAATGTTCTACCCGTCAACGCCCTTAAAGCCAAGCGCAACGATGAAGATCTCCTTGCTCTCGGACCGGGAACTGTACGGTTTGAAATTCTTTATCTTCCCGAAATACGGGCGGATCTCGTTTCGGTAGTCGTTGATCTCACCGCCCTCGAAGATCTTCACGGCGAAGTTGCCGCCCTTCTTGAGGTATTTGCACGCCACCTCGAAGGCCCGCTCGCACAGCTCCAGCGAGTTGGCCTGGTCCGCGAACTTGATTCCGGTTGTCTTGGGGGCCATGTCGCTGATAATGACGTCGAACGGCGCGAGCGGTTCGATGGCCTCGAGCAGCTCGGGCGAGTCAGAGAACACGTCCGCCTGCAGAAAAGTGATATTGTCGGCAAAGGTGTGCTTGGTGGTCTGCAGGTCCACGCCGAGCACCCGCCCCTGCGGCCCCACCCGCTCTCCGGCGAACTGGGTCCAGGAACCGGGGGCGGCGCCGAGATCGAGCACGGTCTGGCCGCGCTTGAAGATCCCGAACCGCTTGTCCATCTCCTTGAGCTTGTAGACCGAGCGGGCGGCGTAGTTTTCCTTTTTGGCCCTTTTGAAGTATTTGTCCTGGTATTGTTTCATGGTATCGCTCCGTCAATGCGGCGTGGAGCGGTTAGTAGCCGAATCCGCCGGAAAAGCCAAGTGAACAACGTGCCCAGACCCCGACATATCTCCATCCGCGACGAACTCGGCCTGACCAAGTCCATGCCCGCCGACAAGACCCACTTCGAATGGCGGGTCAACCGCTCCCTGGACGAGGCCCCGGTGATCTTTCTCGGACTCGGCCCCGAGCCCGACAAGGTCCCGAAATGGTTCGACCTGCCGGACGACGAGACATTCTTCTACCTGGACTGCCCGGACTTCATCGGTCAGGTGGACGGCTGGCACGACCGCGTGCCCGCCAACTTCGAAGCCATGGCCCCCGAGGACTTCACCATCGCCTCGTCCGCCCGCGCCCACGTGGTCCGCTACCTGCCCGTACAGAAGGCCTTCCCGTCCTTCTACGGCCCGCTGACCGCCCGGCTGAGCCTGGCGGACCGCATCCGGCCGAAGCTTGCGCGCACCGTATGGCTGCCGGTCGGGGACGACGCCCTGCTCGTCGAGGAACTGGCCAGGGCCTTCATGGACGCGGGCTGGCGGGTGGTCCGCATCGACCACGAGTCTCTGGGCAAGCATCCCGGCAAGGTCTTGCCCGACTATCTGCAGGAGGGCGTGCCGGACCTCTTCTTCTCGGTCAATTTTCGCGGACTCGACCACTTCGGCCTGGGCCAGGCCATCCTGCACGAGGCCGGAGTCAAGGTGGCGGTCTGGATGGTGGACAACCCGTTCAACCTGCTCACCGCAGTCAAGACCGAGGCGTGGCGCGAGCTCAACCTGTTCGTCACGGACCACAGCTTCATCGGTCCGCTCATCGAAAACGGCGCAAGGAGGGTGACCCACCTGCCCCTGGCCGCCTCCCCGGCCCTGTTCGAGGCTGGCGGCACGCTGCCCGACCACGCCCGGGACATCGAGGGCAGGCTGGTCTTCGTGGGCCGCTCCCGGTTCCCGGACCGGGACAAATTCTTCGCGGGCGAGACCATGCCCGAGGACGCCGCCGAACTGGTCGCGGGCAGCGCCGGGCCGACCCGCTTCGACTACCACTGGTGGCGCGACCGGTTGAACGTCGATCCACTCTGGCCGGGCAACCGGGGCCGGGCCGTAGGCGCGGGCGCGGAATTCGCCTCGAATCTCTGGAAAAAGCGCTGCCTGAACGCGGCGGGCCGGATCGTCATCTTCGGCGACGACGGCTGGCGGGACCTCGACAACCAGGACGCGGACGTCCGCCCGGTGGTGGACTACTACGCCCACCTGCCCGCCCTGTACCGGAGTGCGGGCGTGGTCCTCAACGTCACCGGCATGCAGCTCCCGGCCGGGCTGAACCAACGCAACTTCGACGTCTGGTGCGCGGGCGGCTTCCTGCTGACCGATCTCCACCCCGGCCTGCAAATCTTTCCGGACGACCTGGTCGAGGCGATCACCTATTCCCGCCCCGACGACATCCACGATCTGGTCATCCGCCATCGCGAGGAGACCCCGAAAAAATGCGCCCTGCGCCGAGCCTGGAGGGAATGCATCCTCCTGGACCACACCTACCGAAACCGGGTGGAAACCATTTTCAAGGCAATGAATCTTTTATCCGCTCAAAAGGCTTGAGCTTCATCCCGAAAAGCGGTAACAACGCTCCACCAACGGGGACGTAGCTCAGCTGGGAGAGCACTGCCTTCGCAAGGCAGGGGTCGAGAGTTCAAATCTCTTCGTCTCCACCAAGACAACGAAAAGCCCCGCCGTGAAAATCACGGCGGGGCTTCTTTTTGTGGTACGGCCGGGGGCGCCTAGTACGTGAAATTCCGTTCCATGATCCTCTGGTAGACGCCGTTCTCCTTCAGGGTGTCGAGGGCGTTCTGCCATTTTCGAATGGTTTGGTCCGGGACGTCCAGGGAGAAGGCGAGCCAGGCGGCGGAGTTGCCGAACTTGCAGTCCGTGCGCTCGAACTCCACGGGATTGAGGCCGGCCTTCTTGACCATATAGTAATAGGTACGCTCGCCCATGAGCACGAGATCCACGCGGTCCTCGACCAGTTTCCTGTAGCTGGACTCGTAGGTCGGTCCCACGTCGAGGTTGGTGAATCCCTTGGCGGCCAGAGCCTGATGGGTGTAGCCGTCCTTGCGCACGGCGATCCGTTCGACCCGGCGCGCGTCGTTCAGGTTCTCGATCCGCAGGGACGATCCCCTATGTTTGAAGAAATAGTCCCCCTCGCCGAAGATCGGGCCGACCCACTTGAAGAGCTTTTCCCGCTCCGGGATGCGGACAATGGCGAACAGGGCCTGCCGGGGCAGCTTCTGCGTCTGCTCATAACCACGCAGCCAGGGCGTCTCTTTCAGCGGGCTGTCGTCGCCCACGATTTTCTGGATCTCCAGGACCATCTCGGGAGCCACACCCCACAGCTTGCCCTGATCGGCATAGACCAATGGGGGATAGACAATGGCTTGCATGTTGAAATCGCCGCCAAAGGCCGCCACCGGCAGAAACAGTGTCAGGCACAGGCCCAATACGATAATTCTCTGCACGAACTCTCCCACGTTGTAGCTAAACAGGTGTTCACCATATACGAGGCGTTAGGCAGTGTCCATTATCGACTGAGAACACCCTGTCGCCCCCTGGGGGGGCCGGCGCTGTCCCGATCTGAATCGCACAGCATAGCGCCTCCACTCCAGACCCGCTCCGGAACTTTTTTATGAAAATCAATCATATCAGACGCAAGCAGGGACGACTTTTTGATGACATCCCGCAGGGAATGGGCTAAATCCGAAAATAAGATTCAATGTTGCATCAAAACCGGCAGGAGTGCGGCGTGGCCGAGACCAATCCCGTGGACATCCCCTTTCATTGCATCCTGAACCACCTGAACGTAGCGGCCCTGGCCGCGGACTCTTCCGGGCTCATCGCCTATGCCACGCCGTGCGCGGAGCAGACCTTCGGGTTCGGGCCGGGGCGCATGCACGGCCTGCCCATGGCCGAGGTCATGCCCGAGGCATTCGTCAACGGGCAGACGGCCGCGAACCTGGAGATGCCCGACGGCACCCTGAACGCGGTCTCGCGCAGCCCCATCGTCATGAACGGCGAGACCGTGGGCAGCCTGCTCACCCTCCAACCGGAACCGGCCCCGGATCGGGTGGCGCGGACCGCGACCTACCGCACCCTGGCCGAACACATGGAGGCGGTCTTCAACGCGTCCAGCGACGGCATCTGGCTGACCGACGGTCACGGCGTGGTCCTGAACATCAACAACGCCTCGGAGAGCCTCAACTCCATCTCGGCGGACGAGGTCATCGGCAGGCCCGTGGCCACCCTGGTGGAGAACGGGACCATCGACCGGTCCGCCACCCTGGAGGTGCTCCGCAAGAAACGACGGGTCTCGGTCCTGCAGGAGGTCACCCGCACCGGGCGCCAGCTCATTGTCACCGGCACGCCGACCTTTGATGCGGACGGCAACATCCGCCTGGTGGTCCTGAACGAGCGGGACATCACCGACCTGAACGAGCTGCGAACCACCCTGGCCCAGACCCGCAAGGCCAAGGAAAAGGCCGAGGCCGAGTTGACCGGCATGTCCCTCATGGAACTCAAGAAGAGCCATGTGGTGGCCGAGAGCCCGGCCATGCGCAAGGCCATGGCCACAGCCCAGAAGCTGGCCCAGTTCGAGACCTCGGAGATCCTGCTCATGGGCGACTCCGGCACGGGCAAGGGGCTGCTGGCCAAATTCATCCACGACACCAGCCCCCGGCGGGGCAAGCCGTTCATCCA